>NZ_JBJXIA010000006.1:0-290959 GCF_046115955.1 Variovorax sp. GrIS 2.14
GGAGAGCTCGAACCCACTGGTGCCAAGGCTGATTTGACTCATCTGTGGTCAACGTTCAAGCAGATGTTGCGGTGGACTTATGCAGACCATCCCTAGAGCTGGGAGATCCTCTGGAGGATCCACATTTTCTGAACTGGGCAGAGAGTCCTGCGAGGAATGACCACCTGAGTCGCTACTCTCGGGCCATTTTGCAGTTGCGCCCGGATCTCGTCAGTAATTTTCAGGATGGCCGCGACTCGGTTGGCCTGATGGCGTGGCTACGCACCTCCGGCCTTCGAGAGATGGGGCTGAGTCGCAAATTGATCGAGCGCATGGGTCCGACCGCCAATGCCAGCCGCATGGACGCAAACTACGTGGGCTATCTCAGATCCCACTTGGGTGTAGGTGAAGCGGCTCGAAACAGCGTGGCTGCGTTGGAGGCGGCAGGAGTTGTGGTCTTCAACCACGACATCTCTATGGAAGCCAACGCCCCCATGGGCGACTATTCAATCGTCGGGCTGCAGTGGATGTCCGGCACGCCCGCGGCGACGATTCTGGGCTGCAACGCAGATATGCTGCCTGCGGTGCTCGCAAAATTGCCAAGCGAGCTACTTACGCCTTATCGCATTGGCTGCTGGTACTGGGAAACACCCGAGTTTCCCGATAGGTGGGTAGACCGGTTTGACCTGGTCGATGAAATATGGGCTGGAAGTCAGTTCATTGCAGACGCCATTCGTGCGAAAACCACAATTCCAGTGTTGGTGATGCCGCCTATGGTGATGCCACCGCAAGTAGTGCCGAACCGCGCTTGGCTGGCATCACAAATTCCGGAAGTGGCGCCAGACGAATTCCTTTTCATGTTCCAGTTCGACGTGGCATCTGTGCCGTTTCGAAAAAATCCAGAGGGTGTGTTGGCCGCCTTCATAAAAGCGTTTAGACCACACGAGCCAGTTCGGCTGATCGTGAAAACACTCAACGGATATGCGGCCCCCGAGATTCTGGATGCACTGCGTAAATCAGCGCGTGGACTCCGAGTGTCGTTCATGACAGAGACACTCGAAAGTACAGAACGTTTTCGACTACTGGCGACAATCGACAGCTTCGTTTCATTGCACCGGTCCGAGGGCTTCGGACTATCGATAGCCGAAGCTATGGCCTATGGGGTTCCTGTATTGGCAACGGGGTGGAGCGGAAATGTTGATTTCACCCACGATGGCAACGCTGCGTTGGTCCCGTTTGACCTCATTCGCAGCAAAGAAGCCCACGGCCCCTATCCTTTGGGAACGGTCTGGGCCGAGCCGCGGACCGATGCTGCTGCACGCCTGATGCGGCGGATGTGGACAGAGCCGGGATGGCGTAAAGAAATTGGCAAGGCCGGTCAGCGAACGATAAATGCGCAGTTGTCAGCCTCGGTCGTCGGTCTGGCAATGCGACGACGACTTGACGAGGTTGCAGGTCTACGCAGAGGTCAGCGACCCGCGTCTTCCGCGGCAAAAGCGACGCAGATCGGATCACCCGCGACCGACGCTAGCGCAATGCTGACTTCCAAATTGCTAAAGGACATGAGGCGATTTCCTGGCTATTACGCAGTCAGGCTACACAAAGTTCCTGTACTTATGTGGAAACTGGGGTTGGACGGCACTCTAAACCGTGCGCGCGTGATCGCAGACTCGCATATCGATCTCAAAGACGAGTACCTCGTCGCTAACTTATGGGATCGACTGCGCAAGCAATTGTTGCGCTTGCGTGGTGGCTCGCGACAACTTGACTAGAAGACGCACGGCGCTTGTATGGAAGACACCGACCTTCGACCGACCACAATGGTTCGCGTCGGCTAGGACGTCGGACTGAGGTGCGCGTTCTCCCCGAAAGCGTAAGTCTCGAGCTGTGTCAACTTCACCTCGCGCGCGAAGTCGTGCAGATGACGGACCAGGGCAGACATCACTTCTTTCCAGCGTGGGTCGTCGCAGCTTGCGATGCTTTCCAGCACGGCGGCGGTGATGGTGTTTTCGCCGATGTTTCTCATGAAGTACTGTCTCCTGAAATTGAATCAGCCGGCGATGTTGGTCACCTCTATCAGTCACCTCTATCAGGCGCTTCTACCGGGCACCTCCATCAAACGGCGTTGCGTGGGTAAGAGCGACCAGCCCCAGCGCTGCTGCGCGTAGCCCCATAAGCCCTGCTTGAAGAAGATGGTGACCACGATGACGAGCAGGCCGAGGCCGATCAAATACCAGATGCCATAGTCGCTAAGGAATTTGTTGAATGCCTAGAAAATCAAAGCGCCGACGAGCGGTCCATCAATGCGGCCGATGCCGCCAATGACAACCATGAAGATCGTGAACGCTGCCCATTGACGCTGAACGTCGCGTCGGGGCTGATGCGCAGATTGCCGACAAAGTACATCGCGCCCGCCAGTCCGGCACCGAAGGCTGCCACCACGCACGCCAAAGCCATCCAGTAGGTCACGCTTTCTCGATACCGCGCAGCGCGGTGAGCGTGGTGCCCGAGCCGCCGCAAACGGCCGACACATTAAAAAGTGACTGTCCGACGCTCGCCCATCGAAATGCGCGCAGCGACCATTCCACGCAAAAAGAAGATGGCTCCGGACCCGCACCACGACACCTTCACTTTGTTATTAATGCACCCTCGCGCCAAAGCTGTTGGCGCGGACAGTCAATAGCTTTCTGGCTGGTGAAGGCGGAGCAAGCTGTTGGCGCGGCGGTGGAACGTGCCCGAGGAGAAGATCCGCACTTGGGTGAGTCGTTACCGACTGCATGGCATCGACGGCTTGCACCCTAAACGCAGCGCGGACAGTTCGGAATTCAAGCTGGAGGTTCTGTCACATCAGGACCGTGAGCGACTGTCCAGCCGTCGGGTCGCCGCCATCTATAACATCCGCAATCCGAACCAGGTTGTGGTCTGGCGACGCGACATTGCTGAGGGCGACGCGCAAGCTCTGGGGAACACCATGCCAAAGCCAGATACGAAGCCAGAACGACGTTGCTCAGAGACACCGCCCGAGGCCATCCCCGATTCGGCGGACGCCCTGCGCGAAGAGAACGAGCGACTGCGCGCTGAGGTTGCGGTCCGCCTGTGTATTGGCTCCCCCGCAAATCTGATCGAATTGGAAGCCGCCTGCGAGCGGCTGGAACGAATCCTGATGACATCACCCCGAATCAGTCAGGACGCCGGATAAAAAAACGGAAAGACATGCTCTACGAACTGCGAATCTAAACAGCGATGTTTGGACGCATGCCACACATGCTGACCCGCTTTCAAAACCACACCCTAAGGATTTGGGAACGCTATGGCTTCCGGCCCGTCGGTTTCTTCCCGCCGGTGATCGGGCCCGACAGCAACGAACTCACCTACCTGCTGGCCTAGACCGATCTGGCCAAACGCGAAGTCCGGTGGGACGCCTTTTTTAAGGATGCAGAGTGGCTGACCGCCCGGACGGCCGGCAAAAGCAATGGACCGATCGTGGCTCGCACGGCCAACTCATTCCTCAAGCCGACGTCGTTTTCCGCACTTGGATAAGCCGCAGAGTGAGTCGATGGAGGCTTTGTTGCTCACCAGGCCCGACAGCGCCAAAGACACGGGGACTTGAAGCTCCGAAGCACTTGGCTCACGCAGCGACCGGTTACAGTGCCCGGCGGGGCCATCGCAGCGCGAACCAGGCGCCTCATCCAAAGCTGTCCAAACCAGGGTTACACGCGCCTGAAAGCGCTCAGCCCTTGGCGCAGCTGCCCCTCACCGTCTTCCTCCTCCGTTTACCCGCAGAAGCCCCCCCCCATGACCAGCTCCATGTACAACCACTCCGTCCCCGTCTTCAAGCAGATGCTGACGGCGCTGAAGACCATCCTTGCCCAGGCCAGCGAGCACGCCACAAGCAAGTCGATCGAGCCCGACGCCCTGTTGCAAGCGCGGTTGGCGCCCGACATGTTTCCGCTGCTCAAGCAGGTACAGATTGCCGCCGATTTTTCACGCGGCGTTTCGGCGCGTCTGGCCGGGGTGGAGGTGCCGACCTTTGCAGGCCAGGAGAAGAGCTTTGCCGATCTGGATGTGCTGTTGACCCAAACCTTGGCGTTTCTGGACAGCGTCGACGCGTCGCAGTTTGAAGGCAAGGAAAGCGCCGAAATCGTCTTGCGCCCCGGCACGCCGAAGGAAAAGAAGCTCAGTGGGCAGACCTACCTCGCGAACTACGGTTTGCCGCAGTTCTTCTTTCATGTGACAACGAGCTACGACATCCTGCGCCACAACGGCTTGCCCATTGGCAAGCGTGACTTCATGGGCGCGTACTGACCTCTTGAATCTGGGGCAAGTACTGCTCCAGCAGCACCTGCACCGCATCGGCCTGCAGCACGTCACGACGGCGTTTGAGGGCGTCGCGATCGGCTTGCCCGGCCATCCAGCGTTTAAACGCCATCAACGTGGCCGGGTGCACGGTGTTCATGCGCGCCATGGTGCCGTTGGTGGCAACGATCACGGCAGAGAAGCCCGGCGAGTCGAGCAGTACGTTGGCGCGGTGGGCCTGGGCCACCCAGAAGTCGTCGTCTTCGTCGCTGAGTTTGATGGGGTGCGGGTCGTCGTCGGTCTGCTCGCGGCGAATGATGTCGACCTCGAAGCCGTCTTTGTTGACTGCCGTGTACTTTTGGCTTTGGCGCATCCGAAACGTTGGGTCCACCTTTTTGAGCACCCCCAGCATGGAGCTGTCCACGCGTGCGAGCTGGGTGGAAAAAACGATGCGTTTGCGCGTATCCCACAGCAAATCGATGTCGCGCGTGGCCAGGGCGTCTGCATCCAGGCGGACCCCGGCGGCGGCCTCGTACGCATACAAGGCATGGGTGCCGACCACGCGAAAGTGCTCGCTGAGTTGCGTGCTGGCCAACCGGTTGAGAAGCGCCACCACCAGCGGGTCCACCCTGCCGACGCGCAGGGCGCGGTTCATGCGCTGCTGCTGGTCCAGCGCAGCTTTCAGGCTGGAAAGCCGTTCGGCGCTGGCCTGCTTTCTTCGGGTGAATTTGTTGTAAATGGCTTGCGTCTCAGGCGTGTCCGGGCCCAAACTTTTCTCTGCCCCCGCAGGCGTGGTGCGCACCAGGTATCTGGACTCTGGCGACGACGCGGTCCCCGCATGCCAATACATCCCACCGCGCACCTGGGCCGCTTCTGCTAAGGCGTCATCCAAGGCTTCGAACACGGCGACAGCATCGATGTACTGGCGGGTGATAGCGGGGCTGAGTTCATGCATTTCGGTACATTTTAATGTTTTTGTATTTTTTGCCGAAACACAATAAATAACAATGAGTTAGGTGTCTTTGTTAGCCATTTTTTAGTGCGTTTATCTATCTTCTTCGAACGCCGCACGCCAGTTTTGCACTACACCACCAACCGCGAATGCCCAATCCCCCCGCCCTTCTCCACCCGGATCTGCGCGGGGATGCGCTCTTTCAGCGCTTCCACGTGGCTGATGATGCCGATCATCTTGCCGCTGGCGTTCAATGAATCCAGCGCTGTCAGCGCGATCTCCAGCGTGTCGCCGTCCAGCGAGCCAAAGCCTTCGTCGAGGAACAGCGAATCGATGGATGTCTTGTTGCTCACCAAATCCGACAGCGCCAGGGCCAGCGCGAGGCTGACCAAAAAGCCTTCGCCGCCCGACAGGGTGCGCGTGTCGCGCGTCACATCGCCCTGCCACGCATCCACGATGTCCAGCTCCAGTTCCCCGGTGGACTTGCGGCGCAGCAGATAGCGGCCATGCAGGCGCGCCAAGTGCCGGTTAGCAAGGTGCAGCAAATGGTCGAGCGTGAGCCCCTGGGCGAACTTGCGGAACTTGTCGCCTCTGGCAGAGCCGATCAAGCCGTCCAGCCGTTGCCAGATATCGGCCTCTCCGGTCTGTTCGCTGATTTGCGCAAACAGGGCTTGCTGGTTTTGGCGGTGTTGCGCATCGCTCGTAAGCAAGGCGCGCTGGGCACCGATTTGTTCGCTGAGGGCACTGCGCTGCGCCTCTAGCGCCTCCATTTGCTCAACGATTTCTTCGGCGGCGAGTGGCGTGAGTGCTTGTACTTCCAACTGCGTTTGTTTGTCGCGTGCGGCCTGCAACAGTGCGTTGGCCCGCTGTTGCGCGGCGTTCAGTGAATCTTTCAGCGCACTCAAGCGCTGGCGTTCGGGCTCGGGCAAAAGTGCGACCTCGAACGCTGGCGCGTCGGCAAAAGGGCTGGCGTTCAGGGCGGTGTGCCACGCGCCTTCCGCATCCAGTAAGGCTGCGCGTTGTTGCGCGAGAGCTGCCTCTGCCTGCGCATGTCGGCCCGTCAGGGCGGCGATGGTTTGGGTCAGGATGGCGATGTCGTGAGTGCAAGCGGCGAGCGCGGCCGGCAGTTCATCGGCCGCCACTTCCTTGTGCGCGGGCGAGGCCATCGCGGGTTGATCCGCGCGGGCCTGCAGGTCGGTCCATCGTTGCGCCCACGAGCTGGCTTCTGTCTGTGTCGCGTCGCACTGGGCTTGCTGGCGGGTGATGGCTTGGGCCAGCGCCTGAAGTTGGCGCTGGGTCTGCTGCCAGTGTTGCCACTCACCGTCTCGCTCTTGTAGCCACGGCTTGGGATCGGCTGGCAGCGCGTAGCCGGCTTCGGCCAGTGTGGTTTGCAGGCTCGCCTCCACGGTCGCGAGCTCTTCCTGATTTGTTTGACCGGTTTGCACCAGCGTCGTCTGGCGCACCTGCGAATCCTCGGCCGCCTGTCGCATCAGGGCCAGCTGGCCCTGTGCCGCCTGCAACGCCTGGGCGCTTTGGTTGGCGGCTGCCTGGGCGCGCTGAATCGTCTGTTCGCCCGTCTCCGCGGCTTGCAGATCGTTGGCGAGTTGGACGAGAGCCTGTGCAACAGTCTGCTGTCCCCCGGCCAAGTGCTCGGCGCTGTGCCAATCGTCAACGGTCAATGCGGGCGTGGTTTTCACCAGGCTGATCGACGCGGTCCAAACGGTTTGCCACTGGCTGATGTGCTGTGCGGCTTTCTCTTGACTGTTCAGCCGCTCCGTTTGGCGGGCGTTGCTCGCAGCCAAAGCGGCGGAGGCGATTTCCCCCTGTGTTTTCAGTTTCTCGAGCGCATCTTGTTTGAGCTTCAAGGTGGCGGCGGTGGCTGAAACATCGAGCGCCTGGTAAGCATCGATTGCGGGGTGTTCCACGGCACCGCACAAGGGGCAAGCCTCCCCGGGCTGCAATGCCAGGCGGTGCGCATCCAGGCTTTGAATGCGGCGCTCCTGGTCGAGCAGTTTTTGCTTGTCTGCAACCTGCTCTTTCACCGTTTTGTATTCTTCCCGCAGCGCTGACACCGCAGCAGTTTGCGTCCCTATCTTGGCGTTGCCATGCTGCACGTCCGCAGCAAGCGTGGCTTGCTGGGTCGCGAGTTCACGACGCTGTTTGGCCAGAGCTTCCAGCTGTTGCCAGCGGTTCAGATGGCCCTGCTCGGCCTGCCACAGCGCGCGCAAACCCGCAGGCGTTTGCCCTGCCAGGCGTTGGTCTTGTGCGGCCTGCGCCGACTGCTGCGCGGACGCCGATGCGGTTTTTGCCAGCGCCGCTGCATCCACCAGCGCGCTCTGTGCGGTGAGCTTGCGGCTGCGGGCCGCTTGCTCTTCTTTCAGCGCCTGCAAAGCCTGTTGCTGGGTGACTAGGTTGTGTTGCAGCCGATGGCGTTGGTCGAACTGTTGGCGCCAACTGCCCAGGCGTTCGCCCAAGGCGGCGCGTTGTGGGTGCGTTGCGCAAAAGTCGGTGAGCTGCTGATGCTCGCCTTTTCTCAGCGTGAGTTGGTCTTGCGCATGCTGCGCGATCTGGCTGGACAGCGTTTGGGCAAGGTGGTGCTGCCGGTAGTGAGCGGTGGTCTCGCGTTGCCGATCGACGTGGAGCGTTGCCAGCACGGTTTCGCTATGGCTGCATGCGGCTTGCGCCTGTTGCCAAGCGTGGTGCAGCGGCTTGAGCGTTTGCGCTGGCTCGCTTTCGACAAGGCGGCGAAGTTCGGGTGCGGCGGTTTCCAGCGCCGCTGCCGCTGCAATGCCTTGCGCCTCCATGCTTTGCACCTCTTGCGCGCTTTGCGCCAGGTTCAGCTGCCATTGGCGTTGTGCTTGGGTGACCTGCTGGTTGGCTTGCACGCCCAGCAGTTCATCACCCCAACGCTTCACGTCGCCTTGCATGGCCTCGCGCTTGTCTGCGGTCAACAGTTCCACGCCGTCTGCGCGAGCTTTGAGTTGCTCCAGTTGCTGCTTGGCCTGTCGCGCCTCGTCGAACACTTTCTTGGAGATTTCGCCGTAGATTTCGGTGCCCGTCAGCTCCTCCAGCAACTCGGCCCGGTCGTTGGCGCTGGCGTTCAGAAAGGCAGCAAAGCCGCCTTGGGCCAGCAGCATGGACTTGGTGAAACGGGGGAAGTCGAGGCCGGTGATCTCCGCCATGCGCTTGAGCTTGTCGCCGCTTTGGCTCGTCAAGATCGTCCCTGCGCCGCTGGTCCGGTCGACGCTGGCCAGTTCCACTTTGGGAGCCTGCAGCGCGCCGTCGACTTTGTCGCGGGCGCGGCGCTGGCTCCAGAAGGCGCGGTACACAGCGCCCTTCACTTCGAACTCCACCTCGGCCAGACAATCGGCGGTGTGCCGCGTCATGATGTCATTGGCCGATGCCGAGATGCTCTTCAGGCGCGGCGTCTCGTGGTACAGCGCCAGACAGATCGCGTCGAGCAAGGTCGACTTGCCCGCGCCGGTGGGGCCGGTGATGGCAAACAGGCTGTTGTCGGTAAAGGGGGATTCGGTGAAGTCGATCGTCCACTCACCTTTGAGTGAGTTGAGGTTCTTCAGGCGCAGACTCAGAATTTTCAAGTAGCACCCTCCGTGAGACCGGTCACGATGGCTCGGTAACGCTGGCTCAAGGCCACCAGCAGTTCAGGCGTCAGTTCTTCTTGCGCCAATCGGCGCGCAAATACATCGTGGGGGCTGAGTTCATCCAAGGTTTCGGTCACCTCGCCAGCCATGCTGGCTGCCGCATTGCCACGCTGGCGCCGCACGCGCAAAACCTCCACGGGCAAGCCTTGCGTCATGACCTCGATGCGCGCAGGCAAGTCGGACAAATAGTCGTCCTCCGCGACGGTGACTTCCAGCCAGACCGGTCGCGCAGCAGACCCTTCAAGAGCGGCTGCGGTGATGGCACTGGCCAGCGCCATCAAGTTGCCGCCGACAGAGATCAACGGCTGGAACCGCGGCACCATCAGCGGCGTGATGGCCGTCAGTCCGTCCGCGCCCAGGTCCACCAGCAACATCTCTTTTTGCTGCCGCGCTTCGTCGAACCCCAAAGGAATGGGCGAACCGCAATAGCGAATGTGATCGAGTCCACCAACCTTTTGCGGCTTGTGAATGTGCCCCAACGCGATGTAGTCCACCGGCGGAAACGCCGACGTGGGATAGGCATCGAGCGAGCCCACATAGATCTCGCGGACCGACTCATTGCTGGTGGCGCCCACGGTGGTGAGATGCCCGGTGGCTATGAGCGGCACGACGCGGCCCAGTTCGCTTTTTAGTTCCGCCTGCCGTGCAAGGCCCGCCTCGTAGACCGATTGGTAATAGGCCTGAATGGCGGCTCGCATGGACTGCTGTTTTTCGTCGGCACTCTGTCCGGCCTGGCTCTGCAATACGTCGCGCGGGCGTATGAAAGGAATCGCGCAGACGATGCAACCCGCCTCGCCCTTGCCGCCCCGCAACGGCAGCACGACGACCTGGCTTGCGGGATCGTCTACCGTCGCGACCACCGTAGAGTTCAGGCAGGCGAGCAATCCGCGGCTTTCGCCCAGTGTCGCAACCGAATCATGGTTGCCACCGAGCAGCAGCAGCGCCACACCTGCGCCGTGCAGTCGAACCACCAGTTGGCTGTACAGCTCGCGCGCATAACTGGGGGGCGAGCCGGTGTCGAAGATGTCGCCAGCGATGAGCACTGCATCCGCTGCATATGCATCGACTTGCGTCAGCAGCCAGTCGATCAGGCACTGGTGCTCCGCCTGGCGGCTCTTGCCCATGAAATGCTGGCCGAGATGCCAGTCGGATGTGTGAAGAATGCGCATCGGCTTTGGTTGCTGGGTTTTGATTGGTTGCATCGGGGCGCTATCCCGATTGGGACCGAGACACCCGCGAGCATGCGCGACTCACCCGCACCGGTCGGGTCAGTACCTCGTGCCTGGTCACTTGGCTTGACTACCAGCGCAGCAGCCGCGGCCCCACCGCCGCACCGATCGCCACCGCCAACGCGATCCCGCCGACGTACCAGACGCCGAGGAACGGCGCCGTCAGCTCCACGCAATGCAGCGCATACACGCTGCCGCCGACCCCACCGGCTAGCACACCTGCCGCAGCGCCTGCGAGCGCGGGCCGCGTTGGCGCCAAGGTTCGCAGCGCAACGATCGCCGCCACGAACACCGGCAGTCCGATCAGGCAGATGCTGAAGGCGCAGGTCTTCCAGGTCTGACCCATCAACATGGGCATGCGCGTATCGGCCGATGCACCGAGCCAGGCGGCGATCGCCAACGCCCACACCAACACAGCCGGCAGCAGTGCGCCCCACCAGGCATGCCGTACCGGCACGCCGGGACGCGCCAGCCGCTGCAGCATCACGAAGCCGGCGACCGCGATGCAGGCCGGAAACAGCAGCTTGACCCAGAACATCGGCCAAAACATGACCTCGACCAAGTCGCGTCGCAGGCCGTATTCGATGACCAGGATGGCCAGCGACAACGGCAGGCCAACGGCGACGGCCCACGTCACGCGCCGCGATGCGGCATGCCGCGGCACCGGCGCCACACCGTTGGCCAGCATCGTCACCAGGTCATCGGTCTTCATGGGGCGCTCCTGAAGCGGGCGGCGAGTGCCTTCAGGCCGCGGTGCACGTTGACCTTGACGGCCGACTCCGACATGCCGATGAGCCGCGAGGTCTCGGCGACCGACAGCCCTTCGAGCTTGACGTGGACGATCGGCAGGCGTTGCCGGTCGGGCAGCGTGGCGAGCAGGCCGCCGAGGTCGCGCCGGGCATCGCTGGCATCGGTAGCCGACGCGGCGAAGACTTCGAGGTCGTCGTCGATCGGATCGTGCAAGACCTCGCGGATCGATTTGGAGCGCAGCAAGTCGATCATCTTGTAGCGGGCAATGGCATGCACCCATGCCGTCAAGGGCTGGTCGGGCTGGTACGTGTGACGCTGGTTGTGCATTGCGAGCAGGCATTCCTGTACGAGGTCTTCGACCTCATCGGGCCAGCCGAACAGGCGCTTGCCCAAAAACGCGCGAAGGTGCGCGCAGAGTTTCGACAGGAACGTGTGGTACGCCGCGGCGTCTCCGGTAAGTCCACGAAGGAACAAATCACGAAGGACGGTCTCGACCGTTTCGCCGGCACTGGCGCCGCGCACACCCGTATTGCTGTCCCTTGTTATTCGTGGCATGGGGTGGATCGGTTACGGCACTGGCGAAAAAAGAGGTCAAAGAATTGTGCCGTGCGCTGGCTTGCCAGTTCACAAGGGGGTCGCTACATTGATGTTTTTGAGGGCTTGCAATGTCTGTTGATGCCGTTTCGATTCCTTCTCTTGCTCCCGCTGCTCCCGCTGCTTCCGCTGTTTCCGGTCCTCCGTCCCTGATGTTCTCTCTGTCGCCCGACATTGCAGTTTCCGTCGACATCCCCGTTGGCGGCGCCTTGCCCTCACCGTTGCCGGCCGTCCCTGCAACACCAGCTCAACGCCACATCCGACTCACCTCGCACAGTGGCGGCTTCGGCGCGCTGCCCATCCGTTGGGCAGCGGCCAGCGCGGCCGAACGCGGTCCGGTCGTCGGCACCACGACCTCGCGCGCGCACCGCAATGTCATCGGCACCCACAGCGGTTCGTACAGCGTGTACCGCGCCCTCGCCGTCGCGGCCGGCGCACTCAAGCGCGAGCACCGCGCCGACTTGACCAACACCGCGCCGACCGACCTCATCGGCCCTTACCCGCAGTGGAGCGAGCCCGGCAGGATCGTTTCGCTAGACCCTTGGGGCGCGCTGGTGGCCGATGTGTTTTCGGGCGAGCTCGCGGCTGGCTACGACATTCGCCCGACCATCGCCATCACGCAGGCCCACGTCATCCTGCCCGAGGTGATCGAGGCACTGCAAAGTGGACGACTGAAGGCCGACGGCAAGTTCCTGACCGCCGGCGGTGCCGCGATGGTGACCAAGGCCGCGATCGAGCCCGTCTGGTTTTTGCCAGAGGTTGCCAGGCGCTTCGGTTGCAGCGAGACCGATCTGCGCCGCACGCTGTTCGAGGAGACCGGCGGCATGTACCCCGAGCTGGTGACGCGCTCCGATCTTGAAGTGTTCTTGCCACCCATCGGCGGACAGACGCTCTACATCTTCGGCAACCCGCGCGATCTGGCGAATCCGGAGGTCGAACTCACCGCGCGCATCCACGACGAGTGCAACGGCTCCGACGTGTTCGGCTCCGACATCTGCACCTGCCGGCCTTATTTGACCCATGCCATCGAGGAATGCATTCAGGGAGCGCAACGTGGCGGCGTCGGGCTGGTCGCCTACTCACGCAAGGAAGGCCGGGCGCTCGGTGAGGTCACCAAGTTTTTGGTCTACAACGCTCGCAAGCGCCAGGTCGGCGGCGACACGGCAAACCAGTATTTCGCGCGGACGGAGTGCGTCGCCGGCGTGCAGGACATGCGCTTCCAGGAGCTGATGCCCGATGTCTTCCACTGGCTCGGCATCCGCAAGATTCACCGGCTGGTTTCGATGAGCAATCTCAAGTACGACGCCATCACCGGCTCGGGCATCGAGATCGGCGAGCGAGTCAACATTCCGGACGACCTGATCCCGGCCGACGCCAAGGTCGAGATGGACGCCAAGAAAGCCGCCGGCTACTTCACGCCAGGCCATGTGCCCAATGCCGATGAGTTGAAGCAGGCCAAAGGTCGGGGGCTCGCCAAATGAGCCGCGACAACTACGGCGTCGACCCGGAGCGCCCGACACACAACGCAGCCGTTCGAAGTGCGGACGCGGAAGGCCATGTCGATCCGATCGTCGAGCTGACCGACGACAGCAGTCATGCGGCGGGCGCTGCGGCGCTGTTGCGCACCACTGCGGCTGTCCGCGAACGCTCGGCCGCCTTGCTGGCACGCGCGCGGCGCGGCGAGTCGGCGTGGTTCACCATCGGCAACGACAGCACCATCGAAGATGCCGCACGGGCCGTGGCAGAAGTAACGCTTGAACGCTACCCGTGGGACACCATTCCGTACCACAGCCGCTGGCGCCATTTCGAGGCCGGTGGTGTCGACCGGCTGGCCGAGTTGAACTCCCTGTTGGGCGAAGCCGCGACATCGCGTGAGCGTGCCCGCGCGCAGATCGATCTGGCGTTGGTCAGCGTGTTGCTCGACGCCGGTGCCGGGCCCGATTGGCGCTACATCGAAACTGCCTTCGGCGAGGAAGAAGGCCAGAGCTTCTCGCGCTCAGAAGGCCTGGCCGTGGCGAGCTTTCATGCGTTCACCAGCGGCCTGTTTTCATCGAATCCCGACCGTCCGCTGCAGGCCGACGCGGCCGGTCTGAAGGCACTCGTCACAGACCGTCTCGGCGACGCACTGCAAGTGAGCGAAGCCAATCCGCTGATCGGCCTTGCCGGGCGCGCGATGCTGTTGCGCAGGCTCGGCGAGGCGATGACCGAGCAGCCCGAGGTGTTCGGCGACAGCGGCCGGCCCGGCGGACTGTTCGACGCGCTGGTCGGCCCGTACGGCCCCGCCGCGCCACCGACGGCCGAGGTCACGGCGCACGAGATTCTGTCGCTGTTGCTCGATTCGTTGTCGGGCATCTGGCCGGCATCCAACGCCATCGACAGCCTGGCCGCCGACGGCAGCGACAACGTCGGCGGCTTTGCCTCCAGCGACCGGGCATTGGCGCTCGGCGATTGCTGGCGCCACAGCGCAGTGACCGGCCCCGGCTTGACCAATGGATGGATGCCGTTTCACAAGCTCTCGCAGTGGCTGACCTATTCGTTGCTGGAGCCGTTCGCTTGGGCCGGCGTCAAGGTGCGGCATCTGGAGACGCTGACCGCACTGCCCGAATACCGCAACGGCGGCCTGCTGATCGACAGCCAGGTCATCGTGCCGAAGGACCCTGCGTTTCTCGAACGCAGCTGGAAGGTCAGCGACGAGTTCATCGTGGAGTGGCGCGCGCTCACGGTCGCGCTGCTCGATGAAGTGGCGCCGCGTGTGCGCAAGGTGCTGAACCGCACGGAAGAAGATATGCCGCTGGCGTGCGTGCTCGAAGGCGGCACATGGGCAGCGGGCCGCGCATTGGCGCAGCGCCTGCGCAACGGCGCACCGCCACTGATGATCGAGAGCGACGGCACCGTCTTCTAGAGACGAATTCGACCTGCAGATCCAAACGGCATCGGGCTGCGTAACAGCTCTGGAATCACACACATCGTGTGCCCGGAGAAGAAAGCGCACATGTCGCAAAACACTGCCACCGCGATCCATTGGGTCGAACAGGGCTACGTGCCAGATCGAGTCGTGCGGGCAGGCATCCGCCGCTTGCTGAAAGCGCGGGTGATCGAGCTGGAAAGCGCCGATACCGAATCCACGTCTGATCAGACCAGCGATTTTCTCGCAACAATGCGCAGCGCTGAACTGGCGCCTCTGCCCGAAAAAGCCAACGAGCAGCACTACGAAGTGCCGGCCGCGTTCTTCGGCTCCGTACTCGGCAAGCATCGTAAATACAGCAGTTGCTATTGGCCCGACGGCGTCGACACACTCGAAGCGGCCGAGGCGGCCTCGCTCAACGCAACATGCGAACGCGCCGGCCTGAAAGACGGACAGCAGGTGCTGGAACTCGGTTGCGGCTGGGGTTCGCTGACGCTCTTCATGGCCCAGCGCTACCCCGGCAGCCAGATCACCGCACTGTCGAATTCCAGCTCCCAGCGCGAGTACATCGAATCCGAAGCGACGCGGCGCGGGCTGACCAACGTTCGCGTGCTCACCCGCGACTTCAACGTCTTCAGCAGCGACGAGCAGTTCGACCGCATCGTGTCGATCGAGATGTTCGAGCACCTGCGGAACTGGCCGCGCGCATTCGCCAACGTCGCCTCATGGTTGAGGCCGGGCGGCCGCTTCTTCATGCACGTGTTCGCGCACCGCGACGCGCCCTACCCCTTCGTCGAGCGCGACGCCAGCGACTGGATGAGCAAGCACTTTTTCTCTGGCGGCATGATGCCCAGCGACGACCTGGCATTGCACTGCCAGGACGACTTGCGCCTGCTGCAACGCTGGCGCTGGAACGGCACGCACTACCAGCGCACGTCGGCAGCGTGGCTGCGCAACATGGATGCGCACCGCAGCGAACTGATGCCGCTGTTCGAGAGCACCTATGGTGGTGAAGCCAACGTGTGGTGGACGCGGTGGCGCCTGTTCTTCATGTCGGTCGAAGAGCTGTTCGGTTACGACGAAGGCCAGCGGTGGTGGGTCAGCCACTACCTGTTCGAGAAGCGCGCGTGACAGTCGCTCCAGCGCAACCAACGCGGACCATGCAACTCGCGAACGTGGTGCTGGCGCAGATCGGCTGGTTCGCGGCAGTGCTCGGTGCCGCGCACGACCGGCCGCTCTGGGGATTGGCATGCGGGCTCGCGGTGATCGCATGGCACATCGCCGTTTCCTCGCGACCTGCGCAGGAGGCTGCACTCGTTGCGCTGGTTTGCCTGATCGGCTTTGTATCGGAGACGATTCATGTCGCGCTGGGCAACATCGGCTATCCGTCGGGGCAACCCTTGGCCCATCTGCCGCCCTACTGGATGATCGGTCTTTGGGGCTTGTTCGCGATCCAGTTGAACGTGACATTGCGCTGGTTGCGCCCGCGGCTGTGGCTGGCCATCGTGCTCGGCGCTATTGCCGGCCCGGCCTCTTTTGCGTCGGGCGTGCGGCTTGGCGGCGCGTCGTTCATTCATGCCACGCCGGCGCTGGCCGAACTGGTCGTTGGCTGGGCCGTGCTGATGCCACTGCTGGTCTGGTTGTCGATCCGATTCGATGGCGTGATCGTCGAGGCGGTCTTACATGCCGATCTTCCGGAGACTTCTCATGCGTGAGGTGATTGCAATGTGGCCGATAGCCTTGACTGGATTGGGCGTGACCGCCGTGCTGGCAGTGTTGACCTGGCTGGTGAGCCTGTCGCGCACCGACGTGAGTCTGGTCGACCGCATGTGGCCGATCTTGATCGCGGGTGCGGGGTGCGTTTACTTCGTGCTGACGCCGGCGCCGGGCATTCGAAGCGTCTGCATGATCGCCATCGCGGTCGCGTGGGCGTTGCGCCTCAGTATGTTCATCACGGTACGCAACTGGGGGCACGGGGAAGATCGCCGCTATCAGGAGATCCGCGCCCGCAACCAGCCGAACTTCGGGTTTAAAAGCCTGTACCTCATCTTCGCTTTGCAGGTGGTGCTCGCGTGGATTGTCTCGGCTCCGTTGTTCGTGGGCGTCGTCGCGGGAAATACCGTTGGCGTTGTCGCACCGAACCCGCTTGGCTTGCTCGATTGGGCGGGCATGTCGATCGCGATCTTCGGCGTGGTTTTCGAAGCCATCGGTGACCAGCAAATGGCCACTTTCAAGTCCGACCCCGCCCACAAGGGCCAGGTCATGGACCGCGGCCTGTGGCGCTATACCAGACACCCGAACTACTTCGGCGAGGCCTGCGTCTGGTGGGGACTGTGGCTGATGGCGCTGTCCGCCGGAGGCTGGGGCGGCGCGTGGAGCGTCGTTTCGCCGCTGCTCATGACGGTACTGCTGCTCAAGGTGTCCGGCGTGACGCTGCTCGAAAAGGACATTGCTGAGCGCCGGCCGAAGTACCGTGAATACGTCGAGCGGACCAACGCATTCGTGCCGGGCCCGCCGCGCAAAGGTACGCCATGAAAGCGCTGCACGCCGCCCATGCCGGTAAAACGCTGGCGCTTTCGCTCTCGTTCGGCCTGCTGGCAACGGCACCGAGCCATGCGGCGACAGCACCGACCGGCGAATGGAATTTCGTTGCCTCGCTGAACGACAAGCCCATTGGGGAACACCGCTTCAATGTGACCGGTTCCGGCGACGAGCGGCGAGTTATCGGAGAGGCGAACTTCGACGTCAGATTCATCGGCATATCGGCTTACCGCTACCAGCACAAAGTCGTCGAGAAGTGGCGCGGCAACTGCTTGACCGACCTCGTCTCGAAGACGGACGACGATGGCAAGATCATGCGCGTGCGCACGCAAACCGAAGGCGAAGGCAGCTCTGGAAGCGAAGGGCTCATGGTCTTCGCGGATAACGCCACGGGCTTGCCCGTGGCGGGCTGCGTAATGAGCTTTGCCTATTGGAATCCGGCCCTTCAGACGCAGACACGACTGCTCAACGCGCAGACCGGCAAGCTTGAAAAAGTGCAGATCACGCGCGTCGGTAGCGGCGAGATCGATGTGCGCGGGCAATCGACCGTGGCGACGCGGTGGCGCATCACGGGCGCCACGAATCCGATCGACGTCTGGTACTCAGCCGCCGGCGACTGGCTCGGTCTCGACTCGACTGTCGACGGCGGCCGCAAGCTCAGCTACCGGCTGAAGTAAAAGTGGCGCAAGCATTGCGTCTGAAGTGATCCATGGTCGGCCATGCGTCGTAATGGTTGCAGGAGAACCACCCACCATGTCCATTCGAAACTTCCTCATCGCCTACCCCATCACGGCCATCATCTTTCTGGGGCTAGATGCCATCTGGCTCACCACCATGGCCGACCGGCTCTACCGGCCGGCCCTCGGCAACATGATGCTGGAGCGCTTTTCGCCGGCACCGGCGATCGCGTTCTACCTGATCTACATCGTGGGTGTCGTGTTCTTCTGCGTGGCGCCATCGGTCAACGGCCGGGCTTGGCTGTCGGCGCTCGGCTCGGGCGCCTTGCTCGGGCTGGTGGCCTATGCGACCTATGACCTAACCAACCAGGCGACGCTGAAAAACTGGCCTGTACAGGTCACCATGGCCGACCTGTGCTGGGGAACTTTTGTGACTGCCGTGTCGGCCGCAGCAGCCTGCTGGATCACCGGGTGGGTCAGCGATTTCATCGGCCGCCGCTGATTTCGCTGGAGCTAAAAAAAACCGCTGCGACGCAGCGGTTTTTTTACATCCCGACCAGCCCGCCGAACCAGCGGGCGATCGCACCTTCGAACATTACCTTGCCGCGCACCGATGCCAGGCAGATGCACTCACCATCGGCGAGGACGACCGGCTGGTGAAGGATGGACCCGTCGGCCTCGTCGAAATCACCCGGCCCGAACAGTGCCCGGCCATCGTGGAAGGTGCCGTACAGCACCTGCGTCAATTCGACTTCACTGTGGCTGTGCATCGGCAGTTTTTTACCGGCGCCTATGCGCAGCAAGAACACGTTGGCAGCCCGGTCGTAAGGCAGCGTCACGCGGCTCCAGCGCATGCCGGGGCCAAGCCAACGCCAGCGCGTGGTCGTGCAGCCGTGGAGTGACCGTGGCCACTTCATGCCAACCGGCAATGCGGCACGAAGACCCACCGCTGTCGGCGGTTTGAAGGCAGGCGGCGGCGGTGCGTCGATGGCAGCCAGTGCCCGCGTCAGCGCGTCGGTTGCAAGCACTGCAGGGTCAACCGCCTCGAGCATGTCGCCGCCGATCGTTTCCAGCACGCGAATGCGCTTCTGGCAATGCACGCAGCCCTCGACGTGGCTGGACACGACCAGCGAAGGGCCGTTATCGAGATTGCCCGCCGCAAGGGCCAGCAAGAAGTCATCGTCCGGGTGGTGGTTCATCATGGTTCGAGGCCGTCGAGCAATCGACGCAGGTGGTTGACGGCAAGCCGCACGCGCGACTTGACAGTGCCGAGTGGAATGCCCAGCTCGAGCGCGATGCGGGAGTGGGGATGCTCTTCGTAGAACGACAGGCGCACGATTTGCGCCTGCTCTGGCGACAATTTGCACATCGCCTCGCGAACGCCCTTTTCGCGCCGGCCGGTCCGCACCTGATCTTCAAGTGCGGGGGCCGTGTCGGGCATGTCGTCGGCTTCGGTGCCGTCGCCTTGCACCTCGCGCTGCCCTTGGCGCCGGAAGTGGTCGACCCGCAGATTGCGCGCTATGGTGAAGATCCAGGTCGACACCGCAGCCTGAGCCGGATTGAACATGGCGGCCTTGCGCCATACCGAAATCATGGTCTCCTGCACCAACTCTTCGGCCAGACCCTCTGCCGTACCCGACCGCATCAGGAATGCCTTCACGCGCGGCGCGAAATGCTTGAACAGGGCAGCAAAAGCCTGCCGGTCGCCCGCGGCCGCTATGGCCTGCACCAGGGCGTTCAGTTCATCGCTTGTCGGCATCGCTCCCCGTGGTTGTTTCAACGTAACGACCGACAGGCGGGCAGCCGTGGCTGTCTGGGCCAGCAAGGCTGCTACCGTGGACTGTGGGACGGGGCTCATACAGCTTCGTACGGCCCGCTCGGGGAATTAGATCACGTCGAATTACAAATACCGTGATCCAAATGGCCAACCGCCGCGTATTGACTCCAAGCCCTGTCCTCAGACCTGGCCTCAGGCATTCCAGGAGCCCCAGTATGCAAACGATGTCGACCGCCGCTGCGCCTACGATGCGCACGCCGCCCCCCGCCCATGCAGGTGCGGCACTCGATATCGCTGTCATCGGCAGTGGCATCTCGGGTCTGTCTGCGGCATGGCTGCTGTCGCAAAAGCACCGCGTGACCGTCTTCGAGGCCGACACCCGGCCCGGCGGGCACAGCAACACGGTCGATGTGCAATCCACGCAAGGTGGCGCCGGTGCGGTGATCGCTGTCGACACGGGATTCATCGTCTACAACGAGCCGGCCTACCCCAACCTGACGGCGCTGTTCGCGCACCTCGGCGTCGAGACCAAACCGTCGGAGATGTCTTTTGCGGTAAGCCTGGACGACGGTGCGCTCGAGTACTCGGGAACAGGTCTGGGCGGCGTGTTCGCGCAAAAGCGCAACCTGGTCAGCCTGCGCTTCTGGTCGATGCTGCGCGACCTGGTCCGTTTCTATCGTCAGGCACCGGCGCACGCCGCCAGCGCTGGCCTGATGCCGCTCGACCAATACCTCGACATGCAGGGCTACGGCAGGGCGTTTCGCGACGACCATCTGTATCCGATGGCGGCTGCAATCTGGTCGACGTCGGCCGCACGCATCGGCGAATACCCGACCGAGGCCTTCGTGCGGTTCTGCGAAAACCATCATCTGCTCAAGCTCACCAACCGGCCGGCCTGGCGCACCGTAGAAGGTGGCAGCCGCCGCTACGTCGAGCAGCTCACCAAGGGAATGGGCGATCGTTTGCGCCTGGACAACGCCGCCGTCGAAATCCGGCGTAGCGACGAGGGCGTGCATGTCTGCACCGAAGCCGGCTGGGCGCCCGAGCGTTTCGACCAGGTCGTGATCGCCACGCACGCCGACCAGGCGCTGCGACTGCTGCCTGATGCACACGCCGAGGAATCGCGTGTGCTCGGTGCCTTCGGCTACAGCCGCAATCGCGCCGTGTTGCACAGCGACCCAGCCCTGATGCCGCAACGCCGCGCAGTGTGGTCGAGCTGGAATTACGCGGCCGATCGCACTCGCCCCGATGCCTTGTGCGTGACTTACTGGATGAACCGGCTGCAGGGGATTCCAGACCACACGCCGCTGTTCCTGACGCTCAACCCCATGCAAGAGCCCCGCCCCGAACACCTGATTCGCAGCGAGACCTACGAGCATCCGATGTTCGATGCCGCCGCGATCCGCGCGCAAGACCAGTTGTGGTCGCTTCAGGGTCATAACCGCACCTGGTTTTGTGGTGCGTACTTTGGCTCGGGGTTCCACGAAGACGGGCTGCAGTCCGGCCTGGCGGTGGCCGAGGCGATAGGCGGCGTGCGTCGGCCTTGGACGGTCGCCAACGAGTCCGATCGCATCCGGCTGAAGACTGTGCTTCGACCCGCGATGGCCGAAGCCGCAACGGATGGTCAAACCGCATGAACACGACACAGCAGCAGTCCGCGCTCTACCCCGGACGCGTCATGCATCAACGGATGCGCCCCGCGCGCCACCGGCTTGCCTACCGTGTTTTCTCGCTGTTGATCGACCTCGACGAACTGCCGGAGCTGGCGCAACGGCTGCGCTTCTTTTCCCTGAATCGTTTCAACCTGTTCAGCCTGCATGAAGCCGACTATGGCGCGCGCAAGGGCAAGGACGGCAACGGCCATAACCTGCGCCAGCGGGTCGATGAGCAGTTGACCGCCGCGGGCCTGCTCGCGGGTGGCCCCATCCGCCTTCTCAGCATGCCGCGCATCCTCGGGTACGCCTTCAACCCGATCAGCGTGTACTTCTGCCACCTGCCCGATGGCGAGCTGCAAGCGATCCTCTACGAAGTGAACAACACGTTCGGCGAACGCCACAGTTACCTGATCGAAGTGGACAAGGATCAGCGTGCCCGGAGCACTCAGGGCGCGCCGATCGACCAGCACTGCGCCAAGGAGTTTCACGTCTCGCCCTTCCTCGGCTTGCAGATGGACTACGGCTTTCGCGTGCAAGCGCCCCACGTCGACCAGCCCGAAATGCGCCTGGACATCACCGCGAGCGATGCCGACGGCCCGATGTTGTTCGCACGGCTCGACGCACATCGCCGCGTACTGAACGATGCCGCCTTGTTGCTGGCATTCTTTTCGCATCCCCTGCTCACGCTGAAGGTCGTGGGCGCCATCCACTGGGAGGCACTGCGCCTCTGGGTCAAGGGCGTGCGGTTGCACGTTCGGCCGCCCGCACCGACCCGGTCGGTGACCGTTATCAAAGCCGAAGAATCATGAGCACACCTTCTTCTCCGCCAAACAGCCTCCAGACCGAAGAACCGCGCAGCGGCGTTGCCTCGACCCTGTCGTCGCTCGGAGGTTGGCCGATGCGTCGGCTGCTGACGCGACTGTTGCGCGACGTGCGCTGTGGGACGCTCAGCGTCGAACTGCCCGGTGGCGAGCGCATCGAAGGCCGGGGCACGGCGCCGGGCCCGCAAGCTTCGATACGACTGCATCGCTGGCGCCCGCTGGTGCGTTTGCTGCTGCAGGGCGACCTGGGCCTGGCCGAGTCGTACCGCGATGGCGACTGGTCGACGACAGACCTCACCGCGCTGCTTGAATTCGGGATTTGCAACGAGGCGAATTGGGGCCGTGCGCTCGAAGCCTCGCTGCCGGCGCGCTGGCTCACTCGGCTGTTCCACCTGATGCACGCCAACTCGCGGCGGGGCAGCCGCCAAAACATCTCGTTCCACTACGATATGGGCAACGACTTTTACGCCCAGTGGCTGGATCCGGACATGCTCTATTCCAGCGCCCTGTACACCACGGGCGACGAATCGCTCGAAGAAGCGCAGGCTGCAAAGCTGGACCACATCGTGTCGCTGCTCGACGTGCCCGACGATGGCAAGGTGCTCGAAATCGGCTGCGGTTGGGGTGCGCTGGCTTTGGCGCTGGCCCGCAAGCATCGCGCCAGCGTGACCGGCCTGACCCTTTCCACCGAGCAGCTGGCCCACGCCAACAAACGAGTCGCCGACGAAGGTTTGACGCAGGCCGTCGACCTGCGGCTGCAGGACTATCGCGACGTGCAAGGCGAATACGACCGCATCGTTTCCATCGAGATGCTGGAAGCGGTCGGCGAGCATTACTGGCCTGTTTACTTCGAGACGCTGCGTCAGCGACTACGGCCCGCCGGTTCGGCGGTGCTGCAGGTCATCACCATTGCCGACGACTACTTCGATCACTACCGGCGCGGTACCGATTTCATCCAGCGCTTCATTTTTCCAGGCGGCATGTTGCCGTCGGTCAGTGCCATGAAGACACAGGCGGCGCAAGTCGGCATGCGGCTTGAAACCGCGGTGTCTTTCGGTGCCAGCTACGGCACCACGCTGGCGGAGTGGCGCAACCGGTTCCTCCGGGCGTGGCCGTCGATCGAGGCGCTGGGCTTCGACGCCTCGTTCAAACGCCTCTGGGAGTACTACCTGTGCTACTGCGAAGCAGGCTTTAGAACCGGCCGTGTGGACGTGGGCCTGTTCACCGTGGTGCATGCCGATCACGGCGGCCAACCTGGGCACGCTGGCATAAGCGCCGTCGCAGCTTAAGCGCCGCGACGACAAGCCTGAGCCTGCCAACAAACGACCGAGTGGCAGCGGTCTGGGGTCGACCGGGCGTTGGCTTGGCTCTTGCTTGACACCTGCTAAAAGAAGGGCGATCTTCAGCCCTCTCTTTTGCAACGCAAGAACACGGAAAGCCTCCGCCCATCCATGAGCAACGTTCACCTCGTCGACCATCCCCTCGTCCAGCACAAGCTCTCTTTGATGCGTCGCAAAGACGCTTCGACCAACAGCTTTCGCCGCCTGCTCAACGAGCTGAGCATGCTGATGGCCTACGAGGTGACGCGCGACATGCCGATGCAGGACATCGAGATCGAGACGCCGCTCGAAACCATGACGACCAAGGTCATCGACGGCAAGAAGCTCGTGCTGGTGTCGATCCTGCGAGCCGGAAACGGCATCCTCGAAGGCATGCTCACCGTGGTGCCAGGCGCACGTGTCGGCCACATCGGCTTGTACCGCGACCCCAAGACACTGACCGCCGTCGAGTACTACTTCAAGATGCCGAGCGAAATGCAGGACCGCGACATCATCGTGGTCGATCCGATGCTGGCCACCGGCAACTCCGCGATCGCCGCCGTCGATCGACTGAAGGAACTGAACCCGAAGTCGATCAAATTTGTTTGCCTGCTGACTTGCCCTGAAGGCGTCAAGGCGCTGCAGACCGCACACCCTGACGTGCCCATCTACACCGCAGCGATCGATCGCGAGCTCAACGACCACGGCTACATCCTGCCGGGCCTGGGCGACGCTGGCGACCGGATCTTTGGCACGAAATAAGGCTCGCGCCACGACTCCGCGGTTTCGCTGACCATGCTCGACCTTCTCGTCACCCACGCCACCCTACCCGACGGTCGCACCGACATGTCGATCGCCGTGCAGCACGGCCGCATCGTTGAGTTGACTAAGGGGCTCGATGCGCCCGCGCACGAAACCATAGACGCCCAGGGGATGCTCGTCGCCCCGCACTTCGTCGATCCGCACTTTCATATGGATGCCACGCTCAGCTACGGCTTGCCGCGCGTCAACGAAAGCGGCACGCTGCTTGAAGGTATCGCGTTGTGGGGTGAGCTCAAGCCGTTGCTCAAGGCCGAAGCCTTGATCGAACGTGCCCTCACCTATTGCGACTGGGCCACCGCCAAGGGCTTGCTCGCGATTCGTACCCATGTCGACACGAGCGACCCGAGCCTGCTCGCAGTCGACGCGCTGCTCGAAGTGAAGCGACGGGTCGCGCCGTACATCGACCTGCAGCTCGTGGCGTTCCCGCAAGACGGCGTGCTGCGTGCGGCCGGCGGCGTCGACAGCCTGAAGCGTGCGCTCGACAAGGGCGTCGACGTGGTCGGCGGCATTCCGCATTTCGAGCGAACGATGGCCGAAGGCGCTGCGAGCGTGAAGCTGCTGTGCGAGATCGCAGCCGAGCGCGGCAAGCTGGTCGACATGCATTGCGACGAATCGGACGATCCGCTGTCGCGCCATATCGAAACGCTGGCGTACGAATCGCAACGCCTTGGCCTGCAAGGCCGCGTCAACGGATCGCATTGCACGTCGATGCACAGCATGGACAACTACTACGTCAGCAAGCTGCTCCCGTTGATCGCCGGGAGCGGCGTCAGCGTGATCGCCAACCCGCTCATCAACATCACGCTGCAGGGCCGCCACGACACCTACCCCAAGCGCCGCGGCATGACACGCGTGCCGGAGCTGATGGCGGCTGGCGTCAACGTCGCCTTCGGCCACGACTGCGTGATGGACCCGTGGTATGGCATGGGTTCGGGTGACATGCTCGAAGTCGCGCACATGGGCCTGCACGTGGCGCAGATGACGAGCCAGGCCGGCATTCGCGCGTGCTTCGAAGCGGTGACCACCAACGCTGCGAAGGTGATGCACCTCGACGGCTACGGGCTCGATGCCGGTTGCGATGCCAGCTTCGTGTTGCTGCAGGCGCGAGATGCTGTCGAGGCGATAAGGCTGCGCGCCACGCGGCTCAAAGTGTTCAAGAAAGGCAAGCTGCTGGCAGACACGCCAGCGTCGACTGCACGTCTGCATGTGGAAGGTCGCGCGGAGGCGACATCTTTCATGCCGTCACGCGGTGCCTGAGTGCCTGAACCAGTGCCGAAAGGGTTTCCCCGACCGGTAACTCGACCTTCAACTCAAAAAGATCGTCCGCGCGGGTACGACCGAGATTGACCGCTGCTACAGGCTTGCCGGCAGCCACCGCCGCCTGCACGAACCTGAAGCCCGAATACACCATCAGCGACGAGCCGATAACAAGCATAGCGTCGGCTTGGCTCAGGGCTGCGAAAGCCGCGGCAACACGATCGCGCGGGACGCCCTCACCGAAGAACACCACGTCGGGTTTGAGCAGGCCTCCGCAGGCGGAGCACGGCGGCACGTCGAATGTGGAGAAGTCGTGGCCTTCGATGTCGGCGTCGCCATCGGGTGCGGCGCGCGCTTCGAGCCTTGCCCATGCAGGGTTGCGACGGCGCAGTTCGATCTGGAGTTCGGAGCGTGGCGAGCACGTCTCGCAGGCCATGCAGCGAACGGTGTCGATACGGCCGTGCAGGTCAATGGTATTGCGGCTGCCCGCCGCGTCGTGCAGCCCATCGACGTTTTGCGTGAGAAGGAGTTCGACGCGACCGGATGCTTCGAGTTGCGCCAGTGCACGATGGGCTGGTCCTGGCGTGGCCAGCGCCATGGTCGGCCAGCCGATCAGGCTGCGCGCCCAGTAGCGTTTGCGCGTCGCCTCTTCGCCCATGAAGGCCTGATAGGTGACGGGCGAGGGCCGCTTCCAGTCGCCCTTCTCGTCGCGGTAGTCGGGAATGCCCGATTCGGTACTGCAACCGGCGCCGCTCAACACGAAAAGCCGACGGTGACGCGTAGCGAAATCAGCAAGTGCGGCAAGTGCAGATACCGGGGCTGCGGCGGCGATGTCATCCATTCGGCGGAGCATACGAGGACGCGCAAGTGCTCGCAGCGGCGGGGCTGTTCAGCGACCGCCCCGCGAACGTCCGTCAGCCCTCAGTGGGCAGCTGTTCTTTGCGGCGCTCGACCTTGCCCGGAGGTCAGCACATAGCCCGATCGCAAAAGACTCTGCAGGTTGAAGCCGTGCCGGCCATCGAGTTCGAGATGCTTGCGCAGGTGATCCGTCATGGTCTCGGGCGGGCCACCCATCAGCGCAGGGATTTCATCCCAGGAAGACATGTCGAGACGCGCCTCGGACAACGGGGTGTTCTGGTTGCGAAAGAACGTGAGCGCGACGCTGAAGGCGCTGTCGCTCAGCGACTTCAATTCGTTCTCGACAAAGACCTGACCGGGCGGCCGAAACTCGTAGTTGCCGAACGACAGCGGTGAGGGAGAAATGCTGCCGCCTGCCCTGACCTTGGCCAGCACTTGCTTGACCTTGGCCTGGATTGCTTTTTCGTCCAGCACGCGCAACGCCGGGTCTTGCGCGAACCCGCCTGAGGGCAAATAACTCGCCTTGTTGACCACCATCAACGCTGTGCGCGGGTTGACAAGCAGCCGGATGCGCTCGGCGCTTTCAGACGCGCCGGCCAGGGTTTCCCCGATGACAATCATCGACAACGCCTTGCCGCTCGCAAGCAATTTCAAGAGGCCCGCCGCAGAGTCATAGGCCAGCGATGCACAGCAATTTGCTGCGAGCAAGCGTCGCAGCCGGGCGCGTTCCAATGCGTTTTCACTCCATACTGCCGCCACCGGGCCAGCGCCTTTTTCAATCATTGTGCAGCCTCTGCATAGGACGTGGTAATCAACGGCTGCGCGTATATTCTGTCGCTCGCAGGTGATTTCCAGAGTTGTGTTTTATCGATCAGGCAATAGCCTGTCCCGTGTACCGATCGGAGAATGAAACCATGCTCGCCTTTGAGTTCCAGTGCGCTACGCAATTGAGCAATGGCTGTATCGACCACGCGTGAATTGGTCATTCGTGGCCATATCGCCTCGTAAATTTCTCGACGCGATACCGTACGACCAATTCGACTGAACAACAGACGTGCTAGCCGAAATCGCTTTGGTTGCAGATGAACTTCGTGGCGGCCCATATGAATGGTAAACACGGAAGTATCGAATCGGTAGGGCCCGACTTCCAGTGCATCTTCTATCTCGTCGCCTTTGCGACTAAAAGCCAACCTACTGTAAAGCAATTGAATTCGAGCTACCAATTCCTCATCGGAAAAAGGTCGCACCAGAAAATCGAAGAACTCTTTGTGATCGCTTCGTTGTATATCGCTTATTGCGTTGGGCATGACCACTGCCAGCAGTGGAATGCTGGCGCCGAGGCTGTCGTGCGCTATTTCGACTTCCTCAATCGACGTGGCCTGCTCGCCGAGGCCTAGTACGACGAGGTCGACCACGGCGCCCCACTTCATTGCTTTCGACAGGTCTGCGAGCGAAGAAAAAATCTCGGCTTCGCTTGATACTTTCGACAACATTTCTTGAATGATTGCTGAAGGGCGGGGTCCAACGATAGCGATGTTCATGCACCGGATGATTCCTTTGGTTTGCCTTTTCCGCATTGCAAACGTGAGGATTCGAAAGTATTGAACAGTTGTTTTTTACATTTTGTTTAAAAGGTCACAGATCATGAACAGGCTTAACCGAACTCTTACCGCGTTGGGAGATTTCGGTAGATTCGGATGTTGCAATTCGACAAGAATCTAGAGAGAAACTTGGGAGAAATGATGCGTATCGCCTTGCTTGAAGATGAACTGCCGCAAATGCAATTGCTGGTCGCCACCCTGGAGACGCTGACTGTGGCCGGTTACGAAAACACGAGCTGCGAGCAGTTCACCGACGGTGAGATGCTGCGGACGACGCTGCGAACCGATTCGTTCGACCTTCTGATCCTGGACTGGAACGTGCCGGGGCTGGATGGGCTGGAGCTCTTGCGATGGCTGCGCGACTACCGCCGATTGACCGTGCCGGTCATCATGCTCAGCGCCCGCGGTGCCGAGCGGGATGTGGCCGAGGCACTCAGCGCAGGCGCCAATGACTACGTGATCAAACCTTTCAGGCCGATCGAGCTGGTCGCGCGCGTCAAACGTTTTCGCACGCCGCAGGAAACCGCAAAAGGCTGGGTGGAAACGATCGGTGAGTGGAAGTTTTTCCACGAGAGCGCTACGGTAATCCGTGCCGGTTTGCCTCCGCAGCTTTTTACGTTGAGCGAGCGTGAGTTCAGTTTGGCGATCGCACTGTTTCGCAACCTGGGACGGGTCGTCTCGCGGTTCTATTTGCTGGAGGCGACCAACCAGGACGCGCGCTCCAGCAGCACGCGGATTCTGGACAATCAGATCTTCAAAGTTCGCCGCAAACTTTTGCTGGAAACCAACGGGTTGCAGCTTCAGACCATCTACGGGCAGGGTTACCGGCTGGCGCCCAGCCATGCGGCCGAGCGCGATTTGGACAGCTGAAAGAGACACGCCAAGGCCATCTGAAGATCACTTCGGCAAGTGATCTTCAGGTGCTGTGCATCAACGCCAGCGCGGAGTCTGGTCCGACCGGCGCAGTCTCGAAGAACCTGAAGCGCGTGTTGCCGATCCGGATGACATCGAGATGCAGCAGCTGACCGACCTTGACCTTGAAGCCGTTCACGTACAAGCCGTTGCGGCTCGACAGATCGAGGATGCTGGTCGTGTACTTCGACATGGCGATGCACACATGCTGCCGACTGACGCGCTCGTCGTGCACGACGACGTCGCACACCGAATCGCGCCCGATCACCGCGTTGTCGGACCACAGCATGGTCAGCCTGGAAAGACCGTGATCGAGTTGAATCAGACTGCGTTTCATGAAGCACCTCCGGAGTCAAAGAGAGGCGCGGGCTTCAGGCGACCATCACGCACAGCGTGAAAGTCATCGCGACGAGCAGGAGAACGATGTGGACTAAGGTTGACATACCGCCATCGTCGAACGCCGGGCCGAAATCAGAGATGCGAAAAAAAGGTTCTGATAGGTTTCAAGTAACACTAAGGCACGCGTCGCGCAGAATGTCACGCAGCCAAATGCGCTACTCCTGAGGCGGTGTCCAAAGGTCTAGCCGCATGTGAATCTTCGACACAAACGTGCAGACTGGTAGTGAAGGCGTCCAAATGCTGCGTTTAGCGGGCGACGGATGGACACCACTACGCTCCTTGTTGACTAACGCTCCGGCACGATCGCCTCGGCGTACTCGTACAACGCACCGAGCAGCTCTTCGCCACGCTCGTCTGCACTTTCCGACAAGGCATCGATCTCGGTAAAGAGCATGTCGACGCTGCGGGCGCCGCCCTCGCCTTCGAGCAACCGCGCCGCGCGATGCGCTTCCCATCGCTCGGTTTCTTCGGCTGTCAGCGTCTCGGGCCAGTTGCGCGCGCGGTAGCGGAACACGATCTCTTCGAGCCGCGCGTCGTCGAAGCCGACGCGCTCGCGCGCAAGGTCGGCCGGAGACAGGCCGCGCACGCGCAGCAAACGACGACGGTCCGCATCGCCAACAAAGCCGCCGTACAGGTCTTCATCGACGTCAGGGGTGGCCTCTTTGGGCCGCGCATAGACCTGTGGCCAGATCGCGCTCATGTCGGGCAAGCCGCGTGCGATCTCGGCGTTGCGCGAAGCCGCTTCGAGGTCGATGCCCCACCGTTCGGCCATCGCCGGCGCGAGCGTGCGCAGGTTGCCCACGACCATCGGCGACTTGTTGAGATGAATGCCTTTGACCGGCAGTCGCAGCACGCCTTCCGGCAAGTCTGCCGTGCGCGTGAACATGCGCAATCGCAACGTTTCGACATCCAGATCGCGCAACTCGGCAGGATCGTATGCAAGATCCCAGGCGATCAGTTCGTTCTTGTTCGTCGGATGGCTCGCGAGCGGCCACATGACGGCCAGGCAGCCGCGCTGGGTTGGGAACATGCCGGACACGTGCAGGAAGGGCTTTGCCGTTTCACGCGTGGACGGCAGGCCGAGCTCACGCACGACGCGGTCCTTTTTGTGCAGGCTGAAGGCGAACTCGAAGAGCTTGGGCTGCTTGTCGCGAATCAGCCGCGCCAGCGCGATGGTCGCGCGCACGTCGGACAGCGCATCGTGCGCAGCCTCGTGCAGCAGCCCATTAGCGCGTGCCAAGTCGCCCAGCTTGAAGCTGGGCTTGCCGTCTTCTTTCTTCGGCCACTCGATGCCGTCGGGGCGCAACGCCCAGGTGAGGCGCACCACGTCGAGCAAATCCCATCGGCCGCAGTCGTTTTGCCACTCGCGGGAGTACGGATCGATCAGGTTCCGCCAGAACATGAATCGGGTGACTTCGTCGTCGAAGCGAATGGTGTTGTAGCCGACGCCAACGGTACCGGGTTGCGCAAAGGCACGTTCAATCTGCGCCGCAAATTCGTGCTCGGCAATGCCGCGCTCGAGGCACAACTGCGGCGTGATGCCGGTGATCAGGCAGGCCTCGGGACTCGGCAAATAGTCGGACGCCGGCTTGCAATAGATCATGAGCGGCTCGCCGATTTCATTCAGCTCCGCGTCGGTGCGAATCGCTGCAAACTGCGATGGCCGGTCGCGCCGTGGTATCGCACCGAAAGTTTCGTAGTCGTGCCAAAGAAAGGTGTGGGACATGTCAGAGCAACGGTGAAAAAAGACGAGCGACAGCTTCCCAGAGGCGGCCCTGAAAAGTCTGATGGCGGCGGGCACGCACCGCAGCAGAATTGTGCAGATCGGTTTCGAACTGCGCAGCCAACGGCTTGGCGAGCGCCGGGCCATAGACCACGGCCATCACTTCGAAGTTGAGGCGAAAGCTGCGATTGTCGAAGTTGGCGGTGCCGATCATCGCGCAGTTGTCGTCGACCAGAAGGGTCTTCGAGTGCAGCATGCGCGCCTTGTACTCCCACACCTTGACGCCGGCGGCGATCAACTCGTCGAAGTACGAGCGCGCCGCCGCGCTGACCACCAAACTATCGCTGCGCCGAGGCACCAGCAGGCGCACATCGACACCGCGCAGAGCAGCGCTAGTCAACGCCATGAGCGCCGGCTCGCCCGGCACGAAGTACGGCGTCGTAAGCCATGCGCGCTCGTTCGCCGAGTTGATCGCAGACACATGCATGCGATGGATCGCCTCCAGTGGGCTGTCGGGACCACTGGTCACGATTTGCACCGGAATATCGCCTGCCTCAGCGCGCGGTAGCAAGTGCGGCAGGGTGTCGTCCATGTCACGCGGATCTTCGCCGGTCGCGTACGTCCAGTCTTCGAGAAACGTGGTTTGCAGCCAGCGCACCGCACTGCCCTCTATGCGCAAATGCACGTCGTGGTATGCGTCTGCGCGGGTGCGCTTGTCTTCCTCGTCGGTGATATTCACGCCGCCGGTGAAACCGGTAAAGCCGTCGCAGACGACGATTTTGCGGTGGGTGCGGTAGTTGATTATCGGACGCAAACGTCGGCCGATGCGCGTGTCATGAAAGAGCGCGACCTTGACGCCCGCCGCGTGCATCGGTGCCATGAACTTGCGGCCGATGCGCTTGGAGCCCAAAGCGTCGAGCAACAGCCGCACCACGACACCTTGCTGCGCCTTCTGCACGAGCAGATCGCGCAGGGCGGTGCCGATGGTGTCGGGCTCGAAGATGTAGTACTCGAGGTGCACGTGATCGCGCGCGTCGCGGATGGCTTCGAAGATGGCATCGAAGGTGCGCGCACCGCCAGACAGCAACTCGACCTCGGTGGCGCTCGACACCGGCAGGCCGCATGTCGCCGTGCCCAGTCCGGCCATTTGCCGTAACGCAGGCGGTGCGTGCTGGCGTGCCTCGCGAAGCAAGGCGAGGTCGGCCGTCGCGTTGGCGCTGGCACGGCTTCGCAAACGCTTGAGGCGTTGCTTCTTGAGCCGCTGCGGCCCGAGAAAGTAATAGATGACGAAGCCCGCGAACGGCAGCAGTGCGAGCGACAGTATCCAGCTCATCGTCGACACCGGCGCGCGCTTTTGCATCACGATCCAGATCGATAACACCGCGATGTAGCCGCTCCATGCGAAAGAGAGGCCGGTTTTCCATTCCTGGCTGAGTTCGGGGAGGATCAAAAGATGCGGGCCAAGAACGAGCGACCAAAAAAAAGAGCCGGAAGAACAGAAACGAGAACAGAAGCGAAGAAGGAACCAAGGCAGAAACGACAAAGGCCGGAAGCGAATGCTACCGGCCTTTGGAGGCGACGCGACCACGGGGGCCGCGTACTACTTCGAGTCAACGTGTCAGAGTCAACCCGCCGCAGTCTCTTCCGCTTCGGGCTTGGACTTGCCTTCCTTCTTCGACAACGGCTGAATGTCGAGCAGCACTTCGCCCTTGTCATCGACATCGACCGACAGACGGCCGCCGTCGATCAGCCGTCCGAAGAGCAATTCGTCGGCCAGCGCGCGACGAATCGTGTCCTGGATCAAGCGCTGCATGGGGCGAGCGCCCATCAACGGATCGAAGCCCTTCTTCGCGAGGTGCTTGCGCAACGCATCGCTGAAAGTGACGTCGACCTTCTTCTCAGTCAGTTGCTGCTCGAGTTGCAGCAAGAACTTGTCCACCACGCGCAGGATGACGATTTCATCCAGCGCCTTGAAGCTGACGGTCGCATCCAGACGATTGCGGAACTCCGGCGTGAACAGTCGCTTGATGTCGGCCATCTCATCGCCCGCTTGACGCGGATTGGTGAAGCCGATGGTCGCCTTGTTCATGGTCTCGGCGCCCGCATTGGTGGTCATCACGATGATCACGTTACGAAAGTCGGCCTTGCGCCCGTTGTTGTCGGTCAACGTGCCATGGTCCATGACCTGCAGCAGCACGTTGAAGATGTCCGGATGTGCCTTCTCAATTTCGTCGAGCAGCAACACCGCATGCGGCTTCTTGGTGACGGCTTCGGTCAAGAGACCACCCTGGTCGAAACCAACGTAGCCCGGAGGTGCACCGATCAGGCGGCTCACCGCATGACGTTCCATGTACTCCGACATGTCGAAACGAATCAGCTCGATGCCCATGATGTAGGCAAGCTGCTTGGCCGCTTCAGTCTTGCCGACGCCAGTGGGGCCGCTGAACAGGAACGAGCCAATCGGCTTGTCTGCACGGCCGAGGCCGGAGCGCGCCATCTTGACTGCGGATGCCAGCACTTCGAGTGCCTTGTCCTGGCCGAACACGACGCTCTTCAGGTCGCGCTCGATGGTCTGCAGCTTGCCGCGATCGTCATTGCTGACATTGGCCGGGGGAATGCGCGCAATCTTCGCGACGATGTCCTCGACCTCGGTCTTGGTGATGGTCTTCTTGCGCTTGCTCGGCGGCAAGATGCGTTGGGCCGCGCCCGCTTCATCGATGACGTCGATCGCCTTGTCTGGCAAATGGCGGTCGTTGATGTATTTAGCGCTCAATTCAGCCGCAGCTTGCAGAGCCGCCACCGCGTACTTGACGCCGTGATGCTCTTCGAAGCGAGATTTCAAGCCCTTCAGGATGTCGACCGTTTCCTGCACGGTCGGCTCGACCACATCGACCTTCTGGAAGCGGCGCGACAGGGCCGCGTCCTTTTCGAAGATGCCGCGGTATTCGGTGAAGGTGGTCGCACCGATGCACTTCAGCTGGCCGCTCGAAAGCGCCGGCTTCAGCAAGTTGGAGGCATCCAGCGTGCCGCCCGAAGCAGCGCCTGCACCGATGAGGGTGTGGATTTCGTCGATGAAGAGAATTGCGTTTGGCTTGTCCTTGAGCGACTTGAGCACGCCCTTCAGGCGCTGCTCGAAGTCACCGCGGTACTTGGTGCCCGCCAGCAATGCTCCCATGTCGAGCGAATAAACCTGAGCTTCAGCCAGGATCTCTGGCACTTCGTTCTGGGTAATGCGCCATGCGAGGCCTTCGGCAATCGCGGTCTTGCCAACGCCGGCTTCACCGACCAGCAGCGGATTGTTCTTGCGCCGGCGGCACAGGATCTGGATCACGCGTTCGACCTCGTACTCGCGGCCGATCAGCGGATCGATCTTGCCTTCCTTGGCCATCTGATTCAGATTTTGAGTGAACTGTTCGAGTGGCGAAGCCTTCTCGTTCTTCTCACTCCCACCCTCTTCGCTCTCGCTCGAAGACGATTCGCCCGCGCCCTTGGCGGCTTCCGGCGGATCGCTCTTTTTAATGCCATGAGCTATGAAATTCACCACGTCGAGGCGCGTGACACCTTGCTGGTGCAAGTAGTACACGGCGTGCGAATCCTTCTCGCCGAAGATCGCGACCAGCACGTTGGCGCCGGTGACTTCCTTCTTGCCGTTGCCGGTGGATTGCACATGCATGATCGCGCGCTGAATCACGCGCTGGAAACCCAGTGTGGGCTGTGTATCTACATCGTCGGTACCAGCCACCTGCGGGGTGTTGTCCTTGATGAAGTTGGTGAGCGACGCGCGCAGGTCGTCTACGTTTGCCGAGCAGGCTCGCAAGACTTCTGCGGCGCTCGGGTTGTCCAGCAAAGCGAGCAACAAGTGCTCTACGGTGATGAACTCGTGGCGCTGCTGCCGTGCCTCGACAAAGGCCATGTGCAAGCTGACTTCCAGTTCCTGGGCAATCATGTGATTTCCTTTTGCCTTTCTGTAAATAAAAACTCAGATGGGTTGGAGCGTACCGAAATCAACAGGTTCATTGCGTTCATTCGATAGGCTCACTCACGCATTGCAACGGATGGCCGGCCTGATGGGCCGCCTCCGTTACCTGATTTACTTTGGTGGCAGCCATGTCGCGGGAATAAACCCCGCAAACGCCGCGGCCGTCCAAATGAATCTTCAGCATGATCTGGGTTGCCGTTTCGCGGTCCTTGCTGAAGAACTCCTGAATCACGACGATGACGAACTCCATCGGGGTGTAGTCGTCGTTCAGCATGACCACCTGGTACATCTGAGGAGGTGCTGTTTTCTGCGGTCGACGCTCGAGGACGACCGAGTCGCCATCGTCCCGCCGCGGCTTCTGGGCCGGCGGTGTCTTGGGGGTCGAGGGAATTCTGGTTGCCATGAAAAATGATTCTATAGAGCGTGCAAGCGGCGTGCCGGGGTGAGAGGAATTGGTGGCAGCTTGCCGACAAATCAAGGCTTCGGTATCGTGAACGCTTCGGGGTCACTACAAAAAAGCCCGGACCCACACGCCGAGACGGTGTCGCGAAGGTGCGAGTTGGATGAAGGCGCACTACACGGTGAACTTTTGGCAAGAAGTGGCGACGTAGCGACAGTGCGTTTTCGGCCGACTGAATAGCCTTAGAATTTTAGATGCAACCGGAGGAGGCGCGGGTCGCTGTCAACCGCATGCCCAACGGCATCGTTGTTGACTGACCTTCTGCTGGCCGGGAGGCGTTTTAAAATCAATCCACTGAGGAATCCGTAATGAGCAAAGTTCTCGCAGTCATGATCGCCGGCCTGTTCGCAGCCGGTGCCTACGCCCAAGCCACGAAGCCAGGCGAACTCGACCCCACGGCCCAAGGCAAGTCTGCTGCCAAAGCAGAAGCCAAGGTCGCTGCGCGTCCTGCTGGCATGGTCAAGGCGCCAGGCGGCGACGAACCCAAGACGGCCGAAGGCGGCGCCATCGGTACCGGCAAGGCAGCCGCTGCAGGTGAAGCCCGCGCCGAAACGCGCGATGCACGTCGTCGCAACAAGGACGGCAGCCTGAAGCGCCGCAGCACGCAGGGCGGCACGCCCAACTAATTCGGCTCTCCGCCAGATTGAAAGAAGCGCCCTGAGGGCGCTTTTTTTTCGCGTGGGCTGTGAGCAAACGTGTCAACCGCCACGCATGGCATTCGTTGAACGTGGGTCCTTCCACAGGGGGAGGGTTCTTAAATCAACGATTCACAGGATTTCTCATGAACAAGCTGCTTGCCGTTCTCGTCGCCGGTCTCTTTTCTGCTGGCGCATTTGCCCAGGCTCCCGCTCACGTCACCGTTCCGGTGGCGCATGTCCACACAGTGGCGCACGCGCCGGTGCATCACATGAAGAAGCACAAGGTCATGGCTCGTCATTACCACCACCGCAAGGCCGTCCGCCGCCACGCGATGTAAGTCTCACCGCTTGCCGACGATGCCCGCGCCTGCGGGCATTTTTTTTTGCGCCGAGAATTGTGCCTTCGCATTTTGAAAGTCCCTGTTCATGTTCCAGCGTTTCGTCGCCTTGCTCGCGCTGTCTGCCTTCATGGCGTTGTTCTTGGCTCTGCCTGCCCAGGCACAAGAGCCGCAACTCGACCTCCGGCGCGTCAAACTCACCGCCGGCATGTACCAGATAGACACACAGTTGGCGATGACGCCTCAACAGCGCGAGGTCGGCCTGATGTTCCGCAAGGAAATGCCCCAGGCAGAAGGCATGCTGTTCATTTTCGAGCAACCAGCGACGCAGTGCTTCTGGATGAAGAACACGATCTTGCCGCTGACCGCGGCATTCGTTGCCGATGACGGGCGCATCGTCAATCTGGCGGACATGAAGCCGCAGACCGAAGACTCGCATTGCTCAGAAGAACCGGTCCGATACGTTCTTGAGATGAACCAAGGCTGGTTCGCCAAAAAGAACCTGAAGAAAGGAAACAAGCTCGCTGGAGCACCGTTCGAAATGCAGCGTTGATCGGCGGTGACACCAACTCGATGCCCACAAAAAAGCCGACCCGCGAGTCGGCTTTTACTGTCTCCGCAGAGTACCGGCTTAACCGAAGTTCTTTGCTGCGAAGTCCCAGTTCGCAAGCTTTGCCAGAAACGTCTCGACGAATTTTGGGCGCAGGTTGCGGTAGTCGATGTAATAGGCATGTTCCCAAACATCGACCGTCAGAAGAGCCGTGTCGGCAGTGGTCAGCGGTGTGCCGGCAGCGCCGGTATTGACGATGTCGACCGAGCCATCAGGCTTTTTCACAAGCCACGTCCAGCCAGAGCCGAAGTTGCCGACAGCTGACTTCACGAAGGCTTCCTTGAATGCGTCGTAGCCGCCCCACTTGGCATCGATGGCCTTTGCCAAAGCGCCGGTGGGGGTGCCGCCGCCCTGTGGCTTCATGCAGCTCCAGAAAAACGTGTGGTTCCAGACCTGGGCCGAGTTGTTGTAGACGCCGCCGCTCGACTTCTTGATGATCTCTTCCAAAGTCATGCTCTCGAACTCGGTGCCCTTTTGCAGGTTGTTCAGGTTCACGACGTAGGCGTTGTGATGCTTGCCGTAGTGATACTCGAACGTTTCTTTTGAGTACTCCGGAGCCAATGCGTCCATTGGGTATGGCAGGGGTGGCAGAACGTGTTCCATGTTTTTTTCTCGCGGGTTGGTTGTGGGATAAAGCATTCTAGAAAGGAATCACGATGGTGGTGTCGGACGCGTGCCCGTTGGCCGCACGCCCGTCACGCCAAGGTCGACGGCACCGTCGGCAAGTCGTACTTCAACCGCGTCCTCCACGTGGAGCTGCGAGACGCTCGTGACGGCGCGGCCTTCCGTGTCGGTGAGCCATGCATAGCCGCGCTGCAGCACCAGCGCCGGGTCCAGCAGGCGCAACCGTGAGGCCACGCGCTCCAGCCGCTCACGCCGCTGCGCCTGACTGCGCTTGAGTTGTTGCGGGAAATCCGCCCGCAGCCGGGTTTGAACCTCCCCCGCCCGCTGGGTTTTAGACAGCACCGCATAGTGCAAGCGCTGCGCCTGGTAAGTCAGCCGCAACCTCTGCCGAGCGACAAGGGTCGAAGGACGTGCGAGACGACCGGCCGCCAAATCGAGACGCTGGTTCAAGACATCGATGCGACTGCCCACCGCACCGACGAGCCGCTCCTCGATCAACCCCAGCGCACCGAGCCACAGCTCCTGCGGTGCGGCGACAAGTTCTGCGGCGGCAGTAGGTGTCGGCGCACGAAGGTCGGCGCAAAAGTCCGCAATGGTGAAGTCGGTTTCATGGCCGACGCCACAGATGATCGGCACCGGGCTTTGCACGATGGTGCGCGCCAGCGTTTCATCGTTGAAGGCCCACAGATCTTCGATCGAACCGCCGCCTCGCACCAGCAGGATGACATCGACCGGCGGCTGCATCGCGTAGAGCGCCTGCAATGCACGCACCAGTTCGGCGGGCGCATTCGCTCCCTGCACTGCGGCTGGCGACAGCACGACCGGTATGTGCGGTACACGACGGCGCAGTGCGGTCACGACATCGTGCAAGGCCGCGGCGCCCGTCGACGTAACCAACCCGATGGCGCGGGGCATCGACGGCAGCGGTCGTTTGCGCGCCGGATCGAAAAGGCCCTCATCTTCGAGCTTGGCTTTGCGCTGCAAAAATTGCTCAAAGAGCGCGCCCTGCCCCGCACGCCGCAGACTTTCGACCACCAGCTGCAGGTCGCCGCGCGGCTCGTAAACGGTAAGCCGGCCGCGCACTTCGACCTGATCACCATCGCGCGGCACGAAGTCGAGCAGGCTCGCAGCGCGGCGGAACATGGCGCTGCGCAGTTGCCCAGATTCGTCCTTCAAGGAAAAATAGCAGTGACCGCTCGACGCCCTGGTGAAACCGGAAATTTCACCGCGCACGGTCACTGGGTTGAAGCGCGCTTCGAGCGCGTCGCCCACGGCGTGGCACAGCGCGCCAACGGCCCATACCCGACCACCTGGTGCCGAAAAAAGTCCGTTGTCACTCATCACTATTCGCCTTGCCGCTTATCGACTCGTCCACATTCCACATTGCGATCAGCAAACAGGCCTGACAGGCCAGCAAGCCGCCCGAGTTGCGGTGCAACTCGTTGATTCGATTGGAGAAACAGCTGCTCAAAATTCAATCGATCCAGCGAAAGCCACGGCGGGCGTGGTTTCGCATCGGTTGCTCATGGTGTTACTCACAAAGTTATCCACAGAATCTGTGCGTCGGCGCCTACAGCAGCACATTGCACTTTGTGAAGCGGGCTCGGTGGATAATCGCCGCGCATTTGCAATCCACGGGCCGGAGGGTTCTTTGTTTTCGATCATAGTTGCTGCGGGCTGGCCAATCTGGCCGCTGCTCGCCTGTTCAATACTTGCGCTCGCGCTCGTCATCGAACGATTCACCAGCCTGAAAACCGCCCGTGTGCTGCCCCCAAAGCTGCTCGACGAAGCCATTACCGTGTCGCAGACCTCGATCCCGGGGCCAGACGTGGTGACAAAGCTGGAAAATAATTCGTTTCTTGGCCAGGTGCTGGCTGCCGGCTTTCGTGCGCTGAACGCGAATCCGCGTTGTACTGAAGACGATCTTCGGGCAGCGATGGAGGCATCCGGTCGCACGGTTGCTCACAAGCTCGAACGCTGGTTGCCGGCACTGGCGACCATCGCTTCGGCAGCGCCGTTGCTCGGGCTGCTTGGTACGGTCATCGGCATGATCGAAATCTTCGGCTCGCAATCGTCGGCCGGCGGGGCGGTGGGAGCAGGCAACCCGGCACAGCTGGCCCACGGCATCTCGATCGCTCTGTACAACACTGCCTTCGGCCTCATCGTAGCCATTCCGACACTGATTTTCTGGCGCTACTTTCGCACCCGAGTCGACGAGTATTTGCTGAATCTCGAACTTGCCGGCGAGCGCTTTGCGCGGCACCTCAACGCGCTGCGCAAGTAACCGATGAAGCCCGGACGCATGCACTTTCGACACGGCGCGCGCGATGAGCCGGAGATCAATCTGATTCCGTTCATCGACGTGTTGCTGGTGGTGCTGATTTTTCTGATGCTGTCGACGACGTACAGCAAGTTCACCGAAATGCAACTCAAGTTGCCGGTGGCGGATGCGGATGCGCAACGCGACTATCCGAAAGAAGTGATCGTTGCGGTGTCGGCGGATGGTCGCTATTCGATCAACAAGAATGTCCTGCCCGACCACAGCGTGGAAAGCGTAGCGGCTGCGCTGGCTGCTGCGAGTAACGGAGCCAAGGACAACGTCATCATCATCAGCGCGGACGCGATGTCGCCGCACCAGGCGGTCATCACTGTCATGGAAGCAGCACGGCGCGTTGGCCTTATGCAGATCACCTTCGCAACCCAATCGGCCGCGCAGGCGGGGCGCTAGCCTTGCAGACTGGCCTGCAGCTGCAGCGCGAGTGGCTGCGACGCGGCGCACTGGCGCGGCTGCTGCTGCCGCTGGCCGCGGTTTACGGTGTACTCACCGGCTTTCGGTGCCTGCTCTTTCGCTTCGGGGTTTTGAAGACCACGCGCGTTGGCGTTCCGGTGATCGTGGTCGGCAACGTGATCGCGGGCGGCTCGGGCAAAACGCCTGTTGTCATGGCAATCGTCAGACATCTGCAAAGCCAGGGCTTGTGCGTCGGCGTGGTGTCGCGCGGCTACGGTCGGAACACGACCGATTGCCGCGAAGTCTCGAACGACTCCGATCCTGCCGAAGTGGGCGACGAACCCGCGTTAATACGGCGTTCGACCGGCGCGCCAGTGGTCGTGGCAAGACGACGCGTCGTAGCGGCACAGACGCTGCTGGCGCGCCATCCCGACATACAGGTGATCGTCAGCGACGATGGCCTGCAGCATTTGGCGCTCGCACGCGACATCGAAATCTGCGTGTTCGACGATCGCGGCGTCGGCAACGGCTGGCTGCTGCCCGCAGGCCCATTGCGGGAAACGTGGCCGCGGCGATGCGACCTGGTGCTGCATACGGGAACGCGTCCTGCGTTTGCCGGCTTCAAGGCCACCCGCGAATTGGGCGGCGACGCAGTGCAGAGCAACGAAATGCGCACGCCGCTCGCCGACCTCGCCGGTCCGGAGGTCGATGCCGTAGCGGCCATCGCCCGCCCCGACGCGTTCTTCGACATGCTGGCAGCCCGTGGCGTGCGGATCGCACAGCGGATCGCGCTGCCCGACCATCACGACTTCAAGGGCTGGGTCTGGGCGCAGCCGCGTGCAACCCGGCTCCTTTGCACGGAAAAAGACGCATTGAAACTTTGGCGCTCGACGCCGGAAGCGTTTGCCGTGCCGCTGGTCTTCACGCCCGAACCCGGCTTCTTCGCGGCGCTCGATGCAAAGCTATCATCAGCCGATGGATACCAAGCTGCTTGAACTGCTCGTTTGCCCCGTGACCAAGGGCCCGCTGACATGGAACGCCGACAAGCAGGAGCTTTCGTCGCGCAGCGCGCGTCTGGCCTACCCGGTGCGCGACGGGATTCCCGTGCTGCTCGAAGACGAAGCCAGAACCTTGTCGGATGAAGAGCTTGGGCTTTGACTCAGCCGGCCGGTCACTCGTCTCTTGAGCCCGTTATTGCGCCGGTGATTGAGCACTTTGCTGAGCCGGTGCCCGCGCCAACGGCCAACGCCGCTTTCATAGTCTTGATCCCGGCACGCCTTGCCTCCAGCCGCCTGCCAGACAAACCTCTGGCGGACATCGCCGGTTTGCCGATGGTCGTGCGGGTGGCGCAGCGAGCGCGATCGTCGCGCGCCGATCGCGTGGTGGTCGCAGCCGATCATCCGAGCATCGTGGCCGCCTGCGAAGCCCACGGCATCCTCGCGCTGCTGACCAGCGCCGACCACCCCAGCGGAAGCGACCGGCTGGCCGAGGCTTGCATTCAACTCGGGCTCGCAGACGACGCGATCGTGGTCAACGTGCAAGGCGACGAGCCGCTGATCGATCCATCGTTGATCGATGCGGTGGCAGAGACGCTCGCCGCCAACCCTGATGCGCCGATGAGCACTGCGGTGCACGCGATTGATGACCCTGCAGATTTCGTGAATCCCAATGTCGTGAAAGCGGTGCTCGACGCCAAAGGGTTTGCGATGTACTTCAGCCGCGCGCCGATTCCTTGGTGGAGAGACGGCGCCGGCCAGGGCGGCCAAAATAGCAAGGTCACCACCCCCGCGATGCCGACGCCACCGCCTTTGCGGCACATCGGCATCTATGGCTACCGGGCCGGTTTCGTGAAACGCTTTCCAAACCTGCCTCCAGCGCCGATCGAGGCCATCGAGGCACTCGAACAACTGCGCGTTCTGTGGCACGGACACCGGATCGCCGTTCATGTCTCGCAGCAGGCGCCGGGTCCCGGCGTCGATACGCTTGAAGACTTGCAGCGCGTACGCGCGATCTTTGAAAAAGCCTGATCGCGACCGCAACTGCAAGCGGGATTTGCCGGCATTTCAGCACGAAGTCGCATGCTATCCTCGACCCGACTCCGCCCGGCATTGCCCCGTAGATCGACGCCTCGGCAGGCTTGGCGCGACACAAATTCCAAGAACCTTCCGAGGACACCATGAGACTGATTTTGTTGGGCGCCCCCGGGGCAGGCAAAGGCACGCAAGCCGCCTTCCTCTGCCAGAAGTACGCCATTCCGCAAATCTCGACCGGCGACATGCTGCGGGCTGCCGTCAAGGCCGGCACGCCGCTCGGTTTGCAGGCCAAGGCGGTCATGGCTTCGGGTGCGTTGGTGAGCGACGACCTCATCATCAATTTGGTAAAGGAGCGGCTGGCATTGCCCGACTGCGCCAACGGCTTTTTGTTCGACGGCTTCCCGCGCACCATTCCGCAAGCAGATTCGATGCGTGCAGCGGGCGTAAAGCTCGACTACGTCCTTGAAATCGACGTGCCTTTCTCGGACATCATCGATCGCATGAGCGGTCGCCGATCGCACCCGGCCTCAGGCCGTACCTACCACGTCAAGTTCAACCCGCCGAAGCGCGTTGGGCACGACGACGTCACGGGCGACGAACTCATCCAGCGCGAAGACGACAAGGAAGAAACCGTCCGCAAGCGGCTCGACGTCTACAGCGAGCAAACGCGACCGCTGGTCGACTATTACGCGACTTGGGCCAAGTCTGATCCGACGGCAGCGCCAAAATACCGCGCCATCAGTGGCGTGGGCTCGGTTGACGAAATCACGCAACGCGCGCTGACGGCTTTGAGCAGCTGAGGTAGCCTTCGAGGCGAACGAAGAAGTCGCTGCGGCGGCTTTTTTTGCGCCTTTGATGGGTTGAGCCCCAGGCCACCTCAAGCCGAAACAGGTGGCGAAGCCAACATCAACTCAAGCATCAACGCGATGCGCGCTTTGACCGGGGACAAGCCGCCGGCGTCGGGCCACGTGTCGTCACCGCGCGGCAGGATGCGGCCGTTGACGCAGCGTGTTGCACGTCGAACTTCGATGCCGGCCGCGTGCGCTCGAGCCGCGGCCGCTTCGATCGCGTGGTGCAGCGTGCCGTTGCCCGTCGCAGCGAGGATGAGGCCGCGGACCGGACCGGCCGCATCCTCCGCGCCATGCGCCATCAGCGCATCGATGACTGCACCGGTCGCACCCGCGTGGCTCATGATGATCTCCACGCGCGGCCATTCGACGTCCGTGCTGATCACTTTGAGTTTGACTGCTGCGTCGAGGCCGGCAGTACCGACCTTGGCGTCAGGGGCGCCCGGCCAGTCACGGAGGCGGCGCACCGCCCCTTCTTCCACATAGCCAAGCGGCCCGGCGTCCCCGGACGCGAAGGCATCGAGCCGGTAGGTGTGTACCTTCTGGACATCGATGGCGCTGTGAATGGTGCCTGCACACACCACGGTCACGCCGCGGGCGCCCGCGGTCGCTGCTACGGCAATCGCATCGCGCACATTTTGCGGACCATCGGGCGCGAGTGCGGAGGCCGGGCGCATAGCGCAAGTCAGCGCCACGGGCTTCTCCGCAGGCAACACAGAGTGCAAAAAAAACGCTGTCTCTTCGAGCGTGTCGGTGCCGTGCGTGATGACGATGCCGATCACGTCGGGCACGTTCGACCAATGCATGCATCGTTGCGCCAGCTTGTGCCACACATCGAAGCTCATGTCCTTGCTGTCGAGCTGCGCGACCTGTTCGGCAACTAGCGTCACGCCAGATGGCGCTCCAATCCCAGCGAGCAGAGCTGCGACGCCCACCTCGCCCGCGGTGTAGCCGAGGTTGTCCCCAGCGGATGCCGCACGGCCGGCGATCGTGCCCCCGGTGCCCAGCACCACAAGGCGACGCACTTCCGATCCCTCTGACTTCATCATGGCTTGCAAACTTTGAAAAACTGTTTAAAAATACAGCTACTGGACATTCAACCAGTGCCGCAAGGAGTTCCCATGCAATTCGCAGTGAAGCTTACCGCCCGCCAGCAACAAATTCTGGACCTTATCCAGAGCGCCATCGCGAGCACTGGTGCGCCGCCCACCCGTGCAGAAATCGCAACCGAACTCGGCTTCAAATCGGCCAATGCGGCAGAAGAGCACTTACAGGCCTTGGCACGCAAGGGCGTCATCGACCTCATCAGTGGCACGTCGCGCGGCATCCGGCTTCGGGGCGATGCGCTCCGTTCGCTCAACGAGTCGCGCAACAACCAGTTTTCGCTTTCACTGCCGGGCATGGCTCAACTGGCGCTGCCGCTGATTGGTCGCGTAGCCGCCGGTTCGCCCATCCTCGCGCAAGAGCATGTCGATCGAACCTACTACGTCGAGAACACGCTGTTCCAGCGGCAGCCCGACTATTTGCTCAAGGTCCGCGGCATGTCGATGCGCGACGCGGGGATCATGGATGGCGACCTGCTGGCTGTGCAGTCCACCAAGGAGGCGCGTAACGGGCAGATAGTGGTGGCGCGACTGGGCGATGAAGTGACCGTCAAACGTTTGCGCCGCAACAAGCAAGTCATCGAGCTACACGCCGAGAATCCAGATTATCCAACCATCATCGTGCAGCCTGGCGAACCTTTCGAGATCGAAGGGCTCGCCGTTGGCCTCATCCGCAACACGATGCTGATGTGAGGTAGTACCTTTCTTACGCGCATTCAGCGCGCAAAAACCGGCTGCGACAGGTGGCGGGCGTATGGCGAAGAGCCATCACCCTGGCACAGCCGTTCAAGCAATCCTGCCTGTGTTCAACCTCTGACCTATTTGGAGATCGCATGGGACTCGCTTCGCTTACTTTTTCAGACCTCTTCGCCGACCTATGGATGCCGATGCAGTTGCTGGCCGATCGCTGGTTGCCCAATAGAGGGCTCGCCGCATCGCCGCGCAGAAACGCGACCGGCTTGCGCTATGTCGCGGTCAGGCCGTCATGTGGTTCGCGGGCGGCGGAGCCGGGTTGCGCAAGCGCCGTTTCGCCGTCGCGTCCGCTGCGCGTGGTGCGTGTCGTTGACCCGCAGGAGCCCGGTCGTCGCACGGGCCGCGTGGTGATTTCGGGTCGCATAGCGGACGTGTGCGCCGAACTAGATCGACTGGCCGCACTCGAGGCTGCCGAGACAGTCGACGGTCGCCATCGACTTCACTGACGAACATTTCGTTGCCGCCTTACGTGGCGACAACGACGTCGACTGCCTGTTAAGGCCGATGACGCGAGGCACAATGGCACGTCATGAACATTGTGATCCTCGACGACTACCAGGACGCGGTGCGCAAGCTGCGCTGCGCCGCCAAACTCGACGCCTACGCAGCCAAGGTTTATACGAACACCGTCAAAGGCATCGGACAACTTTCGGTGCGCTTGAAAGACGCCGATGTGATCGTGCTCATTCGCGAGCGGACGCAGATATCGCGGCAGCTGGTCGAGAAGCTTCCCAAGCTCAAACTGATTTCGCAGACCGGCCGCGTCGGCAGTCACATTGACGTCACCGCGTGCAGCGAGCAAGGTATTGCGGTGGCAGAAGGTTCCGGCTCGCCACTGGCCCCGGCCGAGCTGACGTGGGCGCTCATCATGTCGGCGATGCGCCGTCTGCCGCAGTACATCAGCAATCTGAAGCACGGCGCGTGGCAGCAGTCAGGCCTTAAATCGGCGTCGATGCCGGCCAATTTCGGCCTCGGCTCGGTGCTGAAGGGCAAGACGCTCGGCATATGGGGCTACGGCCGTATCGGTCAACTGGTCGCGCGCTACGGCCAGGCATTTGGTATGCAGGTGGTGATCTGGGGCCGTGAGGCCAGCTGCGCCAAGGCGCGCTCCGATGGCTTTCAGGTCGCGCCGAGCCGAGAGGCCTTCTTCATGGCCGCAGACGTGCTGTCGGTCCACCTACGGCTCAACGAAGAGACGCGCGGTGCCGTCAAGCTGGAGGACTTGTCTCGCATGAAGCCGACCGCCCTCTTCGTCAACACCTCACGCGCTGAACTGGTCGAGCCCGACGCCTTGCTGGCTGCGCTCAATCGCGGCCGTCCCGGGCTTGCCGCTATCGACGTTTTCGAAAGCGAGCCACCGCTGCAAGGACATGCTCTGCTGCGGCTCGAGAATTGCATCTGCACGCCGCACATCGGATATGTCGAGCAAGACAGCTACGAGCTCTATTTCGGTCAGGCTTTCGACAACGTTGTGAGCTTTATCAAGGGCAACCCGACCAACATCGTCAACCCGGGCGCGCTGCAGGTTCGACGTTGACATCGGCGGTGCGCCCGCCGCTCCCAGGCGCGCTATGGGCTCTGCTTGCCGGTAACTTCGTCATCGGCACCGGGGTCATGGTGGTGCCCGGCACGCTCAACGAGATCAGCGCGTCGCTGGCGGTTAGCGCAGCGACGGCCGGGCAGCTCATCACGGTGGCGGCCATCGTGATGTGCCTTGGCGCACCGCTGCTGGCAGCCGTGTTCGCCGGGTGGGACCGCCGCGTGCTCCTCGCCTGCACCATGCTCTGGTATGCGGCTGGCCATGCCGTCGGCGCGCTGACGAGCGACTTTGGTGGTTTGCTGCTGGTGCGCACACTGACGGTGATCGCGCCTGCGATTTTCACTGCGCAGTCGGCTGCCTGCGCTGGCCTGCTCGTACAGCCCGAGCAGCGCGGCAGGGCCGTCACCTTCGTTTTTCTCGGCTGGTCGATGGCGTCCGTGCTGGGCCTTCCCATCGGCGCGCTCATTGGAGGTCACTTCGGCTGGCGCAGCGCCTTCATGGTCATCTCGGCGCTCTCGGTTGCAAGCGCGATCGGCATCTGGTTCACTCTGCCGGCCCACATTCATCCGGCCGCCTTGTCACGCGCAGCCTGGGGGCGCGTCTTGAAGAGTCCGATCCTCATGGGCGTGGTGTCGGTCACCGCATTGCAGGGCGTCGGGCAATTCGTGTTGTCGAGCTACTTCGCCCCGATCTTGAAGCTGACACTGAACGCGGACGCGACATCGCTCAGCCTCATGTGGGCATGGTTTGGCGCATGCGGTCTCATCGGCAACGTACTGGTCAGCCGGAACATCGATCGGCTGGGCGCGGGGCGCATGGTCATGCTCACCACAGCGATGATCGCGGTGAGCCTGCTGCTCTGGCCGCTGGGGATGACCATGGCATCGATGGCCCTGGTTCTGGTGCCTTGGGGTCTGGGCTGCTTTGCTGCCAACTCAGCGCAGCAAGCGCGCTTGGTGGGCTTGGCACCGACACTTGCGTCCGGCTCTGTCGCGCTCAACAGCTCCGGCATCTACATCGGTCAGGCAGTGGGTGCTGGCGCTGGCGGCTGGATGCTTGCACATGACGCGATCGATTCCATGCACTGGGTCGGCCTCGCGACGGTGCTGGCCGCGATGCTACTGAGCTTTTTGGTCGATCGCGCTCAGAGGCCTGTCGTCACGGCGTAAAACGCCGAGGCCCCGAGCCTGACCTCAGCGTTTTGTGTCTGGCGACTTCTTCGGCGCGATTTCGGCCTCGGTTGCCGGATCAAAAAGATCAAAGTCGATGATGTGCGGATTTTTCTCACGCTCTGCCGGCGGAGCGGGTACCTCGATGGGTGCCGGCATCGTTTCGTAGGCCGTCTTGTCGAACTCGGCCAGGTCCAGATCGACACCCGGACGATGCGGAGCGCGTGGGCGCGCCGCTGGCGGAACGGCAGCAGGGGGCAAAGTGGTGGGCGCCTGAACATACGCCGTGTTGTGCTGCAACCCGTCGTCGATGCCGCCATAGATCGAATCCGGCAACGTCGGCGCACCCTCGATGGCATCGGGTGGCGACTCCGCTTCGAGAGTCTCGAGTGGCATCTCGCGGGTTGGAATTTCGCGATCGATCGGTGCCGGCATCGTCGGCTCGAGCTCGTGGCCGAAGGTATCGACGAACGACAGCGGAGTGACGGGCGCTGGCGGCGCGCTGTCAGGGTCGATGACTTCCTTTGCCACCGAATACAGCAACAGAAGCTCTTGATAGGCGGCCAGGTCGAACGCTTCGTCGCCGTGCGTTCCGGGTTTGCGGAACACCAGCTCTTCTATCAATGCCAGCGTACCAGGTGCCGGCCACTGCGACTCGATGCGTGCCAGCGTGCTGCGATAGTGTTCGAGGCCGCGTCCGGCTTCCGAGAATTTGTCGAATTCCGGCACGTCGGCATTGAAAGCGCGCTCAAACTCGTGGCGCAGGCGCGCGTAGTCATCGCGCCGTCCGAGCGAGTGGAAGATGCGCAGCAAATCGAGGTACGCCAATGCGCTGGTGCCCGGGTTGTCGGCGATGTGTTCGCTCAATACGGCGATGGCCTGGTCGTGCTGCCCTAATGACAAAAAGAAGTCCGACTGCTGCTGCACGTCGAACAACTCCTCGGTGTTAACTGGGCGCACTGGCGCACCATCAGGCGTGCGAACCACTGTGTTTTCCAGCGAGCCGTAGCCACTGAGATAGGCGGGCTCGATGTCGTCGAGTGGCGCGGGGCGTGACACCGCAGCAACCTGACGCGTCGGAAATGCGCGTGGCTCTGGCAACCGGCCAGCGCTGCGAGGCATGCCGCCTGCGCCCGGTTCCTCGGGTGCGCGTCCGCCAGCGGCCGGCGCTTCGCCCCACCATGCAGGCGCTGCGGCTCGCTTGGCTAGGCGCCACAGCAACAGCATGCCGATCAGTGCCAGCAGCAACAAAGCGATCAACGCGTAGACAAGCGGGTTGCGGTAGCGGCTGTCGCGGGCAGCCGCAAGCTCCTGGCGCATTTCGAGCAGCGTGCGCTGGTTTTGAGCGGTTTGCTCGCGCAAGGCAGTCAACGTCGCTTCGAGCGTTTGCATGCGCTGCGCATCGCGTTGGGCATCTTCGGATGGCGTACCAACGGCCTTCCAAAGCGCGGCAGCTTCGGCACGCTTGGCAGGATCATCAACGGGCGCTGCTATCAGTTCGGGAGAAGCCTTCAGGCCCGCGTCGCGTGCCGCTGTTGGCTCCATCGCGTCGAGTTGCAGGCGCGGGCCAACGCTCGCGGCCGGTTTTGCATCAGCAGCAGCGGTTGCGGCTGGTGCAGGCGTGCGAGGCGCGACGGGTGATGCCGCGGGGGGTGCAACAGGTGCGGCAGCGACCACGACGCGACGTGAAGGCGCCGGCGGTTTGGCCGGTGCGGGCCGACGGGGTGCTGCAGCCGCGGCGTCAGGATCGCGAGGACGGACGACGCGTGGCGCGGCACTGCGGCGCGCTGCTGCTGCACCGGATGTCGCACCGTTGAACGATCCATTCGAGTCGCCGCCGAATCTGCTGTCCGAGGAGGAGAACGCTGAACTTCCGGTCGAGCCATTGCTCGACGAGCGCCCGCCCGGTGAAGTCGTTACGCCAGGCACCGCGATATCCGCAGGCACATCGGCAAGCAGCACATAGCGGCGCGTGGAGCGGGTGGCGCACCCTGCGCTCACTGCAACCGTCACGACCGGCTCGTCGACGATCACGGTCGATCTGACATGCATACGGGGCGCAGTGGCGCTGCTGCCCGGTTCGAGGGATACAGTTACGCGTTTGTCGTCTATCCGCGTGTCGCCTTGCAGAACCTCTGCTTCCAGGCACAGCGAATCCCCGCCATCGCCCTCTTCGAGGGTGAGCGGAATGACGAGATCTACAGGCTTGCCGATCCAGGTCGACCCTTGAGGACGACCGATCGTCAAAGCGAATGATGGGAGCGCAACCCCGATAGAAATCAGAGCGGCTGCGATGCGTCGGAGTTGCAAAATGAGCCCAAAAGCAATCGGAAGTAGACACATTCTGACACGTGCGTCAGAGTCGAAAATTCCCTATGGAGACAATTATCAAATGAGTGTGAATTTTTCCAAGATCGGCGTGGTCGGCGCCGGCGCCATGGGCCGGGGCATTGCACAAATCGCGGCACAAGCCGGAAGCCAAGTGCTCGTGCTGGACAGTTTCGATGGCGCAGCGGAGCGCGCGAAGGAGGCGCTTGTCGCCCAATGGCAAAAATTGCACGAAAAAGGGAAACTCGACGAAGCCACACGCGATGCCCTCATCGCAAGGGTTCATCCTGTGTCGTCGATGCAACAACTTGCCGATTGCGACTTGGTGATCGAAGCCATCGTCGAAGACTTGGGCGTCAAGCGAGCGCTCTTCAAGGATCTAGAAGCGGTGGTGGCACCTGGCGCAACGCTGGCGACCAACACCTCGTCGTTGTCGGTGACGGCTATCGCTGCGGTGATGGCACACCCGCAGCGCATGGCGGGCTTCCACTTTTTCAATCCGGTGCCACTGATGAAGGTGGTCGAAGTCATTGCAGGCTTCAAGACCGACCCCGCAATTTGCGACCGCCTGGCCGGTTATGCCGTGCAGATGGGCCACAGCGCGGTGCGGGCGAACGACACGCCAGGCTTTATCGTCAACCATGCCGGCCGCGGTTTCGGTACTGAGGCCCTGCGCATCGTGGGTGAAGGCGTCACCGATTTCGCGACCATCGACCGCATCCTGAAAGACCAGGCTGGCTTTCGCCTCGGTCCGTTCGAACTGATGGATTTGACCGCGCTCGACGTCTCGCATCCGGTCATGGAATCGATCTACCGCCAGTATTACGACGAGCCGCGCTTTCGCCCGAGCGTGATCACCGCGCAGCGTCTGGCGGCCGGCGCGCTCGGCCGCAAGACCGGCGAGGGCTTCTATCGCTATGTCGATGGTGTCATGCAGCAAGCAGCGGAACCGCCCGTACCGGTGATCGATGCGACGCCGGCCGTCTGGGTGTCACCCCGCGCCGCACGCCGCGCCGACCTGCTCAAGCTCATTCATGCGCTCGGCGCCCAACTCGAAAGCGGTGCGACACCTTCCTCCGCGGCGCTCATCGTGGTCGCGCCGCTGGGCTTCGACGTGACCACCGTCGCAGCGGTGGAACGCCTCGACGCCACGCGCACCATCGGCATTGACCTGATGATCGAAGACGCTGCGACGAAGCGCCGTGTGATTGCGACCAACCCCGCCACGCGGCGCGACATGCGCGACACGGCGCATGCGCTCTTCTCACGCGATAGCAAGCCGGTGAGCGTGATCCGCGACAGTGGCGGCTTCGTCACCCAGCGCGTGATCGGGACCATCGTCAACATCGCTGCCGACATGTGCCAGCAGCGCGTCTGCTCGCCACCCGATCTCGAGACAGCGGTGAAGCTCGGCCTGGGCTATCCGCAAGGTCCCCTGGCCATGGGCAATCTGTACGGCCCGACGAACATGCTCGAAGTGCTGTTCAACCTGCAGACGGTCTACGGCGATCCGCGTTATCGACCGAGCCCGTGGCTGCGTCGCCGCGGCGCACTCGGCCTGAGCCTGCTCCATGAAGAAGAGTGAGAACTGACCCGATGACCGCTGAACTCAAGAGCACGAGCGAAGGCCGCACCATGGTGCTGACGCTCTCGAATCCGTCGCAACGCAATGCGCTCGGTCCGGAGATCTATGCCGCAGGCATCGAAGCACTCAACGGCGCCGAAAGCAGCGATGAAATCCGCAGCGTCGTGATCGTCGGCGAGGGCGCATGGTTCTGCGCCGGCGGCTCGCTGCAGCGCCTGTCTGCCAACCGCGATCGAGAACCATCCGTGCAGGCGGAAAGCATAGAAGGCTTGCACAACTGGATCGACTCGATCCGCACGTTTCCCAAGCCGGTGATCGCCGCGGTGGAAGGCGCGGCCGCGGGAGCCGGGTTCTCGCTGGCGCTGGCATGCGACTTCGTCGTCGCTGCACGCGACGCGGTGTTCGCAGCGTCGTACAGCAACATCGGCTTGTCTCCCGACGGCGGCTTGAGCTGGCATCTTGCCCAACTGTTGCCTCGGCAATTGGCGAGCGAATGGTTGATGGGTGGCCAACGCATCGCAGCCGAACGCCTCCATGCGCTCGGCCTGGTGAACGAACTCGCTGGAAGCGGCCAGGCGTTGGCTGCAGCCCTGGCGCTCGCAGAACGCTTGAACTCGCGGGCGCCGAATGCGTTGGCCAGTATCAAGGAGCTGCTCAGCGATGGACGCGGAGCGACTTTGTCGTCACAGCTTTCTGCCGAGCGCGATCAGTTCGTGCGCAACCTGCATCATCCGAACGCCGGCATCGGCATCGCCGCCTTCCTTGCCAAAGAGACGCCGCAGTACCCTTGATCGGGTCCGGTCACTCCCGTGACAACCCTCAGCCTTTCAGTCGCCGACAGGACAGACCAATGGACGACCCCATTCTTACCATCGAAGAACGTGAAGCGATCAACAACGGTCGCTGGTTCTCCTCCCTTTCCCCCTCTCTACGTCACGACATCCTCCGATGCGCTTTCGTCAAACGCTACAAAGACGGCGAACTGCTTGCTGCACGCGGGGATCCGCCAGAGCAGTGGATCGCCTGTGCCAAGGGCGCGGTGCGTGTGAGCTCGACGGCGGTGTCTGGCAAGCAAGTCACGCTGACTTACGTCGAGCCGGGCATCTGGTTCGGCGACGTGGCGATGTTCGACGGGGACCGGCGCACGCACGATGCGTACGCGCATGGCGATACCACGACGCTCAATGTTGCGCGCGCCGACTTCCAGAAGATCCTCGCGGCGCACGTCGAGCTGTACGAAGCCTTAATGCGGCTGCAGGCGCGGCGCATTCGCCAGCTTTTCGGCCTGGTGGAAGACCTGAACACCCTGCCCTTGCGTGCGCGGCTGGCCAAGCAGCTCATTCACCTCGTGCGCAGCTATGGGGTCGCAAGCTTGTCGGACGGCAACCAGATGCGCATCGGTCTTCACCTCGCACAGGAAGAGCTCGCGCAATTGCTCGGTGCATCGCGTCAGCGCGTCAATCAGGAGTTGAAGGCGATGGAGCGCGAGGACGTCATCCGGATCGAGCCAGGTGGCCTGGTGGTGCTCGACCGTCCCGCGCTGATGCGCATTTCCGAAGCCGACGTTTGAGCGCGCCATGACCCAGGACTTCAGTAACTTCATCGGCACCCGCGCGGTGTCCCCACAGCATGCCCCCGACATCGACGCACTTTCCGCGTGGCTCGAGAAGAACCTCGACGGCTTCAAAGGCCCACTGACCATCGAGATGTTCAAGGGCGGGCAGTCCAACCCGACGTACAAACTACTGACGCCATCCCAGAGCTACGTGATGCGCGCCAAGCCGGGCCCGGTCGCCAAGTTGCTGCCTTCGGCGCACGCGGTCGAACGCGAATACAAAGTCATGAGCGGTTTGCAAGGCACAGATGTGCCGGTGCCACGCATGTACTGCCTGTGCGAAGACGAAGGCGTGATCGGTCGCGCTTTCTATGTCATGGAGTTCATGGCCGGACGCGTGCTATGGGATCAATCTTTGCCCGGTATGAGCAACGCTGATCGCAGTGCAATCTACGACGAGATGAACCGCGTGATCTCCGCTTTGCACACCGTCAAGTTCGCCGAGCGTGGGCTGGCTGGCTACGGCAAGCCAGGCAATTACTTCGAGCGTCAGATCGGCCGCTGGAGCAAGCAGTACGTGGCTTCCGCCGATGGCAAGGGCGAGATGTCGCAACCTATCGATGCCATGGCGCGCCTGATGGATTGGCTCCCGACACATATCCCCGCAAGCGCGCGTGACGAAAAGATGATCTCCATCGTGCATGGCGACTACCGTCTCGACAACCTCATGTTCGACGCCAAAGAGCCACGTGCCATTGCCGTGCTCGATTGGGAGCTTTCGACGCTGGGCCATCCTCTTGCCGACTTCAGCTACCACTGCATGTCCTGGCACATTTCGCCGGGCTCGTTCCGCGGCATCGGCGGGCTCGACCACAAAAGCTTGGGCATTCCGACCGAGGAAGAGTACATCGCGAGTTATTGCAAGCGCACGCAGTTCACTACACCCGAGGCGCTCGCAGAGGACTGGAACTTCTACCAGGCCTACAACCTGTTCCGCATGGCGGCCATCCTGCAAGGCATCGCCAAGCGGGTCGAGGCCGGCACCGCATCGAGCGAGCAAGCCGTAGCGTCTGCCCGCGGCGCCCGCCCCATGGCCGAGATGGCCTGGGACTTCGCACAGCGCGCCTGACCACCCTATTTACCCAAGGAGACAAAAGATGGACTTCGAGTATTCCTCCAAAACCAAGGAACTGCAAAAGCGCGTCAGCGCGTTCATGCAGGAACACATCTACCCGGCCGAGTCCGAGTACACCGCCGAACTGGCCGCCAACACCGCAGCCGGCAAGCGATGGACGGCTCTCAAAACGGTTGAAAAGGTGAAGGAAAAAGCCAAGGCCCAAGGCCTTTGGAACCTGTTCCTGCCAGTCGACAGCGCGTCGGCTTCTGGCTATGACGGCGCGGGCCTGACCAATCAGGAATACGCGCCGCTGGCCGAAATCATGGGCGCGGTGCCATGGGCGAGCGAAGCTTTCAATTGCTCGGCACCCGACACCGGCAACATGGAAACCATTGCGCGCTACGGCTCGACAGATATCAAGGCACGCTGGCTCAAGCCACTGCTCGAAGGTCAGATCCGTTCAGCCTTTGCGATGACCGAACCCGACGTCGCGTCCAGCGATGCCACAAACATCGCAACCCGCATCGAGCGCGATGGCAACGACTACGTCATCAACGGCCGCAAGTGGTGGATTTCCGGCGCAGCCGATCCGCGCTGCGCCGTGTTCATCACCATGGGCAAAACCGATCCCGAAGCCGCGAAGCATTCGCAGCAGAGCATGGTGATCGTGCCCGCCGACGCCAAGGGCATCAAGATCGTTCGACCGCTCAACGTGATGGGCTACGACGATGCGCCACACGGCCACGTCGAGATGACGTTCGAGAACGTGCGTGTGCCGATCGACAATATTCTGCTCGGTGAAGGCCGCGGCTTCGAGATCGCCCAGGGTCGCCTTGGCCCCGGACGCATTCACCACTGCATGCGGCTGATCGGCCTGGCGGAACGCGCGCTCGAGCTGATGTGCAAGCGCGCTTCTTCGCGCGTGGCTTTCGGCAAGACCGTTGCGTCGCAAACCGTCACGCAAGAACGCATCGCCGAAGCGCGTTGCAAGATCGACATGGCCCGCCTGCTCACGCTGAAGGCCGCCTGGCTGATGGACACGGCAGGTAACAAGGTCGCCCGCAACGAGATCGCGATGATCAAGGTCGTGGCACCGACGATGGCGTGCCAGGTCATCGACTGGGCCATGCAGGTTCACGGCGGCGGCGGCATGAGCGACGACTTTCCGCTCGCCTACGCCTATGCTGGCGCGCGTACGCTGCGCTTTGCGGACGGTCCGGACGAAGTGCACCGCAATGCGATCGCGAAGTGGGAGTTGGGCAAGTACGCGGTGGAAAAGCGCGACATCGAAGCGCCGGTCACGCGCTTCTAACCGTCGCGCCGCTGATCGACAAGCCTTCTTCTACAGCCTCTTTTGTAGAAAAAGTGCCGTGCCGAAGGACGGATCGAGCTGAAACGCAGCAAAGCCCTCGCGCTCGTACGCGCGCAGGGCTGGCTGGTTGCCCGATAGCACCTCGAGCGTGAGTTTGCAGGCGCCACGCGTGCGCGCCTCGGCCTCTACGCAAGCGAACATGCGATGCACGATGTGCCGGCCGCGATGGCTCTCCAACACGACGACGTCGTGCACGTTGACCAATGGTTTGCATGCAAAGGTTGAGAAACCTTCGATGCAGTTGACCAGCCCGATCGGTTCACCGTCGTCAAAAGCCAGCACACTGAACATCTGCGGCCGCGCGGCCAAGGCTGAAGGAAGGTCCTGCTTGATGTCTTCGGCCAATCCAACGTTACCTCCCGCAGGATCGCGTGCGTAGCTGTCCAACAGGCTGACGACTGCGGCGATCTGCGCCGGAATGCGGTAGTCCGCAATGAAAACGTCGATCACACCGGCTCCAATCGTTTCAGTTTGCCTGCGGGCAATTCGATGCCGATCGGATCGCCAGCGCGCACTTCGCCGCCCGCCACGACGATCGACATCACGCCCGCCTTGCGGACCAGACGACCGTCGGCATCCTTGCCCAACGTCGCAGTCATGAGCCCCGGCTGAAATCGATTAAGTTGACTGCATGGATTGCGCAGCCCGGTGACTTGAACCACCGCGCTGCGCCCGATCGCCAGGCGTGCGCCGGTCGGCAGGGCCAGCAGATCGATCCCGCGCGTCGTGATGTTCTCTCCGAGGTCGCCCGGAAACACCGCGAATCCCGCTTCGATCAACTCATCGAATAACTCGGCGTGCAGCAGATGAACCTGCCGCAAGTTGACCGCATGTGGATCTCTGGCAACGCGAGAGCGATGCTTGACGGTCAGGCCGGCATGCGCATCTCCGGCGACTCCGATTCCCGCTATGAGCGTGATCGACGGCTCTGTAAATTTGGAGAAGCTGTGCCCGTCACTTGCGTGCACGGCATTCACCAACGGCACGATCTGCGTGCTCAATCGGCGGTTTCCAGTGTGGCGGCAATGCGCCGCGCAAAGCCCTCGGCGTCTTGCGCGTTGCGCGCCTCGACCATCACGCGCACGACGGGCTCCGTACCACTGGCGCGAATCAGCACGCGACCGGCGTCGCCCAACTTCGCTTCAGCGCGTTCGCTTTCTTTCGCGAGCGCCGCATTGGTCTGCCAGTCCTGCCCGGGAGCGACCCGCACGTTGATCAGCGTCTGCGGAAAGAGCGTCACACCCTCCAGCAACTCTGCGACCGTCTTTCCGCTACGCACGCAGGCTTGCAGCACCTGCAGCGCGCTGACGATGCCGTCGCCTGTCGTATGCCGATCGAGGGCGAGCAAATGGCCCGAGCCTTCCCCACCCAGCAACCAGCCGCGCTTTTCGAGTTCTTCCAGCACATAGCGATCGCCGACCTTGGTGCGTACGAATTCGACGCCGAGTTTGCGCAGGGCGACTTCGACGGCTTTGTTGGTCATCAGCGTGCCGACTACCCCCACTGGCTTCTCGCCCCGTCCGATGCGTTCCGCCACCATCAGGTACAGCAGTTCGTCGCCGTTGAAAAGACGACCGGTCGAGTCGACGAGTTGCAATCGGTCGGCGTCACCGTCGAGCGCAATACCGTAATCGGCGCCACGGTCCTTTACCGCCTGGATCAACGCTTGCGGGTGCGTCGCACCGACGTCCTTGTTGATGTTGAGCCCATCGGGCGCGCAGCCGATGCTGGTGACATCGGCGCCCAACTCATGGAAGACCTGAGGTGCGACTTGATAAGCAGCGCCGTGGGCGCCATCGACCACGAGCTTCATGTTGCGCAGCGTCAGGTCATAGGCGAAGGTGCTCTTGCAAAATTCGGTGTACCGACCCGCCGCATCGCCGAGACGCCGGGCCTTGCCAAGTTGCGCCGAGTCGGCCCACACGGGCGCTTCTTCGAGCGCGGTCTCGACCGCCAGCTCCCACTCATCGTCCAGCTTTGTGCCCTGTGCGCTGAAAAACTTGATGCCGTTGTCGGGAAAAGCATTGTGGCTGGCGCTGATCACCACGCCCAGGCTGGCGCGCTGGGCGCGTGTCAGGTAAGCCACGCCAGGCGTCGGCAACGGCCCTAAAAGCACCACATCGACGCCTGCCGAATTGAAACCCGACTCGAGTGCCGACTCGAGCATGTAACCCGAGATTCGCGTGTCTTTGCCGATAAGCACTCGCGGACGCGATTCGGTTTTTTTAAGCACGCGGCCGACTGCGTGCGCAAGACGCAAGACGAAATCCGGCGTGATCGGCGGCTGGCCGACCGTGCCGCGAATGCCATCGGTTCCGAAGTATTTTCTGGTCATGTCGACTGCTCCTGTGCTGATTGTTTTTCTGCTTTCATCGCGCGCCAGACGGCGAGTGCCGCGACGGTTTCGCGCACATCGTGCACGCGCAGGACCGAAGCCCCACGCTCGGCCGCCAGTACCGCCGCAGCGACGCTCGGCACCATGCGAGCCGCTGCCGATTCGATGCCCGCTACTGTACCGAGCGAAGATTTGCGCGACCAACCAACGAGCAGCGGACGACCAACCGCAATCAACTCGCGCTGACGCGCAAGCAATGAAAAATTCTGCGCAACGGTCTTGCCGAAACCGATGCCTGGATCCAGCACGATACGCTCCGCTGCAACCTCCCGCGCCCGAAGCGCCGCTGTACGCTGCGCCCAAAACGACAGTACCGGCGCGACAATATCGCCCTCCATCGGCAGTGCTTGCATCGTCTGCGGATCGCGGTGCATGTGCATCAGGCAAACACCACACGACGGATGCGCAGCGATCACTTCCAGCGCACCAGGCTGTCGCAGAGCCCACACGTCGTTGACGATGTCGACACCCAGATCGAGCGCAGCGCTCATCACTTCGGGCTTGTACGTATCGATCGACACCGGCAGTCCTAGCTTCAGCGCCTCGCGCAGCACCGGAAGCACGCGATTGAGCTCTTCTTGCAGCCCTATCGCGGGACTGCCGGGTCGTGTCGACTCGCCGCCAATGTCGAGAATGTCCACGCCCTCGTCGACCAAGTGCTCACAGTGCCGCAATGCCGCTTCGGTCGAAGCGTGTTGTCCGCCATCGGAAAACGAATCGGGAGTCACGTTGACAATGCCCATCACGCGCGGCTGCGTGAGGTCGACTTTGAAGCGCGTGGTCTGCCAGTACAGCCTCGACGACAACGGCTGTTCAGCGAGCGCCATCATTTGGTCGCCATCCATTGCTTCGCCCAATAAAAAACGGGGCCAGAGGCCCCGTTCATCGCTGCTGCGAATTTCACCTCAGGCCGCGGTCGGCGCCGGATCGGGTTGAACCGTCGGCGCGCCGCCGCTGCCACCACCGCTGCCTGAAGGTGGTACGCGTGGCGTCCAGTCTTTCGGTGGGCGCGGCGCCTTGCCGGCCATGATGTCATCCAGTTGCTCCGTGTCGATGGTTTCCCATTCGAGCAAGGCCTTGGCCATCGCATGCATCTTGTCGCTGTTCTCTTCGATCAACCGACGCGCCATGGCGTACTGGTCGTCGATGATGCGGCGCACTTCGGCGTCGACCTTTTCCATGGTTTGCTCGCTCATGGTCGTCGTCTTGGTGACCGAGCGGCCTAGGAACACTTCGCCCTCGTTCTCGGCATAGACCATCGGGCCAAGCGACTCGGTCATACCGTAGCGGGTGACCATGTCACGCGCGATTTGCGTCGCACGTTCGAAGTCGTTGCTCGCCCCAGTTGTCATCTGGTGCATGAACACTTCTTCAGCAATGCGGCCACCAAATAGCATGCTGATCTGGTTCAGCATGTACTCACGGTCATAGCTGTAGCGGTCTTGCGCGGGCAGGCTCATCGTCACGCCCAGGGCACGGCCCCGCGGAATGATGGTGACCTTGTGCACCGGGTCGCACTTGGGCAGGAGCTTGCCGAGAAGCGCGTGACCCGACTCGTGATACGCCGTATTGCGACGTTCTTCTTCGGGCATGACCATGCTCTTGCGCTCGGGGCCCATGAAGATCTTGTCTTTGGCCTTTTCGAAGTCCTGCATTTCGACCACGCGCGCATTGCGGCGGGCGGCCATCAAGGCGGCTTCGTTGCAGAGATTCGCCAAGTCGGCGCCGGACATGCCGGGCGTGCCACGTGCGATCACATTCGGGTTCACGTCCTGGCCGAGTGGCACTTTGCGCATGTGCACGGCAAGAATTTGCTCGCGCCCGCGGATGTCCGGTAGCGTCACATACACCTGACGGTCGAAACGACCCGGGCGGAGCAGAGCAGCGTCCAGAATGTCCGGGCGGTTGGTCGCCGCCACAACAATCACGCCGAGATTGGTTTCGAAACCGTCCATCTCGACCAGCATCTGGTTCAAGGTCTGTTCGCGCTCGTCGTTGCCACCGCCGAGACCGGCGCCACGCTGGCGACCGACCGCGTCGATTTCATCGATGAAGATAATACAAGGCGCGTTCTTCTTGGCGTTCTCGAACATATCGCGTACCCGTGCTGCGCCCACACCGACAAACATTTCGACGAAGTCGGAACCGGAAATGGAGAAGAACGGAACCTTCGCTTCGCCGGCGATCGACTTGGCAAGCAGTGTCTTGCCGGTGCCGGGAGGGCCGACCAGCAACAAGCCACGCGGAATGCGGCCGCCGAGTTTCTGGAATCGTGCGGGGTCCTTCAGGAAATCGACGACTTCCTTCACTTCTTCCTTGGCTTCGTCGCAACCCGCGACGTCGGCGAAGGTGACCGTGTTGGTGTTCTCGTCCAGCATGCGAGCCTTGCTCTTGCCAAAGCTGAATGCACCGCCCTTGCCGCCGCCCTGCATCTGTCGCATGAAATAGACCCAGACGCCGATCAGCAGAAGCATGGGCCCCCAACTGACCAGTAGTGTCATGAGAAGCGAGCCTTCTTCACGCGGCTTGACGTCGAACTTGACGTTGTTGGCGATCAAGTCGCCGACCAAACCACGGTCCAGGTAGGTCGCGGTGGTGCGAATCTTTCGGTCATCGTTGGTGACCGCCACGATCTCGCTGCCGCCCTGTCCCTCTTGAATGGTCGCGCTCTTGATGCGGTTACCGCGCACTTCTTCAAGGAAGTCCGAATAACCGACATTGTTGGCGCCTGCCGCGCCGCGTGTGTCGAACTGTTTGAAAACAGTGAACAGCACCATCGCGATGACGAGCCAGACGGCAACTTTTGAAAACCACTGATTGTTCAAACAAAACTCCAGTCGGAAGCGCGTGACAGAAAAATGAAAACGCGCGGTAGACAACGCAACTGCAGCTTATTTTAGGCTTTTCAAGCTGCGAAACCCCGGAAATTACCTATAGCAGCCATAGGGCCGGCACGGGTTTGAGGCAAATTCAAGGGCATTGCCCAAAACGGTGCGCGCGCATCACTCCGTACGTGCGCCCAGCAAACCCATGCCAACCAAAAACGTCTCGGAAGATTTGTCCCTCGACGCCTTGGGTTTGATGGGCTTGACCGTTCTGAAGTTCGCTTTAAACAGCTTGACCAGCGTGTCGTAACCCCCACTATGAAATACCTTGGCGACCAAAACGCCTTCTGGCTTCATGTGGTTCTGTGCAAACTCGATAGCAAGCTCGACCAGATGCTCGATTCGAGCGGTGTCGGCCGAAGCAATGCCGGACAGGTTTGGAGCCATATCTGACACGACCACATCTGCCAGCCGCCCGCCCATGGCGATTTTCAATTGTTCAACCACCGCATCTTCCCGAAAATCACCGAGAAGAAAAGTGACGCCCTCGATCGGTTCCATCGGCAGCAAGTCGAGCGCGATGATCGTGCCCTGCAACGCCCCGGCCGCTGCGCCGCCCGGAGACATGCGCCGCCGGACGTACTGGCTCCAAGCGCCCGGCGTGGAGCCGAGGTCGACCACCAACTGCCCCGCTTTAATCAGCCCCAGCGTCTCGTCAATCTCCTTGAGCTTGTAGGCTGCCCGAGCACGATAGCCCTCCCGGGTCGCGAGCTTGACGTACGGATCGTTGATGTGATCGTGCAGCCAAGCCTTGTTGACCTTCTTGCCCGTGGTTTTGGTATTCATCTACGCTCGATAATACGAGGATGCCTGCCATTCAACTTTCCCCCGCACAACGCAAGGTGCATCGCGCCGAAGCGCATCACCTCGATCCGATCGTCATGGTCGGTGGCGACGGGCTCACCCCTGCCGTCTTAAAGGAGGCCGACGCCGCCCTGAAAGCGCACGGCCTTATCAAAGTGCGTGTTTTCTCGGACGACCGCGTCGCCCGCGAAGCCATGATGCAAACGCTGGCCGACGAGCTCAGCGCCGCACCTATCCAGCACATCGGTAAGCTGTTAGTGCTCTGGCGCCCCAAGGTCGAGAAAGAACGCGAAGTCGACGAAGACCGCATGCCCGGCCCGCGGGACGTCAAGATCGTCAAGTACAGCAAGCGTTTCGGTCAGCGCCCCGAGATCAAGACGCTTCGCGTGCTCGGCAACCAGCGCCTGACCCCCGGCGGCACCATCAAGCGGGCGAAGGCCAAGCGGCCACTGTCGGCCAAGAAGCGCCGCCAGGCAGACTGAGCGTGCCTGCGAGCCCGTCGCCGTCGCCTGCGAAGTCGGGTGGCCAGCGCCACATCCTCTGCATGAAGTGGGGAACGAAGTACGGCCCTGAATACGTCAACCGGCTCTATGCGATGGTGCGGCGCCACCTGAGCGGCGACTTCAAATTTGTCTGTTTAACGGACGATGGCGCCGGCATACGGCCAGAAGTCTTGTGCCTTCCGATCCCTCCGCTGGACCTGAGCCTCGCGCCCGGCCAGCGTGACGGCGCCTGGAAAAAGCTGACCACCTTCTCTGCCGATCTGTACGGTCTGAGCGGTACGGCGCTTTTCCTGGATGTCGACGTGGTCGTCGTAGGCGGTCTCGATGCGTTCTTCGAGCAGCCCGGTGAATTCCTGATCATTCATGACTACGCGCGGCCCTGGCGGCGCGAGCGCATCACCGGCAATTCGTCGGTGTATCGATTCGAGCTGGGTGCCCACGCCGATGTGCTCGACTACTTTCGTGCCAATACGGAGAAAGTTCAGGACGAGTTTCGAAACGAACAGCGCTATCTGTCGGATTTTTTGTACCGACAGCACAAGCTCAACTACTGGCCGACGCAGTGGTGCCCCAGCTTCAAGTACCACGGGATTCCGCCATTCCCGACCAACTTGTGGCGTGAACCCTTCGTGCCCGACGGTTCGCGGATCATGATTTTTCATGGTGAATGCAATCCGCCCGATGCGCTTGCGGGACGACGCAACCGGTTGTTTCGCTACATCCGGCCCGCGAACTGGGTTGCGCGTTACTGGAAAGAGTAGCGGCTGCGCAGCAGATCGCGGTCGCTCGGGCTGCAGTGGCTCGGCAATGACCCAGGTTTCTGGGCGCGCGTTTTTGCGCTGAGGGCGCCATACGCCAGAGCAGGACTGCTGTAAGAGCCCATTGCGCCAGATACATGCCGCTGCCGACGGCGTGCCAGAGCTTGAGGTCGTCGCGCGCCAGGATGCGGGGCGAAACGGCGTACTCCTGCATCAGGGCAAGCAAGAGCGCAACGACGATCAAAGAGATCGCGATTCGAACTGCCGGCGCCACGCCATCGACCATCTTCGATCGAAAGTAAGTCAGCAGTGCAATGCCGCAGCCCAAAGCTACCCAAGTCTGCGCAGCAAACAACTGCCCTGCAAAATTGCCGGCGACCGCCGGGCTGCCAAGCTTGGCGAATGCCATAGGCACCACCAAAAAGCCGGTTGTCGTGAGGCTTCCCCACCAAAAGGAGGCGAGCAGCAGTGCAAATCGGTCTTTCATTGCGGCAAAAGTCTCGGCTCTCGGAGTCTTCAGAATCAGACGTAGCTGACGCCCATGATCTCGTAGCGCTTCAGCCCGCCAGGCGCTTGCACCTCCGCAGTGTCGCCCTCTTCCTTGCCGATAAGCGCACGCGCAATCGGGCTGGAGATGTTGATGAGCCCGAGCTTCAAGTCGGCTTCGTCTTCGCCAACGATCTGGTACTTCACGACTTCGCCGGATGTTTCTTCTTCCAGCAAGACTGTCGAGCCAAAGACGACTTTGCCACCGGCGTCGACCTCGGTCGGATCGATGATCTGTGCGGCCGACAGCTTACCTTCGACCTCCTGGATGCGGCCTTCGATAAAGCCCTGGCGGTCTTTGGCGACTTCGTATTCGGCGTTCTCGCTGAGATCGCCTTGCGCACGCGCCTCGGAGATAGCGTTGATGACCCAAGGCCGTTCAACCGTCTTCAGGCGATGCAGTTCTTCGCGCAGCTTCTCGGCGCCGCGCTTGGTGATGGGGATGGTTGTCGAAAGAGTAGCCACGTTTGTTGCTCCAGAAAACGAAACCGCCGAACGATACCGTTCGGCGGTCGGTTGGGGACAGGTCAGACGAGATTGCGTCCGGTCAGCCGGCTCAGTATGGCGAGCGGGCTCGAATTCGGATTGTATTGCTTGGCAGGAGCAAGGTGCAGCGTCTGCTCCAGCATGTACTGGCCTGACATGACCGCATGAGATGTCTGGTCCGAAAAGCAGACCCACACCGACCCCGCAGGGAACGACACGGTTTGCTGCGGCGAGGTCTTCTGGTATTCCAGATCGGACTTCATGCCGTCGTGCAACTGCAGCATCAGGTGGTCGTATTCGCTGCGCAGCGACTTGGTCACGCGCAAAGCCCGCATCAGCTTGGCCTGCCATCGCACATAGGGCTTGGTCCGCGGCAAGAAGCGGGCAGCCACTGCCTCGAATGGTTCACCCACCCGCCAGACCCGCGGCAGTCCGTCTGGGTTGGCGTTGGTGAACACACGCAGGATGCGCTCGCCGTAGTTGGGCCGAGAGGGAAACGAATCGACGTGCAGCCGCTTGTCGTCGGCGCGCCAGGACTGTACTCGCGTCTCCACCTGCGCTGGCCGGTAGCTCGTGGGCGCGAGTCGCAACGCGGGCGTGTAGTGGGGCAACAGCCCGTGTATGAGCTGCTGCGCCTGCTCACGAAATCGCGACACCATAGCGGCGGCGGCGCGCTGTACCGCGTCGTCGCCGGCTGCGCCCTTGAGCTTGCCATCGGCATTCAGGCTGATATTGCGCACATCGGGCGAAAGAACGGCCGCCGTCAACAGGCCCCGCTCTTCCGGCAGTAACTCGAATCCGAGGCGCGGAAAATAAAGCACCTTGCCCGCTTCCAACGCCGCGATCCACGCATCGTTCGGCTTCGCCGCAGTCCAGTCGGCGAGATCGAGCTCTACAAGCTGCGTGTCCATAGCGCACTCCCCTCGCTCTGCTGCAGGCATCAAGCCGCAGCGAGCTGCGCGTGCATTTCCTGAATCGAAATGACACCCAGCTCATCCATGTGCTGCATGCCTTCGACCGCGGCTTCTGCCCCGAAAATCGTAGTGAAGGTGGTCACGCGGGCCAGCAGCGCCGACGTGCGGATCTGGCGCGAATCGGTGATCGCATTGCGACGCTCTTCGACCGTGTTGATGACCAACGCGATCTCCTTGTTCTTGATCATGTCGACGATGTGCGGACGGCCTTCGGTCACCTTGTTCACGACCGCGCAAGCGACGCCTGCTGCCGAAATCGCAGCCGCGGTGCCCTTGGTCGCAATCAACTCGAATCCCAGCTTGGCAAGGCCACGTGCCACGTCCACGGCGCGCGGCTTGTCGTTGTTCTTGACCGAGATGAACACCTTGCCGGACTTGGGCAAAATCGTGCCTGCGCCGATCTGCGACTTAACGAAAGCCTCGCCGAAAGTCTTGCCCACGCCCATCACTTCCCCGGTGGACTTCATCTCAGGACCCAGGATCGTGTCCACACCCGGGAACTTGACGAACGGGAACACCGCCTCTTTCACGCTGAAATACGGCGGCGTCACTTCTTTTGTCATGCCTTGCGACTTGAGCGATTGGCCGGCCATGCAGCGCGCAGCCACCTTGGCGAGCTGAATGCCCGTCGCCTTGCTGACGAAAGGCACCGTACGCGACGCTCGCGGATTCACTTCGAGCACATAGATGACGTCTTTGCCGTCCTTTTGCTGAATGGCGAACTGCACATTCATCAAGCCCACGACGTGAAGCGCTTCGGCCATCGCGGCGGTTTGCCGCTTGAGTTCGGTGATCGTGTCGGCGTTCAGGCTGTAAGGCGGCAACGAACACGCCGAGTCCCCCGAATGCACGCCCGCCTGCTCGATGTGCTCCATCACGCCGCCGATCAGCGTCGTGCCTTCGGTGTCGCGGATGCAATCGACATCGCACTCGACAGCGTCGTTCAAGAAACGATCGAGCAGCACTGGTGAATCGTGGCTCACCTTGACAGCCTCACGCATGTAGCGTTCGAGGTCGCGCTGCTCGTGCACGATTTCCATTGCGCGTCCGCCGAGCACGTAGCTCGGGCGCACCACCAGCGGATAACCCAAGGATGCTGCCTTTTCAAGGGCTTCAGGCTCAGTGCGCGCCGTCGCGTTCGGCGGCTGACGCAAGCCGAGTTCGTGCAGCAGCTTCTGGAAGCGCTCGCGGTCTTCGGCCGCATCGATCATGTCGGGCGAGGTGCCGATGATCGGCACGCCGTTGGCTTCGAGGTCGAGCGCCAGCTTGAGCGGTGTCTGGCCGCCGTACTGAACGATCACGCCGATCGGCTTCTCTTTATCGACGATTTCGAGCACGTCTTCGAGCGTGAGCGGTTCGAAGTACAGGCGGTCGCTCGTGTCGTAGTCGGTCGACACGGTTTCCGGATTGCAGTTGACCATGATGGTCTCGTAGCCGTCTTCGCGCATCGCCAACGCAGCGTGCACGCAACAGTAGTCGAACTCGATGCCCTGGCCGATGCGGTTGGGACCGCCGCCAAGCACCATGATCTTCTTCTTGTTCGTCGGCGCAGCCTCGCACTCGTCTTCGTACGTCGAGTACATGTAGGCGGTGTTCGTCGAAAACTCGGCTGCGCAAGTGTCGACGCGCTTGTAGACCGGGCGCACACCGAGGGCTCGGCGCTTCTCACGGACCGCGGTGTCGGTTGTCTTCAACTGGAACGCCAGTCGACGGTCAGAAAAACCCTTCTTCTTCAGCGCAAGCAAAGTGTCTTTGTCGATGTCGTCGAGTGACTTCGTTTCAAGTTCGAGTTCGATCTTCACGATCTCTTCGATCTGCACCAAAAACCACGGATCTATCTTGGTCAGCGCAAACACTTCGTCCACGCTGAGGCCCATCGCGAAAGCATCGCCGACATACCAGATGCGCTCGGGGCCGGGTTCGCCCAATTCCTTCTCGAGAACTTCGCGGTCCTGCGTTTTCTCGTTCATCCCATCGACGCCGACTTCGAGACCGCGCAATGCTTTCTGGAAGGACTCCTGAAAGGTGCGGCCCATGGCCATCACTTCGCCCACCGACTTCATTTGCGTCGTCAAACGCGAATCGGCCTGAGGAAACTTTTCGAAAGCGAAACGCGGAATCTTGACGACCACGTAGTCGATGCTGGGCTCGAAACTGGCGGGCGTAGCGCCGCCCGTGATCTCGTTGCGCAATTCATCGAGCGTGTAGCCGACTGCCAGCTTGGCGGCAACCTTGGCAATCGGGAAACCGGTAGCTTTGGACGCCAGAGCCGACGAACGCGACACGCGCGGGTTCATCTCGATCACGACCATGCGCCCGTCTTTGGGGTTGATCGAAAACTGGACGTTGGAACCACCGGTGTCGACGCCGATTTCACGCAGCACGGCGAGCGACGCGTTGCGTAGGATTTGATATTCCTTGTCGCTCAAGGTCTGCGCCGGCGCGACCGTGATCGAGTCGCCTGTGTGCACGCCCATCGGATCCAGATTTTCGATCGAGCACACGATGATGCAGTTGTCCGCCTTGTCTCGCACGACCTCCATCTCGTACTCTTTCCAGCCGAGCAGCGACTCTTCGATCAGCAGCTCGTTGGTGGGCGATGCTTCGAGGCCGCGCTTGCAGATGGTCTCGAATTCGTCGGGGTTGTAGGCAATGCCACCGCCGGTACCACCGAGCGTGAAGCTGGGGCGGATCACGGTCGGAAAGCCCAACGTCTTCTGCACGACCCACGCTTCGTCCATCGAATGCGCAATGCCTGAGCGCGCCGACCCAAGACCGATCTTGGTCATCGCGTCTTTGAACTTCAGACGGTCTTCTGCTTTGTCGATGGCCTCCGGCGTAGCGCCGATGAGTTCGACCTTGTACTTGTCGAGAATGCCGTTGCGCCAGAGGTCGAGAGCGCAGTTGAGCGCAGTCTGGCCACCCATGGTCGGCAGGATCGCATCGGGGCGCTCCTTGGCGATGATCTTTTCGACCGTCTGCCAGGTAATCGGCTCGATGTAGATCACGTCGGCCGTGGCCGGGTCGGTCATGATCGTCGCTGGATTGCTGTTGATGAGGATGGTCTTGTAGCCCTCCTCGCGCAGCGCCTTGCAGGCCTGAACGCCCGAGTAATCGAACTCGCAGGCCTGGCCGATGATGATCGGGCCGGCGCCGATGATGAGGACGCTTTTTAGATCGGTGCGCTTAGGCATTCTTGTTCCCTGCTTTGTGCTTTTCCATCAATGCCGTGAAGCGATCGAACAAATAGCCGATGTCGTGCGGACCCGGCGACGCTTCCGGATGACCCTGGAAACAAAACGCGGGCTTGTCGGTACGCGCCAGGCCTTGCAGCGTGTTGTCGAACAGGCTGATGTGCGTCGGTCGCAAGGTGGGCGGCAACGATTTCTCGTCCACCGCGAAGCCATGGTTCTGACTCGTGATGCTCACGCGGCCGTTGTCGAGGTCTTTCACCGGATGGTTCGCGCCATGATGGCCGAACTTCATCTTGAAGGTCTTGGCACCGGAGGCCAGCGCCATGATCTGGTGGCCGAGGCAAATACCGAAGACCGGAATACCGGTGTCGATCAATGCACGTGTCGATTCGATCGCGTAGTCGCAGGGCTCCGGGTCGCCCGGGCCATTGGCCAAAAAGATGCCGTCGGGCTTGAGCTTGAGCACGTCGGCCGCCGGTGTTTGCGCCGGCACGACGGTGATGCGCGCGCCACGTTGCGCGATCATGCGCAGGATGTTTTTCTTGACGCCGTAGTCGTAGGCGACGACATGGAATTTCGGCGTGATCTGCACGCCGTAGCCGGAGCCGAGCTTCCACTCGGTCTGGTTCCACTCGTAGGCATGCTGCACCGACACCACCTTGGCCAGGTCGAGCCCGGCCATGTTGGGGGCGCCCTTCGCGGCGGCGATCGCCTTGTCAATGAGCGCCTGCGTCACGGCTTCTCCTTCGGCCAAACCCAGGATGCAGCCGTTTTGCGCGCCGTGGGTCCGCAGATGGCGGGTGAGCTTGCGCGTGTCGATGTTGGCGATGGCAACAGTTTTGCCAACCACAAGGTATTCGCTCAGCGTAGCGGTCTTGCGGAAGTTGGACGCGATGAGCGGCAAGTCTTTGATGATCAAGCCTGCCGCATGAATTTTGTCGGCCTCGACGTCTTCCTCATTGACACCGTAGTTGCCGATGTGCGGATACGTGAGCGTCACGATCTGCTGGCAATAGCTGGGGTCGGTCAGGATTTCCTGATAGCCGGACATGGCGGTGTTGAACACCACTTCGCCAGTCGTGGCGCCGGCGGCGCCAATCGAGTTGCCTTGGAAGACTGTGCCGTCTGCAAGCGCCAGGATGGCGGGTGGGAAAGCTCCCTTGAGAGACAAAAGCACTGGGGTTCTCCGGATGGATTACGCCCAAAACGAACCCTGATTTGACTCGAAGGGTCGCGACTTTCGTCGAGGAGTTGGCTAGCGTTCGCTGTGGGCGGGGTATGAGCGGGAAAGCCTTTGATTATAGCCGCGAGCTGCTGCCCCAAACTTACAAGACGGACGTCGCAGCGCTGGCATGAAGGCAAATTGCGGCGGCCGCGGCCACGTTCAACGACTCTTCGCCACCCGGTTGCGCGATGCGCACGTGCGTTGTTGCGCGCGCAGCGAGTGCGGCGGACACGCCCTGCCCCTCGTGGCCCATCAGCCAGGCACAGGGATTCGGCAAGCGGAGCTGGTGCAGCCATTCGCCTCGGTGCGAGCTGGTGGCGACGAGCGGCACCTTTAGGGTGTCGAGAACGTCGACCTCGACGCCTTCGATCAGACGCAAGCCGAAATGCGCACCCATCCCCGCACGCAGCACCTTAGGGGCCCAAAGCGCCGCAGTGCCCTTGAGCGCTATCACTTGCGTGAAACCGAAGGCCGATGCGCTGCGCAAAATCGAGCCCACATTGCCCGCGTCCTGCAAACGATCGAGGATGACGGTGGGCGCGTTTGGCAAGAGCACGAGCGGCTCGGGCAGATCGATCACGAAACCCATCGGCGCCGGCGACTCGAGCGCGCTCACTGCGGCCAGCAACGCATCCTCGATCACGATTGTTTTGACTGCCGCGCCGGACCATTCCACCTTGGCCTGCGGCCAGTACGTTTCGGAAAACACTGCGATGGCCGGCCGCACGCCACGTTCCAGCGCGGCTCGGCATAGATGATCGCCCTCCAGCCAGAGGCGGCCGAGTCTGCGGTACGCGCCTGCGTCGTGCGACAGCTTACGCAGGTCTTTCAGGAGCGGGTTCTCGCGCGAGCTGACATGGCTGACGTCGGGCGACGTCATTGCCCGAATCCGAGCATCGGAGGCGTTACGGGTAAGACGCGCAATTCGATTTGCGTCACCGTCGTTTCGACTCGAACGCCGATACCCAGAGCGCTCATGCGCACCAACGCCGCCGCGACAGGACTGAATGAACGCCGGTGGTGAATGCATGCACCGTGACGCAGCAATGCCTCTAGGTGTTCGGGCGTGCCGTAGCCCTTGTGACCGGCAAAGCCGTACTGCGGAAACTCGTCGTGCAACTGTTGACAAAGCTTATCGCGATGCACCTTGGCAATGATCGATGCGGCCGAGATCGACTTGATGAATGCATCGCCCTGAATGACCGCTTCGGCCAGCACATCGAGCGTCGGCAACCGATTGCCGTCGACCAGAACCTTGGCAGGCTTCAGTCGAAGCCCCTCGACGGCACGACGCATGGCGATCATCGTCGCCTGAAGGATGTTGTGAGTGTCGATCTCTTCGACAGTTGCGTGCGCGATGGAGCAACACAACGCCTTCGCCAGAATCTGCTCGTTGAGCCGCTCCCGCTGAAGCGCCGTCAGCGTCTTGGAATCGGCCAGGCCGCGAATGGGCCGTGAATCGTCGAGGATGACCGCGGCCGCGACGACGGGGCCAGCGAGCGGACCACGGCCTGCCTCGTCCACGCCCGCAAGCAGACCTGGCGCGTCCCACACCAGGCGCGCCTGTTCAGCCTTCAAGAACTTTTTGGATCGCATCGGCACACAGTCTCGGCGTATCTCGCTGCAGTTGCTGATGCAGCGTCGTAAAACGTTGTTCGAGCGCACGCACCTTGTCGGGGGCTTGCAGCCATGCCAGCGTAGCCTCGGCCAGAGCCTCGGGCGTGGCAGCGTCCTGCAGCAATTCGGGCACGACGAACTCACCGCAAAGGACGTTCGGCAATCCGACCCAAGGCTGCAACTGCTTCTTTTGCATGATGCGCCACGAGATGCCGTTCATGTTGTACGCGATGACCATCGGACGCTTGAAAAGCGCGGCCTCCAGCGTGGCAGTGCCGCTGGCGATCAAGGTCGCATCGCAGGCAGCGAGCGCCGCATGAGATTGGCCTTCGAGCAGCGTTATCTGGTCGGCTATGCCGCTGGCCTGAAGCGCGGCAACGACATCGGCGCGCAGGCTGGGAATGACCGGCACCACGAATTGCATGTTCGGTTTTGCGCGCTTCATGAGCGCCGCCGCTGCGAAGAATCGTGATGCCAGGTAACGCACTTCGGAGCGGCGACTGCCCGGCAGCAGCGCGACGACCGGCGCATTCGCATCTAGGCCCAACGCCACGCGGGCTGCGGCGCGATCGGGCTTCATCGGAATGACATCGGCCAGCGGATGACCCACGTAGCTCGCCGACACGCCGTGCTCGGCCAACAGCGCGGGTTCGAACGGAAAGATACACAGCACATGATCGGCTGCTGCGCGAATCTTTTCAATGCGGTCGGCACGCCACGCCCAGATCGACGGACAAACGAAGTGCACGGTCTTGATGCCGCGTCCTCGCAGGCTTGCCTCGAGGTCGAGATTGAAATCAGGCGCATCGACGCCGATAAAAAGATCGGGCCATTCGCGCAGCAGCCGGGCTTTCAGCTGTCGGCGAATGCCGGAAATCTCAGCGTAGTGGCGCAATACTTCGACATAGCCGCGCACTGCCAGCTTCTCTTGCGGCCACCAGGTCTCGAAGCCGCGTGCAAGCATGCGGGGACCGCCGATGCCGACCATCTTGAGAGCAGGCCAGCGAGCCCGCAACCCGTCGAGCAGCAGTCCGGCCAGCAGGTCGCCAGATGGCTCGCCCGCCACCATCGCGAATTGCCGCGGACCGACCTTGCTGTCCATGCCCGCTTCAGCGGTTCGGGTTTCTGAATGCCTCACCCGGCTCAACGCGCGATTCCGCGCGTGACGCTGGACAGAAAGTCGCTCATGAGCGCGGCCTCGGCCGCCGCGTCGGGCATCTCGGCCGTCAACTCGCTGATGCCGGCACGGGCCTCGTCGAGCGTCTTACCTTGCCGATACAGCAGACGATGCATCTGCTTGACCGCGGCGAGTCGCTCCGGCGAGAAACCGCGCCGCCGCAGGCCCACCAGGTTGAAGCCGCGTACCGCCATTGGATTGCCATCGACCAGCATGAAAGGCGGTACGTCCTGCGACACGGCGGTGGCGAAGCCGACCATTGCATGTGCGCCGATCTTCACGAACTGGTGGATGCCGACGAGCCCGCCGATCGTCACCCAGTCGCCGAGCTCGACATGGCCCGCGAGCGTCGTGTTGTTCGCCAACGTGGTGTGGTCGCCGACCAAGCAGTCGTGCGCGATGTGGGTGTAGGCCATGATCCAGTTGTCATGTCCCACGCGCGTAACGCCGCCCGCGCCTGGCACGCCGAGGTTGAAGGTGCAAAACTCGCGGATCGTGTTGCGATCACCGATGACCAGTTCGGTCGGCTCGCCCGCGTACTTTTTGTCTTGCGGCACTGCACCGAGCGACGAGAACTGAAAAATGCGGTTGTCCTGGCCGATCGTCGTGCGGCCCTCGATCACGCAGTGCGCACCGACCGTGGTGTTCGCACCGATCTTCACGTGAGGGCCGATGACCGTGTAAGGGCCGACCGCGACGGAACCGTCGAGTTCGGCTTTGGGGTCGACGATCGCCGTCGAATGAACCTGCGTCATGCGCCGTTCAGGATCAGTTGATCTGGCGCATGGCGCACATCAGAGTCGCTTCGCATGCGAGTTCGGTGCCTACGAGCGCACGACCCTTGAACTTGGAAATACCGGCCTTCATGCGCTCGATTTCAACTTCGAGCGTGAGCTGATCACCGGGCTCCACAGGCCGCTTGAAACGCGCGCCATCGATCGCAGCAAAGTAGTAGATGGTGTTCTCGTCTGGCACCATGTCTAGCGAACGGAACGACAGCAACGCGGCGGCTTGCGCCATGGCTTCGAGCATCAGCACACCCGGCATCACCGGCCGGTGGGGAAAGTGTCCGTTGAAAAAGGGCTCGTTCATCGTCACGTTCTTGATCGCCGTGATCCGCTTGCCTTTTTCCATCGACAGCACTCGGTCAACCAGCAAAAACGGGTAGCGATGCGGCAGCAGCTTGAGGATTTGATGGATGTCGAGCGATGTGTCGAGCGCTGAATCGAGCGTGGAGTCGGGCGTTGTCATGGTGCTTTGTTGTCTTGCGTGGCCGCTTTTTCAAGGGCCCTGAGTCGATCGCGCAGAGTGTGTAGCTGCCTGACGGTCGCGGCGTTTTTCTGCCAGGAAGCATTGTCGTCGATGGGGAACACACCAGTGTAGTGGCCCGGCTTGAGAATCGACCCCATGACCGTTGTGCCGGCCGAGATATGCACCCCGTCGGCGATGGTCACGTGCCCGATGATGATTCCCTGCCCGCCGATGGTGCAATGCGCGCCGATGCTGGTGCTGCCCGCGACGCCGGTGCAGCCAGCCATAGCCGTATGCTTGCCGATTCGGACGTTGTGACCGATCTGGATAAGGTTGTCGAGCTTGACGCCGTCTTCGATCACGGTGTCATCGAGCGCTCCACGATCGATGCATGTATTGGCGCCGATGTCGACGTCGTCGCCAATGCGTACCGCGCCAAGCTGCTCGATCTTGACCCACTTCCCTTCGTGCAGTGCATTTCCGAAGCCGTCGGCACCGATCACCACGCCCGGATAGAGGTTGCAACGCGCACCAATGATGCAGTCTTCGCTCACCGTCACGTTCGACTTGAGGACAGTGTCCGCTCCGATGCGCACGCCACGCTCGATCACGCAGAGCGCGCCGATACGGGCCGTCGAGTCGATGTCTGCGCCGGGATCGATGATGGCGCTGGGATGGATGCGCGGCGTGCCCGGTCGTGCAAGGTGTGCCTTCCACAACTGCGTGAGCAGTGCGAAGTAATACTGCGGGTCAGTTGCAACGATAAAGGCGCCGCGTGCTGCGGCGATTTCGCGCATCGCGGGAGCAACGATCACGCAAGCCGCCTTCGATACGACGAGGTCGTCGTTGAATTTGGAGCTGCTGAGAAAAGTGAGAGCGTCTGCCTGCGCGCTTTTCAATGGCGCGAGCCGCTCGATCGAAACCGCGCGGTCGCCATGGAGTTCGCCACCCAGGGCGTCGACGATGGCGCCAAGCGACAGTGCCACGGCGATCGTCCTCTTATTTGCTAGCGGCCGGCGAAGGCGCCGACGAAGGAGCGTTCAACGCCTTGATCACCTTGTCGGTGATGTCGTGCTTTGGGTTGATGTAGATCGCTTCCTGCAGGATGGCGTCGTACTTCTCCGCCTCGGCAACTTGCTTCACGACGCGGTTGGCCCGCTCGTAGACCTGTTGCAGCTCTTCGTTCTTCCGGGCATTCAGGTCTTCCTGAAACTCGCGTCGCTTGCGCTGAAAATCGCGGTCCTGGTCTACCAACGTGCGCTGTCGCGACGCACGCTGGGCTTCAGACAATGTCGGCGCTTCCCGCTCGAACTTTTCAGAGGCGCTCTTCAAGGCATCGCCCTGCCCCGCGAGGTCTTTCTCACGCTTCGAGAACTCTGCTTCGAGTTTGGCTTGCGCTGCCTTGGCAGGTTGTGCCTCGCGCAGCACACGATCCGGGTTGACGAAGCCGACGCGGAACGTTTCCTGCGCTTGCGACGGCGCACAAACAAATGCCAGTAAAGAGATCAGCAGCGTACCGGCCGCACGAACCAAATTGCTCATCAGAACGAAGTTCCAATCTGAAATTGCAAGCGTTGAACGCGATCGGCAGGCACCAATTCGATCAACGCATTATTCGGATCAACGACCTGCTTCTGCTGACGAATCGGGATCGCATAGGCAAGGCGCAGCGGTCCGAGCGGGGAAACCCAACTGATGCCCAAACCAACCGAGGCGCGGATCTTTTGCTGCGCTTTCCATTGTGCGTCGGTCACGCCGGTGCCACGGGTGGAGAACACATTGCCTGCGTCGAAGAACGAGTACAGCCGCAGCGTACGGTCGTTACCGGCACCTGGAAACGGCGTGCTCAATTCGGCATTGAAAATGGCCTTCTTGGTACCGCCGAGCGAGGCGCCCGTGACGAAGTCGCGCGGGCCGAGCGAGTTCTGCTCGAAGCCGCGAACCGAACCCAGGCCCCCGGCATAGAAGTTTTTGAAGATCGGGTACGCCTTGTCACCATACGGCCGGGCATAACCTGCTTCGCCGTTAATCGAGAACGTGTATTGCTTGGTGATCGGGAAAAACTGCTGGTACTGGTAGCTCGACTTGAGATACTTCATGTCGCCACCGACACCGATTTCCAGGTTGGCGCGCTGCAGGCGACCGCGGGTCGGAACCAGTGCACTGTCGCGATCGTCGCGCGACCAGCCGATGGTCAGAGGGATGCCAAACACCGACGGGTTAGAACAACTGGTCACGATGCCGGTTGTGCCATTTGTCGCGCACCCGAAATAGTCGCGATATGCCTGAGGCGAGGCGCTGTAGACGTATTGCCCGTTGACCAGCGTGTAGGTTCCGTTCGAGCCCGGATCGAAACGATAGCGCTCGAGCCCGATGCCGAAGAACACTGTGTCGACTTCGCTGAACGGCACGCCGAAACTGATGGAGCCTCCTTCATGCACGAGTTTGTAGTCGCCGTCCGCCGCATAGTAGGGACGCGTCGTCGCGGAATACAGGCTGAAGGTCCGGGAGATGCCGTCGGCCGTGAAGTACGGATCGGTCGCCGTAATTGAGATCGTGCGGTTGTACTTGCTGGTGTTGACCTGCAAGCCAAGGTAGTTGCCCGAACCGAAGACGTTTTCTTGCGTGATGCCGAACGTCAGAGAGACCTTTTCTGCACTGGAGAAGCCGGCACCCAGCTGCAGAGTGCCTGTAGGTTTTTCAACAACGCTCACCGTCAGGTCGACCTGATCGGGTGTGCCGGGGATTTCGACCGTGTCGACGTTGACCTCGGTGAAAAAGCCGAGACGGTCCACGCGATCGCGCGACAGCTTGATCTTGTCGCCGTCGTACCACGACGCCTCGTATTGACGGAACTCGCGACGGACGACTTCGTCACGCGTGCGGTTGTTGCCGCCGATGTTCACGCGGCGAACATACACGCGGCGCGAAGGTTCGGCCTGCAGCGTCAGGTTGACGCGGTTGTTGACGCGGTCGACTTCGGGCTGTGCCTGCACGCGTGCAAAGGCATAGCCGAAGGTACCGAAATAGTCTGTGAAGGCCTTGGTGGTAACCGTGACGTCTTCGCCGTTGTAGGCCTCGCCCGGCTTGATGGTGACGAGCGACTTGAACTCTTCATCGCGGCCAAGATAGTTGCCCGCGAGCTTGACGCCAGCCACGACAAACTTCTCGCCTTCTGTCACGTTGACGGTGACCGACAGATCCTGCCGGTCGGGCGAGATGGCGACCTGGGTCGAATCGATGCGGAACTCGAGGTAGCCGCGCGTGAGGTAGTACGAGCGCATCGTCTCAAGGTCGGCATTGAGCTTGGCGCGCGAATACTGGTTGGACTTGGTGTACCAGCTCATAAAGCCGCCGCTGTCCTGATCGAACAAGTCGAGCAAGGTCGACTCGCTAAAGGCCTTGTTGCCGACGACCCGGATTTCGCGGATGCGGGCGGAATCGCCTTCGTTCACCGTGAAGGTCAGGTTGACGCGATTACGTTCCGTCGGCGTCACGGTGGTCACGACGGTGGCGTTGTACAGGCTCTTGCTGATGTACTGGCGCTTCAGTTCTTGCTCGGCCTTGTCGGCCAGTGCTTTGTCGTAGGGGCGCCCTTCGGCCAGCCCGACTTCGCGCAGCGCTTTTTGCAGGACGGCTTTGTCGAACTCCTTGGTGCCGGCGAAATCGACATCGGCAATCGTCGGACGCTCTTCGACGATGACTACCAGCACGTTGCCGCTCACGTCGATTCGAACGTCCTTGAACAGCCCCAGATCGAACAGCGCTCGAATCGCAGCAGAGCCACGATCGTCGCTGTAGGTGTCGCCGACACGGAGCGGCAACGACGCGAAGATCGTTCCCGGCTCCACGCGTTGCAGGCCTTCGACCCGGATGTCGCGAACCGTGAATGGCTCGACAGCCCATGCGGCTGTTGCAGCCAGTGCACCGGCGACTACCGCTGCCACGCTACGCAAGCGAAAGCGACTGAAGTGTTTGTTCATCTGTGAAATGGGCCGGCTCGGAAAGAGACGACCGAAAGTTAACCAAGGAGCCGATTTACGTCGTTGAACAGTGCGATCGACATCATGACGAGAAGCAACGCGACGCCGCCGCGCTGAAAGCGTTCCATCCATGCGTCGGATACGCTTTTGCCTGTCAGGCCCTCCCAAAGATAATACATCAGGTGCCCCCCGTCGAGGACAGGCAAAGGCATGAGATTCAGGACCCCCAAACTGACGCTGATAAGTGCCAGAAATATGAGGTATTGGGTGAGCCCCATGCTCGCAGATTTGCCTGCGTAGTCAGCGATGGTGAGAGGTCCGCTGAGATTCTTGAGAGACGCCTCGCCGATAACCATCTTGCCCATCATGCGCACAGTCAGAGCAGACACTTCCCAGGTGCGAACGACGCCGCGCCAGAAGCCCATGACCGGACCTTGGCGCACAGTCACCATGACCGGCGGCGCGCCAACGTAGGCGCCAATGCGACCCACTTTGGCGGTGCCTTCGTCGCGAACGTCAGGAACGACATCGATGCTTATCGAGCGCCCGCCGCGCTCGATTGCCCAAGCCTGCATTTTCGGCTTTCCGTCATCCACCGAAGCGCGGATGACCTCGCGCAGTTGCTGCCCGTCCACGATGGCCGCAGTCCCGATCGATCGCACGAGATCGCCTTTCTTCAAGCCGGCGCGGTCGCCTGCGCTGCCCGCAACGACATCACCTATCTCAGGACGGGTCAGCGGTGCGATGACGCCTATCTTGCGAAACATCTGCGCGTCGGCATCCTTGGCCTCGACGCGGCTGAGCGGCAGCACCAGCTCGCGCGCAGGCTTACCACCCTCGCCCGAGATTTCGAGCGTCAGGTCGCGACGATCGAGTGCTGCCCGTGTCATGCGCCAGCGCAAGTCTTCGAATGAATCGACCGTGTCGAGCTCGCCGTCGAAGCCGGCACGCGTGATGTGCTCGCCGCCGCGCAGGCCGGCCTGTTCAGCTAAAGATGCCGGCACCGGACGTGCCAGCGTCGCCACCGGCTCCTGCACGCCGATCCAGTTGACGACGGTATAAAGCGCGACCGCAAGTAGCAGATTCGCAATCGGACCCGCCGCCACGATGGCCGCGCGCGAACGGAGCGGCTGGACGTTGAAAGCGCGATGCCGCTCTTCAGGCGCCACCACACCTTCACGTTCGTCCAGCATCTTCACGTAGCCGCCGAGCGGAAACATGCCGATGACGAACTCGGTTTGCTGACCCGGGCGCTGGCGCTTCGGCTGCCACCGGTAGAGCGTCTTTCCAAAACCGACCGAGAAGCGCAACACCTTGACGCCGCAGGCCACCGCGACGCGATAGTGGCCGTACTCATGAACAGCGATAAGTACACCCAGCGCGACGATAAAGGCAACGACTGTGAGCATCGGAATTCCCCCTGTTTGAAACGTCAGGCCGCGGCGAATCGTAGCGCGGCGGCGTTGGCAGCCCGTCGCGCTACCGCGTCGAGCGCCAGCAGATCGGCGAGCGACGACGGTTTGGAGGAAGCAACCACCTCCAAAGTTTCCATGTTCACTGCGTGTATGAGGTCGAAGCGCAGACGTCTATCCAGGAAAGCTTGAACGGCAACTTCATTGGCTGCGTTCAGCACGGCCGTCGTGCCCGGCGCAGCGCGCAGTGCCTGCCATGCCAGATCGAGACCTGGGAAGAGCGCCGCATCAGGCGTCTCGAACGTCAAGGCACCCATCGTCCGGAAGTCGAGCCGCGCCGCACCGCTCTCGATGCGCTCAGGCCATGCGAGGCCAACGGCGATAGGCACGCGCATGTCGGGCGTACCCAATTGCGCGACGACCGATGCATCGGTGAACTGCACCATCGAATGCACCACGCTTTGAGGGTGGATCACCACCTCGATCCGTTCGGGCAAGACACCGAACAGATGACGCGCTTCAATGACTTCGAGCGCCTTGTTCATCATCGTCGCGGAGTCGACCGAGATCTTGCGGCCCATCACCCAATTGGGATGAGCACACGCTTGCTCCGGCGTGACGTGGCTCAAGCTGCCGGCGGCGCGTGTGCGGAACGGACCACCCGAAGCGGTGAGGATGATTTTGTCGATGCGCCGACCCCAGGTCGCCGGGTCTTCGGGCAGCGATTGAAAGATGGCCGAATGCTCGCTGTCGATCGGCAGCAATGTCGCGCCTCCCTCACGCACGGTGTGCATGAAGAGTTCGCCGCCGACCACGAGCGCTTCCTTGTTGGCCAACAATAGCCGCTTGCCGGCGCGCGCAGCAGCAAGGCAAGCGCCAAGCCCCGCCGCGCCGACGATGGCGGCCATGACTGCGTCTACTTCGTCGTGCGAGGCTATCGCTTCAATTGCGTCCGGCGCCGTCAGCACGCGCGTTGCACTGCCGTTTTGCTTCAGCTTGTCGGCCAGCAGGTCAGCGTGTGGCGCGCTGACCATCACAGCGAAGCGCGGCTTGAAACGCATGCATTGGGCGAGCAGTTCGTCGACCTTGGTCGCGGCCGACAACGCGAAAACCTCGAAGCGATCGAGATGGCGCGAAATCACATCGAGCGTGTTGACGCCGACCGAGCCGGTCGAGCCCAACACGGTGATGCGCTGCTTAAGCGTATTCACAGAATGACCACAACATCATCGCGATCGGCAAAGCAGGAAGCAGTGCGTCGACCCGATCGAGCACCCCTCCATGGCCGGGCAGCAGACTGCTGCTGTCTTTGGCGCCGGCGCTGCGCTTGATGAGCGACTCGACAAGATCGCCGACCACGCTCATCGCCGCCATGAACACCACGCCGATCAGCAGCAACCACCAGCCCCGTTGCGCCAGCCGCGTGTAGAGGCTCGCAACCATCGCCTGTGCCGACGCATCGGCCCAAACCCATGCCAGCGCCAGCACCAGGACACCGGCCATACCGCCCCAAACCCCTTCCCAACTCTTGCCCGGACTGATCGACGGTGCCAGTTTGTTGCGCGTGAATTTGAGGCCAAAGGCGCGTCCGGCGAAATACGCGAACACGTCGGCCACCCACACGAGCAGCAAGATCGACAGCAAGAAATTAATGCCGATCATGCGAGCCTGCACTGCGGCCATCCAGGCCACCCACAACGCCAACAAGCCGCCCACCACGCGCAACGGTTTGGGGATGCGCGGCCAGCCGGGCACTGCGGCGCGCAGCAAAAAGGCCCCGCCCAACACCCATGCCGCACTCGCGACGATCCATACGATGGAAAGCGACTGGTCTAGCAAACCTAGCACCCAGGACAACAGGCAAAGACAAAGGATCTCGGCCCCGAACAGCAGCGAGATACCCTGCCCATAGCCATTTAGCTTGCCCCACTCCCAACCCGCCGCAGCAATCAACGCCAGCATCACACAGGCGAAAGGAATCGGAACGGTGCCGTTGGAAGGATAGAAGAGAGCCGGCAACAAGATCGCCAGAAGGACGATCGCCGTGATGATTCTTTGCTTGAGCATTTGACCTAAGTTGCGTCAGGCCGGCTGTCTGGCGCGCTCGGCGCCCGACGAAAGCTGCGCAGAGGTCTTTCCGAAACGACGCTCGCGACGCTGGAAGGCACCGATCGCCTCATCCAGCGCGGCCTCGTCGAACTCCGGCCAGAGCTTGTCGCTGAAGAACAGCTCCGCATAAGCGCTCTGCCAGAGCAGGAAGTTCGACAGCCGCTGCTCTCCACCGGTGCGAATAAAAAGATCGGGGTCTGACACATGGGAAAGCGCCATCTCGCGGTCGAGGCTGACTTCGGTGATCGGCTCGCCGCGCTCCGCCAATGCAGCTGCGGCACGGGCGATGTCCCATCGACCACCGTAGTTGAAGCACACGTTGAAAATAAGGTGCGTGTTGTGCGCCGTCGCTGCCTCGGCCTGCACCAGTCCAGCGGATATCTTTTCGGACAGACCGCCACGCTCACCGACGAAATGCAGACGCACACCGTCTTTGCTCAGTCGCGGCACTTCACGCGTCAATGCACCCACCATCAGGTCCATGAGGCCGGAGACTTCCTCGACTGGACGATTCCAGTTCTCGGAAGAAAACGCAAACACCGTCAGCACGCCGACGCCACGATCAACGCAGGCCTTGACGCAGCGACGGAGCGATTCGACACCCTGCTTATGACCGGCAACACGCGGCAAAAACCGCCGCGTGGCCCAGCGACCATTGCCATCCATGACGATGGCGATGTGATTCGGCACGGCAGGTGTTTGCCCCATGCTAGACGGCCATGATCTCCGCCTCTTTGGCGGCGACGAGGCGGTCGACTTCCGAGATATGACGGTCGGTCACTTTCTGGATCTCAGCCTCGGCGCGCTTCTGGTCATCTTCCGAAGCCAGCTTGTCTTTCACCAGTTTCTTTACCGATTCGTTGGCATCGCGTCGAAGATTGCGCGTAGCGATCTTGGCGCTCTCGCCCTCGTTGCGGACCAGTTTGGTCATCTCGCGCCGACGCTCTTCGCTCATGGCTGGCAACGGCACACGAATGAGGTCGCCCATCGACGCCGGGTTGAGCCCCAGATCGCTTTCGCGAATCGCCTTTTCGATCTTGGCGCCCATGCCTTTTTCCCAAGGTTGGACGCTGATCGTGCGCGAGTCGAGCACCGAGACATTGGCGACCTGGCTCAGCGGCACCGACGATCCGTAGTAGTCGACGTGGATCGAATCGAGCAACGCCGAGTTGGCGCGACCGGTGCGGATCTTGGTGAGGTTGTTCTGGAATGCGGCGAGCGACTGGTTCATCTTGACGTCGGTCGCACTGCGAATGTCTGCAATGGTCATCTCTAAGTACTCCTCAAGCGTGCACCAAAGTGCCTTCGTCTTCACCCAGCACGACGCGTTTGAGCGCACCGTTCTTAAAAATCGAAAACACCTTGATCGGCAGCTTTTGATCCCGGCACAGCGCAAATGCCGTGGCATCCATGATCCCGAGATTGCGTGAAATCGCCTCGTCGAAGGTCAGGCTGGTGTAGCGCGTCGCGTTCGGGTCTTTCTTGGGGTCAGCGCTGTACACGCCGTCCACCTTTGTCGCCTTCAGCACCAGTTCGGCGCCGATCTCGGCACCGCGCAACGCTGCAGCCGTGTCGGTCGTAAAAAATGGGTTGCCGGTACCGGCAGCGAAGATCACGACCTTGCCCTCTTCGAGATACTGGAGCGCCTTCGGCCGCACGTAAGGCTCGACCACCTGCTCAATGGCGATGGCCGACATCACGCGGGCCACGAGCCCCTGCTTGTTCATGGCATCGGCAAGTGCTAGTGCGTTCATTACAGTGGCGAGCATGCCCATGTAGTCGGCAGTGGCCCGGTCCATTCCGACCGAACCGCCGGCCACGCCGCGAAAAATGTTGCCGCCGCCGATCACGACCGCCAGTTCGACGCCCATGTTGACCACCTCAGCCACCTCTTCGACCATGCGGACTATGGTCGCGCGATTGATGCCGAAAGCGTCATCGCCCATGAGCGCCTCCCCGGACAGCTTCAACAAGATTCGCTTGTGGGCTGGGCGGGGTTCGGACATGGGCATTTTCCTTCGGTGTTTGCGGGGCGAGTGTAGAGCGGGAATTACGCCGCCGCCTTGGCTGCAGCCACTTGGGCAGCAACTTCTGCGGCAAAGTCATCGACCTTTTTCTCGATCCCCTCGCCGACCACGTAAAGGGTGAAGCCCTTGACGCTCGTACCGGCGGCCTTGAGCATGGCTTCAACGGTCTGCTTGTCGTTCTTCACGAAGGCCTGGTTATGCAGTGAAACCTCTTTCAGGTATTTCTGCACGCCGCCTTCGATGCGCTTGGCGACGATGTCGGCCGGCTGGGTTTTCTTGCCCTCGGCTTCGGCGGTCTTGCGGTCTTCCTCAGCTTTGCCGGCAGCCACAGCGCGCTCTTTTTCGATGAGTTCCGCAGGCACATCGGTGCTCGAAATAGACACGGGTTTCATCGCTGCAATATGCATTGCCACGTCTTTGGCTGCAGTGTCGTCACCTTCGAACTCGACCATCACGCCAATGCGCGTGCCGTGGAGGTACGACGCCAGCTTGCCGTTGCCCGCGAAATGCTTGAAGCGGCGAAAACTCATGTTCTCGCCGATCTTCCCGATCAGGCCCCGACGCACGTCTTCAAGCGTCGGGCCAAAGCCATCTTGCGCATACGAAAGCGCGCCAAGTCCAGCAATATCAGCTGGGCTGTGCTTCGCCACGAGCATCGCGGCGGCGTTGGCAAAAGCCAGGAAGCTGTCGTTCTTGGTAACGAAGTCGGTTTCGCAATTGATTTCGATCATGCCGCCCGCATCGCCATCGACAAACGCCGTGACGACGCCTTCGGCGGTGATGCGGCCCGACGCCTTGCCGGCCTTGTTACCGAGCTTGATGCGTAGCAACTCTTCGGCCTTTTCCATGTTGCCCTCGGCCTCGGTCAGGGCCTTTTTGCATTCCATCATCGGCGCGTCGGTCTTCGCGCGCAGTTCGCCGACCATGCTTGCGGTGATTGCAGCCATTTTTCTATCTCCGTAACTTCAAAAATCAGTATAAAAAAAAGGGCAACGAAGCCCCTTCTTCAGGCTCGCGAGAGCGTGGATCAGGCCGAAGCACCTTCTTCGACTTCAACGAATTCGTCGCTGCCGCCGCCTTCGGCGATGGCCTTGACGACGTCACCGGCGGCATTGTTGCGGCCTTCGATGATCGCGTCGGCGATGCCACGGGCGTACAGCAAGACGGCCTTCGAAGAGTCGTCGTTGCCGGGAATCACGTAGTCGATGCCTTCAGGCGAATGGTTGGAGTCGACCACACCGATCATGGGTATGCCGAGCTTCTTGGCCTCGAGCACTGCAATCTTGTGGAAACCCACGTCGATCACGAAGATGGCATCGGGCAGAGCGGCCATGTCCTGGATGCCACCGATATCCTTCTCGAGCTTGGCGATTTCGCGTGAAAAGGTCAGCTGCTCTTTCTTGCTCAGGCTTTCGAGCCCGACTTCTTGCTGCGCCTTCATGTCCTTCAAGCGCTTGATCGACGTCTTGACGGTCTTGAAGTTGGTCAACATGCCGCCGAGCCAGCGGGTGTCAACGAAAGGAACGCCGGCGCGGCGGGCTTCCGAAGCCACAATTTCACGGGCCTGGCGCTTGGTGCCGACCATCAGGATCGTGCCGCGGTTGGCCGTGAGTTGCTTGGCGTACATCATCGCGTCCTGGAACATCGGGAGCGACTTTTCCAGGTTGATGATGTGAATCTTGTTGCGATGGCCGAAGATGAACGGGGCCATCTTGGGGTTCCAGAAGCGGGTTTGGTGACCGAAATGGACACCGGCTTCCAGCATTTCGCGCATGGTGGTCGACATAGAAATAACTCCAAAGGTTGGGTCTAAAATCCAGCCCGTTTTGAGCCTTTTTCGAACATTTTCGAAGTAGGACACAACACCTTGATTGGGCTGGTTTGCGGATGCGTTTCAACAGGCACAGTAACAAGTAACTTGGGAGAAACTTGCCAGAAAGCAAGCTCACCAAACACCGTCACCGCATGACCAGCGAAACCATACGAGTATAGCACTGCCGCTCTCGTTTTACCTCCGTCACTCCTCCTTGTCGCGTCCCGCTTCGCGCTCCTGCCCACCCCTTCCACGCCTACGCTTTCCATCCCCATGAACGACCTCCATGCCACACGCCTTGCACTGCTCGCGGGCCAGACCGATGCGGCCACAGCCACGGAGGAAGCGGTCCTCATCGCCGCGTCTGCGGCATGCGCCCATGCCTTCACCCGCACCATGTTTGATGAAGCGCGATCCGCGGCTGCCCTTGCGCCCCCGCAAAGTCCTCTGAGCGGACTCGCGTTTTCAGCCAAAGACCTTTTCGACATTGCCGGCCAGCCGACCCCCGCCGGATCCGTCGTCCTCGCACATTCAACGACGGCCAGGGCCGACGCGACCGCCGTTACCCGCCTGCGTCAGGCCGGCGGTGTCAATATCGGCCGGACCAACATGACGGAGTTCGCTTTCTCGGGCGTCGGCGTCAATCCGCACTACGGCACGCCGGCCAACGCATGCGACACGGCCACGCCGCGCATTCCGGGTGGCTCGTCGTCCGGCGCCGCGGTGTCCGTCGCGACCGGCGCGGTCTTCATTGGACTGGGCTCCGATACGGGCGGCTCGATCCGTATTCCGGCCGCTCTGAATGGCATCGTCGGCTTCAAGAGCACGGCACGGCTGGTGCCAACCGATGGCGCAGTCCCGCTCTCCACCACGCTCGATACGGTCTGCGCGATAACGCGATCGGTACGCGACGCAGTCACTGCGCACGAAATTCTGGCGGCACGACGCGTCGTCGCTGGCACGGCATCGCTTTCAGCTTACCGACTCGCCGTCGTCAAGAACGTTTTTCTCGACGGCCTAGAGCCGACCGTGGCCATCGCTTTCGAGCGAGGTCTCAAGTCTCTCCGAGCTGCCGGTGCGTACATCCAGGAGATTGAACTGCCTGAGCTGGCCGAACTCGCCAACCTCAACGCGACCGGGGGTTTTTCAGCCCCCGAAGCTTATGCGTGGCACCGGTTGTTGCTGGAGCGCAGCGGTGCCGGCTACGACCCTCGTGTGGCACAGCGCATACTGAAGGGTGCTGCCATGACGGCTTACCAGTACATCGATCTGGTTGCCGCGCGCCGGGACTGGATTACTCGCGTCGAGCGCAGCCTCGCGCCCTTCGATGCTGTGCTGTCACCGACGGTGCCGATCACGGCGCCCACGATCGAGAGTGTGGCGCCGGGCGAAGAACGCGACGACGTGTTCTTCCGCATAAACAGTCTGCTCTTGCGCAACCCGTCGATCGTCAACATGCTCGATGGCTGCGCCATCTCACTCCCTTGCCACGCGAAAGGCGAGCTACCCGTTGGCCTCATGCTCTGGCATGGCGCCCTGCACGATGATGCGGTGCTTGCCATCGCTTTGCAAATCGAGCGGACACTACAAGAACGGTAGCTTGCAAGGACAGTTGCTTCACGCGGCTTTCAAACGCTGTATTGCACAGGCAAGCAGCGGACCCCTCATTGATTAAAGAGTTCGAATGAAAATCGCGATCGTTGGCGCCGGCATCATCGGCGTCACAACCGCTTGGGAGTTAGTGGCCGACGGACATGAGGTGACTGTCTTCGAACGCCGCGGCGCAGCCGCTGAAGAGGCCAGCTTTGCCAACGCTGGCGTGGTCGCACCCGGCTACGTCACGCCTTGGGCAGCGCCAGGCATGCGCGGCAAGGTGCTTCGGTCGCTGCTTTCGACGCACGGCGCCATCAAGCTTCGCTGGCCGATCAGCGCGCGCGATGTCAGGTGGATGTCACGCTGGCAAAAGGCCTGCAAACTGGAGACGTACCTGGCCAACCGAAGCCGCATGCAGCGCCTGGCGTTCTACAGTCGCACGCGCCTGCACGAGATCACCGAAGCCCGCGAGCTGAGCTACGAGCGAAGCGATGGCTACCTGGTTTTGCTGCGCTCGAAACGCGAGCAGAAACTGGTGCAGCCTGGCCTCGACGTATTGCGCGAAGCGGGTACGAATTTCCGGGAAGTCGATGCCAACGAAGCCCGGCGCATCGAGCCGGCACTGAGTACCGACACGGACCTGGCGGGCGCCATTCATCTGCCGGACGACGAGGTCGCCAATTGCCGCCAATTCGCGTTGCTCCTGAAGTGGGAGGCCGAGGCACTTGGGGCTCAATTTCATTTCAATTGCGATATCGCGCCCCTGAGTCGATCGGCACCCACTTCCCTGTCGTTGGCTGCCGGTTCACCCGCCCTTCCCTTCGATGCAGTCGTTGTGTGTGCCGGCTTGGCTTCTGCGCGTCTTCTGCGCCCGCTGGGCCTGCGGATTCCGCTGACGCCGGTGTACGGGCACTCGATCAGCGCAAACATCCGCGAGCCGTTGAACGCGCCGCAAAGCGCGGTAATGGACGAGCGCTACAAAGTCGCCATCTCTCGCCTCGGCCAACGCGTTCGCGTAGCCGGCAGCGCAGAACTCGGTGGATCACTCGACACCATGAACCCCGCTGCACTTCAGACGCTTTACAAGGTGTTGCAAGACTGGTTTCCGGGCGCAGCGACGCTTCAGTCGGGCGTGCAGCAATGGAAGGGTGCGCGACCGATGCTGCCCGACGGTCCGCCGGTGCTCGGCGCCAGCGGAGTGACAGGTATCTGGCTCAACCTCGGGCACGGCTCGAGCGGCTGGGCGTTGTCTTGCGGAAGCGCGCGCGTACTGGCCGACTTGGTCGGAGGGCGACGACCCGAGATCGATCTCGAAGGTCTGGGCGTCGAACGATTGATGTTGGCCTGAAAATATCGAGTGTCATGCAACGCATCACATCCGAAACGATTTGCGATCTATTCGACATCGCGGCCACGCGCCGCATCGAAATTGCACACGCCGCCGGCCTTCCTGCGCACACGCTCATGCAGCGCGCCGGCATGGCGACCGCGCGGCTTGCGATGGCGATCACGCCGCACGCCCGCACCGTCTGGATCGCCTGCGGTCCGGGAAACAACGGTGGTGACGGCTTCGAAGCTGCGTGCGAGTTACAGCGCCGCGGCTTCGCGCCCGTAGTCACTTTTTGTGGCGATGCGGCGCGTTTGCCCGCGGACGCAATGGCATCTCTGCGGCGTGCCCGCGACGCAGGCGTCGTCATCGTCAACGAGCCACCCGCACAACATGACCTTGCGATCGACGCCCTGCTCGGCATAGGCTCCACACGCGCGCCTGAAGGCAAGATGGCTGAGTGGCTGCAGCTGATGCGCGCGGCCGAAGCGCCGCTGTTGAGCATCGACGTGCCGTCGGGCCTGAATGCCGACACTGGCGTGCTTCTGGCGAATTCCGCGAACGCCGTTGATGGCGCGAAGGCCTTCTCAGGCGACCCACAGGCAAATAACAAAACAACGACGGCCGCCACACGCTACTGCCTGAGCCTTCTGACGTTGAAGCCCGGCCTCTTTACCGCGCAAGGCCGCGACGCCGCTGGCGAAGTCTGGTTCGACGACTTGGGATGCGCTACCGCGGTCGAAACATCGACTGCAAAGCTGGCCGGCAAACCCCTGATAACCCGGCGGGCGCATGCGTCGCACAAAGGCAGCTACGGCGATGTCGCCGTGATCGGCGGCGCGCCCGGAATGGTGGGCGCAGCGCTACTCGCGGCGTCTGCTGCCCTTCACGCCGGCGCCGGGCGCGTGCTTGTCGGCTTGCTCGATCCGCATGCCGCGGCGGTCGACACCCAACAACCCGAGTTGATGTTGCGCAAGGTCGAGTCGCTCGACCTGTCCGCGCTTACCGTGGTCTGCGGCTGCGGCGGCGGAAACGCAGTACGCACCCTGCTGCCGCGCGTCATCTCGACGGCCAAAGCACTGGTGCTCGACGCCGACGCCCTGAACGCGATCGCCCTCGACATGAGCCTGCAGCAATTGCTCGAAGCGCGCGTGCGACGCGGTCGCGCTACGGTGCTGACGCCACATCCGCTCGAAGCAGCACGCCTGCTCGAAGCGTCGGCGAGTGAAGTGCAATCGGACCGCCTTGCCGCTGCCCGAAGTTTGGCCGCGCGTTTCGGTGTCGTGGTGCTGAAAGGGTCAGGCTCGGTCATTGCCGCAGGCGCTGCCGCACCGATCATCAACCTCACCGGTAATGCGCGCCTGGCCACTGCAGGCACCGGCGACGTGCTGGCCGGGATGGTGGGCGCAGCGCTGGCTAGTGGGCGATCGGCAATGGACGCAGCGCGCGAAGCGGTGTGGCGGCACGGTGCCCTTGCCGACCGTTGGCCCGAAGACCAGCCGCTTACGGCTGACGGCTTGGCCCGCCAACGACCGGATTAGCTCCAGCCCTGCTTCAGGTCAGCCGCGCCCCACAAATGGCATCTTGGTCGCCATGATGGTGTGGAACAAGACGTTCGCCTCAAGCGGCAGGTTCGCCATGTACAACACCGACTGACCGACGATCTTCACGTCGATCAATGGCTCGATGCCCAATTCGCCATTGGCCTGCGGCACGCCCTTGGCCATGCGTGAAGCGAGCTCGGTCATGGCGTTGCCGACATCGACCTGCCCCACGGCGATGTCGTACTTGCGGCCATCGAGGGACGCTGTCTTGGTCAGCCCCTTTACCGCGTGCTTCGTCGCCGTGTAAGCGATCGAATTTGGGCGCGGCGTCGTTGCCGAGATCGAACCATTGTTGATGATGCGACCACCGCGCGGCGTCTGCGCCTTCATCGTGCGAAAAGCCTGCTGGATGCAATAGAACATGCCGCTCAGGTTGATGTCGACGACGCCCTTCCATTGCGCTTCGGTCCAATCTTCAAAGGGACCTGCGGGATTACCGACGCCAGCGTTGTTGAACAGCAAGTCGACACGGGCAAAGCGATCGACAGCGGCAGCGAACAATGCCTGGACCGACTCGGGACGGACCACATCGGTCGGCACGGCAAGCACGCGTACACCAGCGCCCGATTCTTCGGCCACAGCTTCGAGTGGCTCGAGCCGGCGGCCAGCGAGAACGACATTCCACCCATCGCCCAGCAATGCGAGTGCCGCCGCGCGGCCGATGCCGGAACCGGCACCCGTGACAACCGCGACGCGGCCCTTGTTCTCAACGCTCATGTCTGTTTTCTCCTGGTGTTCAAAGCGAAACTCGTTCGAAGATGAAATCAACGGCGCGGCTTGCGCCCCTTCATCTTGTTTGCGGCGTTCTTCACGGCCGACTTGAAAGCCTGCATGGCCGATTGCGGCGCCGCCGCTGCCATTGCTACGTTGCCGCCCGCACTCGCAGCAGCAATGACTCGATCATGTCCGCGCTCGGCAACGGATTCGGACTTGTGCCGCGACCCGCGCTTGGCCGAAGCCTTGACGGGTGCGCCGCTCGACGACACGCCCTTGTCCTTCATCGCGCGCGAGGTGAGGTCTTCGCCCTCGCGCACCAAACGGAAATCGATCTTGCGACCATCCAGATCGACGCGACTCACCTGCACACGAACACGCGTGCCTATCGCATACCGCATACCGGTGCGTTCGCCACGAAGTTCCTGCCGCATCTCGTCGAACTTGAAGTACTCGCCACCCAGTTCGGTGATGTGCACCAGCCCTTCGACGTACATCGCGTCGAGCGTGACGAAGATGCCGAAGGTCGTCGCCGAACTGACGACGCCACCATATTCCTCGCCGAGATGCTCGCGCATGTACTTGCACTTGAGCCACGCCTCGACGTCGCGGCTGGCTTCGTCGGCACGGCGCTCGTTGGCACTGCAATGCAAGCCGGCGGCCTGCCACGCCTGGACTTCCTTGGTGGGCGCCACGGCAGCCTTCTCGGGCTTGGTGGTCGGCGCCTTGACGCGCGATGCCAGCCGCTTTGCGAGCTTGGCATGCGCCTCGCCAGGCGTCGGCAACATCGGCAGCGTGTACTTCTGCTTGTTGAGAATCGCCTTGATGACGCGGTGAACAAGCAGATCAGGGTAACGGCGAATCGGGCTGGTGAAGTGCGTGTAAGCCGCATACGCCAAACCGAAGTGACCGCTGTTGATCGGCGTGTAGATCGCTTGCTGCATCGAGCGCAACAACATCGTGGATATCTGTTGCGCGTCGGGCCGCTCCTTCGTCGCCAGCGCGATCGCCTGGAACTCGCCGGGCTTTGGATCATCGGTGATCGACAAGCCAACGCCCATTGCTTTCAGATAGCCCCGAAGGATTTCCTTCTTCTCGGGCGTCGGGCCTTCGTGCACGCGATAGAGACCGGGGTGCTTCCCTTCGGCGATGAAATCGGCGCTGCATACGTTGGCCGCGAGCATGGCTTCTTCGATCAGCCGGTGCGCCTCGTTGCGCGTACGCGGGACGATCTTTTCGATGCGCCCGGCGTCGTCGCAAATGATCTGCGTCTCGGTGGTTTCGAAGTCGACCGCGCCACGCTTGCCGCGTTGCTTCAGCAGCGCCTTGTACACGTCGGACAGGTTCAGCAAGTCCTTCACGCGGTCTTTGCGCTTGGCCGCTTCAGGTCCACGCGTGTTGACCAGAATCGCTGCGACTTCGGTGTACGTGAAGCGCGCATGACTGAACATCACGGCCGGGTAGAACTGGTACGCGTAGATCTCACCGTCGGCTGCAACCAGCATGTCGCACACCATGCACAGGCGCTCGACTTCAGGGTTGAGCGAGCACAAGCCGTTGCTCAACTTCTCCGGCAGCATCGGAATGACACGGCGAGGAAAATAGACGCTGGTGGCGCGGTCGTACGCGTCGATGTCGATGCCCGAGCCGGTCTGCACGTACGAACTCACATCGGCAATGGCAACGAGCAATCGCCAGCCCTTGCCACGTCCGACCTTGGCCGGCTCGCAGTACACGGCATCGTCGAAGTCGCGTGCGTCTTCGCCGTCGATGGTGACGAGCGGCACATCGGTCAGGTCGATGCGCCCCTTCTTGTCGGCAGGGCGCACCGCGTCGGGCAATGCCCTGGCTTCGGCCAGACACGCCTCCGAGAACTCATGCGGCACACCGTACTTGCGCACCGCGATTTCGATTTCCATTCCGGGATCGTCGATCTCGCCCAATACCTCTTTGACGCGACCGACCGGCTGACCGAACAGTGCAGGCGGCTCGGTGAGTTGCACCACCACGACCTGGCCGACCTTCGCGGTGCCGGTAGCGCCTTTCGGGATCAGCACGTCTTGCCCGTAGCGCTTGTCTTCGGGAGCGACAAGCCAGATGCCGCCCTCGTGCAACAGCCGGCCGATGATGGGTTGCTCGGGGCGCTCGACGATCTCTACGACACGGCCTTCAGGCCTGCCGCGACGGTCTTGTCGCACCACGCGCGCCTTGACGCGGTCTTTGTGCAGTACCGCACGCATCTCATTGGGCGGCAAATAAATGTCGGCTTCACCATCGTCGCGTTGTACGAAGCCGTGCCCATCGCGATGTCCTTGAACCGAGCCTTCGATCTCATCCAGCAAGCCGCTGGGATGGCCATTATTTTTGATACAATCTCTCTCTTTCCTGAAATTCAAAACACGTTGCACTTGTGCAGCATGTGGGCCCAGGTGGCGGAATTGGTAGACGCACTAGTTTCAGGTACTAGCGAGTAACATCGTGGGGGTTCGAGTCCCTTCCTGGGCACCAAGTTTAAATAAAACCATTCAAGGTTTATACGAATCAAGCCACCGGTCTCCGGTGGCTTTTTTGTTGCCCGATCGAAATGCGCGTGCGCCATCAAATCGGCAGCGCGATCAGGTCGTGGCCTTCGGCGCCGACGATGCGAGCGCGGGTGAATTCACCCACCTTCATGGTCTTGCTGATCTTCTCTGGCGGCAGCAACCGAACAGTGCCGTCGATCTCGGGCGCGTCGGCATAACTCCGGCCCACACCGCCCTTTCGGCCCAGACCCGGCGCTGAATCCACAAGCACTTGCATCGTGGCGCCAATGCGCTTTTTCAGCTTCTCGATCGACACCGCTTCAGCCACTTCCATGAATCGGCCACGGCGGGCTTCGCGCTCTTCGATGGGCAACATCCCGGGGATGTCGTTGGCAGTCGCGCCCTCGACCGAACTGTAGGCAAAACAACCGGCCCGATCGATCTGCGCTTCTCGAATGAAGTCCAGCAAATGCTCGAACTCGGCTTCTGTCTCGCCCGGAAAACCGGCAATGAACGTACTCCGGATGACCAGTTCAGGACAGCCTTCGCGCCACCTTGCGATGCGCTCCAGATTCTTCTCGCCGCTGGCCGGACGCTTCATGCGCTTGAGCACATCCGGATGGCTGTGTTGAAGCGGCACATCGAGGTACGGCAATACCTGCCCGCTCGCCATCAACGGAATAATTTCGTCAACGCTCGGGTATGGATACACGTAATGCAATCGAACCCATGCGCCGTAAGGCTCTGCGATTTCGCCGAGCGTCTTCACCAAATCGAGCATGCGCGTCTTGACCGGCTTGCCGTCCCAAAAACCGGTGCGGTACTTGACGTCGACACCATAGGCCGACGTGTCCTGGCTGATGACCAGCAGCTCCTTCACGCCGCCTTCAAACAAGGCTTTGGCCTCGCTCAGCACGTCGCCTACGGGTCGTGACACAAGGTCACCGCGCATCGACGGGATGATGCAGAAGGTGCAGCGATGATTGCAGCCTTCGCTGATCTTCAGGTACGCATAGTGGCGCGGCGTGAGCTTGAGCCCGGCAATGCCGAAAGCGCCCGGCACGAGATCGATGAACGGATCGTGCGGCTTGGGCAAGTTCAGATGCACCGCATCCATGACCTCCTGCGTCGCATGGGGGCCGGTGACGGCGAGCACGCTCGGATGCATCTGGCGCACGAGGTTGCCACCAAGGTCCCCGGTCTTTGCGCCGAGGCATCCGGTCACGATCACGCGGCCGTTTGCAGCCAGCGCGTCCCCGATGGCGTCGAGACTTTCTCTGACGGCATCGTCGATGAAGCCGCAGGTGTTGACGATCACCAGATCGGCGCCTTCGAATGTTTTGGAGGTTTGATAGCCCTCGGCGCTGAGGCGCGTGAGGATCAGCTCTGAATCGGTCAGTGCTTTGGGGCAGCCAAGGCTGACAAAGCCGACTTTAGGGGCGGCGACCGCAGGGGCCGTTCGTTCGGGGGAAACAACTTCGCTCATATCCCCGTATTGTCCCAGCTATCGTCCGCCAATACGGCTTTCAGGGGCGCTTCAGACCGAATGCGCCGAGCACCTGCTCCGTGTTCTTCTGCATCTGCTCCTGCATCTGCAAAAAGACGTTCTTCGATTGCTCGACGTAGTTGCCCATCAGGCCTTGCAACATCGGGGACTGCGTCGTCATGAAGTGCGACCACATCTCCGGCGACAGACCTTCGGCTTTCTCGGAGAGTTGGGCTTGCACCTCGGTCATCGCCTGGATGTTCTTTTCCAGATACGGGCCCATGTAGCTTTGCATGGTCTGCCCGTAGAACCGGATGAGACTGGACAGCACCTGCTCGGTAAACATCGGCGCGCCGCCCGCTTCTTCTTCGAGGATGACCTGCAGCAGAATGCTGCGCGTCAGGTCGTCGCCGGACTTGGCATCCCGCACCACGAAAGGCGCGCTCTGCATCACCAGTTGCTTGATGTCGGTCAACGTGATGTACGTGGAGGTTTCCGTGTCGTAGAGCCTTCGATTCGGGTACTTTTTGATGACGCGTTGTCCCGGCTTGCTACCGGACTTCTTGCTCTGCACTGGGAACTCCTTCATGTGTTCGCGCCGTCGCGTCGAAGGCATTCTAGGGAGCGGTTTCGCAGCGTCGCGCCAAGGTTTACCCTGACCGGCACCCGTGCGGCGCGTCGAGGCTGTTGCGTCAGTCCAGCGCGGTGGCGTATTCAGCGCCGCAGACCTTGCATGCAGCGGATTCAGGGCGCGTGTCGGTCGGCTCACGGTAGTGCAGCGGACTCTTGATACCGTTGAAGATCCAGCAGCGCGGGCAGTGTTCCTGCCCCGCGACGGGCAGGTAAGCCCGAGCACGCTGCTCGGCACGCTCTCGCGTCACCGGCGAGCCTTGGCGCACCGTACGCGCAACCTCTTCGGCCGCCATGGTGCCAGCACGGCCATTGGCACGGTCGTTCAGCCCATAGACGACGCGCGCGAACTCGAGCGGCGCCTGACGCAGCAACGCGGCGAGCCGCATCTCTTCAAGTGCGGACTCGATCGCGGTGTGCGACGAAGCGGAAGTCGGAACTGTGGTGGTCGAGGACATCTGGTTACGTAGTATGTCCAAAATACCGCGGTCAGGGGTGAGAGTTGACCCGCTTGCTGCAAAAAACCTGAGCCGAGATGATCGACGAGGTGAATTGTGCAACGATCCACAGTGCTGGACCGGCCTGAATTGAACAGTGATGCCGGAACCGTGATCTGAAAACGGGAAATTGGTAGGCGCGATTGGACTCGAACCAACGACCCCCACCATGTCAAGGTGGTGCTCTAACCAGCTGAGCTACGCGCCTAAGGATGCATTCGAGAGTTCGATTATAGCCCGAGAAATCGAGCTATTCAGCGCCGACGTGCAGAACGCACACCAGCAACTCCAGCAACGACCTTCAAAACATGCGCCAGCCGCGCCGCATCGGTAATCTCGACAGTGAACGTCATCCATGCCGTTCCTTTGATCGACTGAGTCAGCACGCCGATGACGTTCATCTTTTCGCGGGTGAGCACTTCCGAAATATCGCGGAGCAAGCCCTGCCGGTCCGATGCCTCCACTGCCACATCGACGGCATACACGGCACCGTCATCCGGCTTGGAGGCGCCCCACTCCACGTCGATAACGCGCTCTGCATTGCGGGTCGCCATCTGCCGAAAGTTGCTGCAGTCCGCGCGGTGGATGCTGACGCCGTGGCCGCGCGTGACGAACCCACCAATGACGTCGGGTGGCGCCGGTTTGCAGCACTTGGCAAGCTGCGTCATGAGCGACGAAACGCCGACCACCAGCACGCCACCCTTGGCCGACTTCTCGCTCCCTCGCGACTTGCGAATCAGCGCGCCGTCATCGGCACCCGGCGCGGGCTCTGGCGGACGCAACAACATTTCGATGTTGCGCAACGAGAACTCGTCCTTGCCGACCACCTCGAAAAGGTTGTCGGCGGACTTGAAGCCGAGCTGCGATGCCAGGTCGTCAAGCTTGATCGACGTCTTGCCTTCGCGTTGCAGTACCTTTTCGACAGCCTCGCGACCGCGCGCAACCGTTTCGTGCGTAATCTGCGCGTTGAACCACGCACGCACCTTGGCGCGTGCGCGGTGGCTCGCCAGATAACCGAGTTCGCCGTTGAGCCAATCGCGCGACGGGCCGCCTTCTTTCGCCGCGACGATCTCGACCGTCTGGCCGTTTTGCAGCGGCGTGTTCAGCGGAACCATCGCGCCGTCGATGCGCGCGCCGCGGCAACGATGGCCGAGACTCGTGTGCACCGTGTAAGCAAAGTCGACTGCGGTCGCGCCCTGTGGCAATTCGACGATGGCCGCATCCGGCGTCAGCACATAGATGCGATCGTCGAACAGCCCCTGGCCTTGAGAACCGCCCGACAGGTCCCGTTCCCACGCCAGCAATTGACGCAGCACAGCGATCTTGGCGTCGTATTCGCCGCTCGCCCAAACCCCCGCATAACCTTTGTGGCCGGCCTCTTTGTATGCCCAGTGTGCGGCCACGCCGTGCTCGGCATGGTCGTGCATTTCTTCGGTGCGTATCTGGATCTCGATCGGCTTGCTGGCCTGCCCATCAACGACCGCCCGCACCACGGTATGCAGCGACTGATAGCCATTCGGCTTGGGGCGCGCGATGTAGTCGTCGAACTCTTCGTCGATCGGCTGAAAGTGCGAGTGAACCCATGCCAGCGCCGCATAGCAGTCCTTGACGTCTGGCACCACCACGCGCAGCGCAAGGATGTCGAACACCTGCGCGAAGTCGAGCGACTTGCCGCGCATTTTCTTGACGATGCTGTAAATGTTCTTCGGCCGCCCCTGAACCTTGGCCTGCACGCCTTGCTCGTTCAACTCCTGCTCGAGCGTCGAGCGCAGTTGCTCGACATAGCCTTCGCGCTCGATGCGCTTTTCATCGAGCAGGCGGGCGATGAGCTTGTACGTTTCCGGCTCGAGGAACCGGAAGGAAAGATCCTCGATCTCCCACTTGACTTGCCAGATACCGAGTCGGTTGGCCAGCGGTGCAAAGACCTGCAACGACTCGCGCGCCACGTTCTCGGCCACCGGAACTTTGCAGGCGGCCGCATGCCGCAAAGTCTGCAGCCGTGAGGCAAGCCGCAACATCACGACACGCAGGTCGCGAGAAAACGCCAGCAGCATCTTGCGGACGTTCTCGGTCTGCGAGCCGAGGCCATCGGACAGCTGCGTGCTGGCCGTGGCAGATCGAGCCTGCTTCTGCACATGAACCAGCTTGGTCGTCTCGACGGCCAGCGCCGCGAAGTTGTCGCCGAAGACCTTGGCGATCACCTCTTGCGGGCGGTTCAGGTGCTGGCACGAATAGACCAGATAGCTCGCTGCCTGCATCGCCTCCGAACCGCCCATGTGCGCCACGATCTTGGCCACGGCGTCGGCATGCGCCAGCGTGTTCTCGCCGGTGTCCAGTGTCTCGTCCGCAATCAACGGTTCGGCGAACGCTCGCGCACGCGACAGCATCTGGTCGATGACGGGCGCGCGGTCAGCCGTGGCGGCAGACAGTGGGTAGTCGACGACGAGATGCTCAGGCATGGACACAGACACAGGAACGACCAGCGGACAAAAGTAAAACGGAGGACGACCGACTTGTCAGTCGAGCAGGAACGACGCAACGACGGCAATCTGATCCGCCGCCACGAATGTCGGCGCATGACCGACACCGGGGAATTCCACGAGCCGCGGGTGCGGGCCCCGTGCGGTCATGGCAGAGGCCGTTTCACGCCCAAGCAAATCCGACTGCGCCCCACGAGTGAGCAACGTCGTGGCGCTGATGGTGTCGTACAACGCCCAAAGCACCGTCTCGCCTTGCGTGGCGGCCTCAACGCTCATTGCACGCAGAGGCAGTGCGAGCGCCGGGTCGTAGTGAAGTACGTAGGGGCCGACATCGCCACCGCCTGCAACCTTGGCGTCTCCGGCCTCGGTGCGCGACGCGGCAGGAACCACCATGTGCCGCGACAGTTCCAGCCACTGCGCCGAAGAGTGCGGACCGAAGGTGCTCGACAGCGCCCAGAGTGCGTCGGCCGCTGAATCGAGGGTTTCATATGACCCGCCATGGCCAACATAAGCGCCGATGCGCTTGAGCGCCGCAGGATCGAGCGTCGGGCCGACATCGTTGAGGACCAACCGACGGATCGGCGATGGCAAGGGGACACTCGGACTGCCGGCGAGCGCAATGCCGATCAAACCGCCCATGCTGGTGCCGACATAGTCGAGCGTTCCGATCGCTTGCTCCGAGTGCAGCTGCGAAATCAGCGCAATGACGTCGGCTGCGTATTGCGGCAGCTGGTAGCCATCCGGATTGGCGAGCCAGTCGCTTTCGCCGCGTCCCACGATGTCAGGGCATACCACCCGAAGATCGTTACCGGCCCGCGCCAACAACGAAAGAGTCAAAGCATCGAAATCACGACCCTGGCGGGTGAGCCCATGGACGCACAACACCACATGCGCGCTGCGCGGATCGCCCCACTGCCAGTAAGCCATGCGATGACCGCCGGAGGCGTCGTGGCAAGCCACATGATGCAGGGTCGGTTCGGTCATGAAAGCGGGCTTCGGGAATGCAAACAATTGTCTCAGCGCATCGTAAGTCATCCGGTGAACGGCCTTTCAGGAGCAGACCATCCATGGGAATTCGAAAAGCCCCGACTACTTCAGTTGTACCGAGCCCGACACGTTGACCACCACGCTGGTCTTGCCAGCCTCGACAGGAACGGCCGAATCGGACGCCATCGACTTGGCCTCCATCGCCATCATGCGCGGACGCATCGGGCTGGCCTGGTTGGCGTTGACCGACACCTCGCGCAAGCTGTAGCCAGCGAAACCGAAGTCCTTGGCAAGCTCGGCGGCCTTCTGTTTGAAGTTGTCGATGGCGAGCGTTTGCGCCTCCGCCTCGACCTTGGTTCGTTGCTCACGACTCAAACCGAAGCCGACATTGCCGACGCTGAGCGTCGTGATGCGGCCGGCCGTCTGCGTTATGCGCGGAAAGTCGCGCCCTTCGAGGATCAGTTCGGCCGAACCCTGCCAGCCGCTGATCTTGCCGTCTCGCGTGTAGCGTGGCGACAGGCTGAAGTTGCCGGTGCGCACGTCGAGTTGGCCAGGCTGCGCGGCCTTCCGCGACTCGGTCAGGGCGGCGTCGACGGCGGTCTTCAATTGCGTCTGCACGATAGCCGCGTCGGCGTTGTCTCGCGAGGTGACGAGCGTCATGCTGAGCAAGTCCTGCTGGACTTCGACCGTGCCGTTGGCCGACAACTGCAGTACGTTCTGCGGCGGCGCCGAGGTCGCGGTCTGAGCGAAGCCCGTGGCAGCCGCGGAAAGAACGGCGCATGCCACTGTCAATTTAATAGCGTTCAAAACAAGGGACTTCCATTTTTAAAAGAGAGATGGAGCAAGCCGGCGCGCGGCATGGCTCGCGTGCGTCGCGTTTCGGCGCCGCGATAAGGGGTCAGGGCCGCTGCAAACGCGGCGCTGGGATCTGGACGGCACGCGACTCCGGAGCGCTGACCATACGCTCGACAGGTTGCGATTCCGCAGATCGGATCAGCTCGGTCCGCGCTGCCCATTGTTGCCGCACCTGGTCACGCAACTCCGCAAGTTCTGCAGCCGTCAGGCGACGGCCGGCGGTGGCTTCCTCGCGCCGCACTTCCTCGCGTTGCGACGCACGATGCGCGTCGACTGCAGTGCGCAGTTCGCTGCGGCGCTGTTGACTCGCCGGCGTCGACCCGTCTTGCGCGGCTTCTGCAGGCACCACGAGCAGCACGGGCAAGCACAGCAAAGCAACGACCAAAGGCATCGTCTGACGTAGAAAAATGATGTGGCGAAACGGCAAGGTGGTGGCACTGTGCCACCGGCGTGCAACGCGCAAACGTCTGGACCGCGTACGTCCGCAAGTTTTGTAACTTAGTGTCAAAGCACTGTGAAAACCGGCTCAATGGCCTGCTAACGCATTCAGAATCGGCTCTGTTACAAATTCAGTGTTGTAGAAATGAATCAAAACCCTGCTCGCACCGACAAGATCGTGATCGTCGACGACGACGCCCGCATCCGCGACCTGCTGCGTCGCTACCTGACGCAAGAGGGCTTCGAAGTCATCGTGGCCGAAGACGGCAAGGCGCTGAACCGCATCCTGCTGCGCGACACGGTCGATCTGATCGTGCTCGACCTGATGATGCCCGGCGAAGACGGCCTTTCGGTGTGCCGCCGCCTGCGTGCCGCCAACGACCGCACGCCCATCATCATGCTGACGGCCAAAGGCGAAGACGTCGACCGTATCGTCGGTCTCGAGGTCGGTGCCGACGACTACCTCGGCAAGCCTTTCAACCCACGCGAATTGCTGGCGCGGGTGCATGCGGTACTCCGCCGCCGCCCGCCACTCGAGGCGCCGGGGGCGCCGTCGACCGACAACGAAACCGTCAACTTCGGCCCGTTCAGTTTCGACCTCGGTTCGCGGACGTTGAAGAAAGACGGCGAGGAGCTGTCTCTCACCACCGGTGAATTCGCGATGCTGAAGGCGCTGGTGCGCCATCCACGCCAGCCGCTGTCGCGCGAAAAGCTCGCGCAGCTGGCACGCGGCCGCGAGTTCGAGCCCTTCGACCGCAGCCTCGATGTGCAGATCTCGCGCCTGCGCAAGCTGGTCGAATCCGACGCCGCGGCGCCGCGCTATATCCAGACCGTCTGGGGCGTCGGCTACGTGTTCGTGCCGGACGGCACCACCTGATTTCCGTGGCGGCCAACGGCCCCAAATCGACGTTGCCGAACCCGCTTGGCGAGGACCCCGGCGCAGTCACGCTGCCAAGCCCGCTCGAAGGGTTGCCGCAGCGCGGTCGCGCGCGCCTGAAGCTCGGCTTCAACCTGTTCTGGCGTACCTTTTTCCTGTTGGCGCTGCTGCTGTTCGGCTGCACTTTTGCCTGGCTGCAGACCTTTCGCGCCCTCGAATACGAACCGCGCGCCATCCAGACCGCACATCAGATTGCGTCGCTGGTCAACCTGACGCGCGCGGCGCTGGTGTATTCCGATGCGATCACGCGCGTGTCGCTCATCAAGACGCTGGCCGACCAGGAAGGCGTGCGGATCCTGCCGCGCGAACCGAACGACCGCGTCGAGGCCTACACCAGTGGCTCGCTCGACCAGCGCGTGACTGAAGAGCTGATCGATCAGCTCGGCGAAGGCACCAATGTGGCGAGCCGCGTCAACGACGAGCCGGGCCTGTGGATCGGCTTCACGATCGAAAGCGACAACTACTGGCTCTTGCTGGACCCGACGCGTTTCAGCCGGGTCGGAGGACGCACGTGGCTGGTCTGGCTCGCGACGGCCGTGGTGCTGTCGCTGGCCGGCGCCGCGCTGATCACGCGCTTCATCAACCGGCCGCTGAAGCAGCTGTCGCGCGCCACACGCCAGGTTCGCGAAGGCGAATACGAGGCGCACCGGCTCGACGAAGGTGCGCGCACCAGCGAAATTCGCGCCGTCAACATCGGCTTCAACCGCATGGCCGACCAGCTTGCCAAGATCGAGCAAGACCGCGCGGTGATGCTGGCCGGCATTTCGCACGACCTGCGCACGCCACTGGCACGGCTGCGGCTCGAAACCGAATTGAGCGTGGCGGACGAAGATGCGCGCAACCATATGGCTGCCGACATCGCCCAACTCGACTCGATCATCGACAAGTTCCTCGACTACGCCCGGCCGGACCATGTCGACTTCAAACCCGTGTTGCTGCGCGACGTGGTCGATGCCTGCATCTATGCCGTGCAGGACTACGACGACATGAAGATCAAGGTCGATGTCGCGTCCGATTTACGCGTGATGGCGGACGAGGTCGAGCTGCAGCGCGTGATGTCCAACCTGGTCGAGAACGCGCGGCGCTACGGCAAGACGCCTGCGACCGGCGTGGCCGATATCAACATCCAGGCTCAGGCCCACAACGATGCGGTGCTGATCAAGGTGCGCGACCATGGCCCCGGCGTGGCGCCCGCCCTGCTCTCGCAATTGACCAAGCCGTTTTTCCGAGGCGACGCGGCACGCACGTCGGCAGCCGGCGCGGGCCTCGGACTGTCGATCGTGGCGAAGAACATCGAGCGCATGGGGGGCACCTTTGCGTTGACCAGCACGCCCGGTCGCGGCCTGGCGGCGCACATTCGCATGCCAAGGGGTCCGTCGATCAAGCTGGACGGCCCGCCGGGCAAAAAGGGGGAAGCCTCAGCAAAAGGCGGTGACACCAATGCCTAGACCAGCAGTTCGACGGTCGCTTTAAGGCGACCATCGCGGGACATCAGAGCGATCTCAGCGAGACAAAAGCACAACGGCCCGCGCTTCCATCGCGCGTCCTTCGCCGACCGGTCCGAGTTTCTCAGCCGTCTTGGCCTTCACGTTCACCCGATCGACCGTGATGCCTAAAACAGTTGCGATGCGCCCGCACATCGCGGGAATGTGCGGCGCGAGCTTCGGCGCTTGAGCGATCACGGTGCTGTCGACATTGCCGATCGTCCAGCCCGCAGCACGCACACGCGTCGCAGCGTCAGCCAGCAGCGCGGCGGAATCGGCGCCGTGGAATCTGGCATCGGTGTCCGGAAAATGTCGTCCGATATCGCCCAGCCCCGCAGCGCCCAGCAGCGCATCGGTGATGGCGTGCAACAGCACGTCGGCATCGGAATGGCCGAGCAGGCCCGCGGTGTGCGGCACCTCGATGCCGCCCAGCATCAGCTTGCGACCGGCGACCAGCTGATGCACGTCCCAGCCTTCGCCGACGCGAATGTCGAAGGGCATCGTCATGGTTTGTCGGTCCGCTCAATACGGCGCCGGCTGTTCAGCACGGCCTCCGCCAGTGCGAAGTCTTCTGCATAGGTCACCTTGAAATTTTGTGCGCTGCCCGGCACCAGCAGGGGCGCCAAGCCCAGCGCCTCGATGGCGCTCGCCTCGTCAGTCACGATGTCGCCGGCACGTTCGAGGGCGTCGAGCAACATCCCGATGCGAAACATCTGCGGTGTTTGCGCGAGCCACTTGTCGGCACGGGTCAGGGTCGCTGCCACACGGCCTTCGGGTGACGCGACCTTGAGCGTGTCGGGCAACCGCTGCGCCAGCAGGCCACCGGCGGCATCGTGCTCACAGGCAGCAATCAGCGCTTCGATCTGCGTCGGCGTGACGAGGCATCGCGCGGCGTCGTGCACGAGCACCCAGTCGTGCGGACCCGCGCCTTGCCCGCGAAGCGCCTGCAACCCATTGCGCACGCTGGCCGCGCGGTTCGCGCCGCCGACCTTGAACAAATGCTCGGCGGTTCCCGGAAAGTCCGGAAGCACCGTCGCGATGTCGCGGTCACCTTCGGCCACGACCAAGGCCAATGCGGTGAAGCGACCCGTCAGCGCCCGAAAAGCATCGATCGTGTGCGCCACCATTGGCCGACCGGCGATCTGCTGGTATTGCTTGGGCAGCGTGCCGCCCGCGCGATGGCCGGAACCTGCGCAGGGGATGAGCACATAGAGACGCGAAGACGACATGCAATTCCTGTAGATCGGCGCGGTGAGAACGTCGAATGGTGAATGAGCCAGCGCGCCAGCAGCAATGAGGCCACCATTCTAGAATTGCACGGTCGTACACCCCTCGCCATCCGGCGCGGGGTGTTCTGCATTTTTCGAAGCGATTCATGGACCTCCCCCATCTCACGGCGGGCAAGCGATTCACGCTGCCGCGCCCCCCGTTGTCGGCCGACGCGCTCATGCTGGCGCAGCTCGCGACACGCGAAAAATCCGCTGGTCGTGCGACCGCAGTGTTCACCGCTGACGCCAACGACGCGCAGCGACTGATCGACGAAATCGCCTTCTTTGCACCGGAGCTTCGCTGTGCGCTGTTTCCCGACTGGGAGACGCTGCCCTACGATAGCTTCTCGCCGCACCAGGACTTGATCAGCGAGCGGCTGGCCACCCTCTGGCGCATCAGCCAGAAAGAGGCGGACGTCGTCCTCGTGCCAGCTACCACTGCGCTGTACCGGCTGGCGCCGCCATCGTTTCTGGCGGGCTACACCTTTCACTTCAAGACCAAGCAAAAACTGCAGGACACCAAGCTCCGGGCGCAGCTCACCCTCGCCGGCTACACGCACGTCACGCAGGTCGTGAGCCCGGGCGAATACGCGGTGCGCGGCGGCCTGATCGACCTGTTCCCAATGGGTTCGCTCGTGCCCTTTCGGGTCGACCTGTTCGACGACGAGATCGACTCGATCCGCACCTTCGATCCCGACACGCAGCGCAGCCTCTATCCCGTGCCCGAAGTGCGGTTGCTGCCTGGACGAGAGTTCCCGATGGACGACGACGCCCGCGCACGCTTTCGCAGCCGCTGGCGCGAAATGCTCGAAGGCGATCCGACCAAGAGCCGCATCTACAAGGACATGGGCAACGGCGTCGCGACCGCCGGCATCGAGTACTACCTGCCGCTCTTTTTCGAAGAGACGGCGACGGTGTTCGACTATCTCGGTGCCGACACCACCGTTGTCTTGCACGGCGACCTGGAGCCGGCGTTCCAGCATTTCTGGCAGGACACCGGCGAGCGCTACCGGCTGGTGCGCGGCGACCCTGAGCGGCCCGCGCTGCCACCGGAAACGCTGTTCCTGAGCGCCGAACAGTTCTACCTGCGGGCCAAGCCGCATGCGCAGCTGGCCATCCGCTCGGTCGATGACAGCGTGCCTTACGCCGAGTTCGACAAGCTACCGCCCTTCGCCGTGGTTCGCGGCGCGGACGATCCGCTGGTCGGCCTCAAGCTACACATCGACACCACGCCGCACCGCGTGCTGCTCATCGCCGAGAGCGACGGCCGGCGCGAGAGCCTGCTCGACTTCCTGCGGGCCAGCGGTGTCAATCCGCCTTCGTTCGATTCGCTCGCCGAGTTCGAGGCGTCGCCCGACGAGAAGATCGGCATCGCCACCGCGGCGCTGGTCGCCGGTTTCGCATGGCGCGAGACAGGCATCGACTTCGTCACCGAAACCGAACTGTTCGCGACCACGCCGACCACGCGCCGCCGCAACAAAAAGCAGGAACAGGTCAGCGATGTCGAGGCGCTGATCAAGGATCTGTCGGAACTCAAGGTCGGTGACCCGGTGGTGCATTCTGCGCATGGCATCGGACGCTACCGTGGCCTCGTGCACATGGACCTCGGTCAGGGCGTCGACGCCGAAGGCAAGCCGCTGCTGCAGGAGATGCTGCACCTCGAGTACGCCGACAAGGCGACGCTCTATGTGCCGGTGAGCCAGTTGCACCAGATCAGCCGCTACACCGGCGTCAGTGCGGACGAGGCGCCGCTGCACAAGCTGGGCTCCGGTCAATGGGAAAAGGCCAAGCGCCGCGCCGCAGAACAAGTGCGCGATTCGGCGGCCGAACTGCTCAACATCTACGCGCGGCGGGCTACTCGCCAGGGCCACGCATTCCGCTATTCAGCCGCCGACTACGAAGTGTTTGCCAATGACTTCGGCTTCGAGGAAACGGCTGACCAGAAGGGCGCGATCCACGCCGTCATTCAGGACATGATCTCGCCGCAACCGATGGACCGGCTGGTGTGCGGCGACGTCGGCTTCGGCAAGACCGAGGTGGCCTTGCGCGCCGCTTTCATATCGGTCACGGGTGGCAAACAGGTCGCGATTCTGGCGCCGACCACCCTCTTGGCCGAGCAGCATTACCAGACGTTGGTTGACCGCTTTGCCAAGTGGCCGGTCAAGGTGGCCGAGATGAGCCGCTTTCGTTCCGCGAAAGAGATCACCGCCGCCGCCAAGGGGCTGGCAGAAGGCACGGTCGACATCGTCGTCGGCACGCACAAGCTGCTTTCAGCATCGGTCAAGTTCAAGAACCTCGGCCTGCTCATCATCGACGAGGAGCATCGTTTCGGCGTGCGCCACAAGGAGGCCATGAAGGCGATGCGCGCCGAGGTCGACGTGCTCACGCTGACAGCCACGCCGATTCCGCGCACGCTCGGCATGGCGCTCGAAGGGCTGCGCGACCTGAGCGTGATCGCGACCGCGCCGCAACGCCGGCTCGCCATCAAGACCTTTGTGCGCAACGAAGGCACCGGCGTGATTCGCGAAGCCGTGCTGCGCGAGCTGAAGCGCGGCGGGCAGGTCTACTTTCTGCACAACGAAGTCGACACCATCCAAAACCGACGCCAGAAGCTCGAAGAAATCTTGCCCGAGGCTCGCATCGCCGTGGCCCACGGCCAGATGCCGGAGCGTGAGCTTGAACGTGTGATGCGCGACTTCGTGGCGCAGCGCTACAACCTGCTGTTGTGCTCGACCATCATCGAGACCGGCATCGACGTGCCGACCGCCAACACCATCGTCATGAGCCGCGCCGACAAGTTCGGCCTGGCGCAACTGCACCAGCTGCGTGGCCGCGTCGGGCGCAGTCACCATCAGGCCTATGCCTACCTGATGGTCCCCGACATCGAAGGCCTCACCAAGCACGCCGCACAGCGGCTCGAAGCCATCCAGCAGATGGAAGAGCTCGGCTCGGGCTTCTACCTGGCGATGCACGACCTGGAGATTCGCGGCGCGGGCGAAGTGCTCGGCGACAACCAGAGCGGCAACATGATGGAGATCGGTTTCCAGCTCTACAACGAGATGCTGAGCGAAGCCGTCCGATCGCTCAAGGCGGGCGAAGAACCGGACTTGCTATCGCCGCTCAGCGTCACGACCGAGATCAACCTGCACGCCCCTGCGCTGCTGCCGGACACCTACTGCGGCGACGTGCATTTGCGCCTGTCGTTCTACAAGAAGCTGGCGACCGCGAAGACCTCCGACCAAATCGACATCCTGTTGGAAGAGATCGTCGACCGCTTCGGCAAGTTGCCGCCGCAGGCACAGACACTCATCGACACGCACCGCCTGCGCGTGCTCGCGCGGCCTTACGGCGTCATCAAGGTCGACGCTGCGCCGGGTGTGATTCACATCACTTTCAAGAAAGACCCGCCGGTCGATTCGATGGCGATCATTCACCTGATCCAGAAGAACAAGCACATCAAGTTGGCTGGCAACGAAAAGCTGCGCATCGAACGCGAGTTGAAGGAGCCGAAAGAGCGGGCGCAGATGGTGCGGGATGTGCTGCGGAGCCTCGGGCAACCGGTGGTCAAGGAAGCGGTCGTCGCATGAACAAATTCACGGCGCCTACGTCCGGCCTTGTGCTGCAGCGCGTGAAGCCGCCGCTGCGCCTCGCCGACTTCAAGCTCATCGCATTCGACATGGACTCGACGCTGATCAACATCGAGTGCATCGATGAGATCGCCGACGCAGTCGGCAAGAAGGCCGAGGTCGCGGCCATCACCGAAGCCACCATGCGTGGCGAGATCAAGGACTTCAAGGAAAGCTTGCGACGCCGCGTCGCGCTGTTGAAAGGCGTGCCGGTGGCTGCGCTACAGCAGGTCTACGACGAGCGCTTGCAACTCAACCCAGGCGCCACCGAACTCGTCACGGCATGCAAGTCCGCAGGGCTCAAGGTGCTACTGGTTTCAGGCGGCTTCACCTTCTTCGCGAACCGGGTGAAGGACCGGCTCGGCATCGACTTCGCCCGCTCCAACCTGCTCGATGAGGCCGACGGCAAGCTCACTGGCGCGGTCGCGCAGCAAAGCTGGGGCGATATCTGCGACGGCGCCGAGAAGCTCCGCACGCTGCTCGAAGTGGCTTCTTTGCTCGGCATCTCGCCGGCCGAAACCATCGCCGTCGGCGACGGTGCCAACGACTTACCGATGATGGCCGAAGCCGGCCTGTCGGTCGCCTATCACGCCAAGCCGAAGGTCCGCGAGCAGGCCATGGTCGCGATCAACGAAGGCGGCCTCGACCGGCTGCTGGAGATCCTGCACTGAACGACGCCGCTGCGCCGACGAATCAGGCGGGCGTACCGCGCCGGCTGGATTCGAACAGGAACCAGGTGCGCCGCTCGGTTTCGTCGATCCAGTTTTCGAGCAGGCTGGACGACGCGATGTCGCGATGCTCGTCGGTCACGTTGTGGGCTTCGCGCAGGCGGGCCGCCAGAGTGGCATTGTCTTCGCGCAGCTCAGACAGCATGTCGAGCGGATCGACATAGTCGCTGTCGTTGTCGCTGATGCGCTGCATGCGCGCGATGTGGCCGATGGAACGCAGGGTCGTCCCGCCAGTCTTCCGGATTCGCTCGGCGATCGGGTCGGTCATGGCGTACAGCTGGTCGCCCTGCTCGTCCAGCAGCAAGTGATAGTCCCGAAAGTGCGGGCCGCTCATGTGCCAGTGGAAATTCTTGGTCTTCAGATAAAGCGCGAACACATCGGCCAGAACGCCGTTGAGCGCCGCCGCGATATCGACCGTGGCCTCGGCTGCCAGGTCGCTCGGCGTCGCGAGCGGAGCCTTGCGACGTGTCTTGAGGTCAGCAGTTTTGCTGGCGGTGGGTTTTGCCATGATGAGCCCTTTCGTTTGAGGAAAATGAACTTTAAGCCTTTGTCTCGGGCAGCGCATTGCCCTCAAGTGCGGGTGTGCCCGATGCTGGTTTGGCCGTGCGATGACCCGGCTTGCCGAGGATCTCGACGTAGAACTGCGGGCCGGCTTCTTTGGCAACGCTGTCCATCAGCGAGGTCAACGCCGACAGGTGCACCGCTTCAGCCGTTTCAGCGGTCGTGCCGAACTTGCAATCGAAGTCGAGAAAATCAGTGTCTGCCTGCATCGGACGCCGACGCTCCCGCTTGATGTATTTGCGGACCTCATGCTTGATCGCCTCGAGAACGCGGTCGGGGTGCTTGCCTTCGGGGCGCAGCTGGAAAGTCTTTTTCATGGGTCATCGTACCGTGTGCCCCCGCGCCAATGACAATGACTGCAGACCGCGGCTACATTCGGCACATAACGCGCATCAGGGAAATTTCATGGCACGGGCAAACGATTGGGCAAGCAAGGTGATGTCGCTCATCAACGGCGGCAACGCAGGCGCGGCGATCGCGCAGATCAAGGTAGCACCCAGCGTGAAGGATCTGAAGGCGCTGCAAACGATCATGACGCTGTCGCGTCTGTCGGGCCGCTGGCCCAATGTCGACGCTGCCATCGCGGACAACCTCGTGGCGCTCGGGGCGCCGCGGCTGCACCGCTCGCCGTAACTTTCAGAGCGCCTTGCCCAGCCGCGCGATGCCTTCTTCGATCTTCTCGACGTTGGCCGTCGCGAAGCTCAGGCGCAAGGTCGCCATGTCGGGCTTCTCGGCATAGAACGGCGCGCCGGGCACGAAGGCCACGCGCTGTTCGATGGCCCGTTTAGCGAACGCAGCCGCATCCGACGACCTGCCGTTCGCGCCCGTGAGTCGGGCCCAGAAAAACAGTCCGCCATCCGGTTGCTCGAAGGCAATGGCATTGCCCAGTGCACGTTCCAGCGCTGCAGCCATCGCCTTGGCACGCTCGCCGTAGACCTTGCGCACGTTGTCCAGCGTTGCCGGCATACGGCCGCTCTTCAGGTACTGGCCGGCTGTCGCCTGCGCGAAGGTGCTGGTGTGCGCATCGCTGAACTGCTTGCACATGGTGGCTTTGGCCAGCAGCTCGGCCGGCGCGATCATCCAGCCGATGCGCAGGCCCGGGCTCAGCACTTTGCTCATGCTGCCGCAGTGCGCAAGCAGCTCGCGGCTGCCGGGCACGTCTTTGCTCAAAGCCATGATCGACGGCGGCGGCGGCTCGTTGAAATACAGGTCGCCGTATGGGTCGTCTTCGACCACCAGCGTCTGGTATTTGACCGCCAGCTCGAGCACTTTCTTCCGACGCTCCAGGCTCAGCAGCGCGCCGCTCGGATTGCCGAAGGTCGGAATCAGGTAGACGAACTTCGGCTTGTGCTCGGCGATGAGCGCCTCGAGCTCGTCGGTCTTCACGCCGTGCGCGTCGATCGGTGCGCTGATGAGCTGCGCGCCATACAGGCGGAAGCACTGAATGGTCGCGAGGAATGTCGGCCCTTCGACGATGACCTTGTCGCCAGGCGAGATCATCGTCTTGCCGAGCAGATCGAGCGCCTGCTGGCTGCCGGTCGTCACGATCAGGCCGCTCGGATCGACATCGACGCCTTTGCTCTTCATGAAGGCGCTCAATTGCGTGCGCAGCGGCTCGTAGCCTTCGGTGGCGCCGTATTGCAGGGCGCCGGACGCCTCTTCGTTCAAGGCCCTGGCGCTGGCTTCTTTCAGGCCCTCGACGTCGAACATGGCGCTGTCCGGAAAGCCACCGGCAAAGCTGATGATGCCGGGTGTGCCGAGCAGCTTGAAGAGTTCGCGAATGGCGGAGGTTTCGACGTTGTCGAGGCGGGAGGCGAATTGCATGGTGATTTCACTTTCTGACCGCCATTGTCGAACCAAGAAGGCCGCGGCGCATTACCAGTCCAAGGTAGTTTATTGACTTTACTATTTTTGAGTAGTAAATTCACTTCACCACTTCAAGGTAGTAAGCCGCATGCGGTATCCGCTCGAAACCAGCCAGCAACTCAGCGCCGTGCTGAAGGCATTGCGCCAGTCCCGTCACCTCACCCAAGCCGAGCTCGGCGAACAGTTGGGCGTGAACCAGAAACGCGTGGCCCGGATCGAAGCGGCACCCGGTGTCACGAGCTTCGACCAGATCTCGCGACTGGTCGCACTCATGGGTCATCGTCTGGTGCTGGAAGCATTGCCGTCTGCCGAAGCGCCGATCACCGACAAGGGAGACACATCATGGTGAGCCGTTCCAAACGAGGCCGCGGCCCCCGGCACCCGCACCCGCTGACGGTCTGGATCAATGGTCAGACGGTCGGCGAATGGACGGTTCGCGAAGGCGAGCACCGTTTTCAGTACGCCGACGAATGGACCGCTTCGCCGGCGGCACGCCGACTTTCGCTGTCGCTGCCGATGACGCCCGGTAATGCGCCGCAGCGCGGGCCGGTGGTGCAGAACTATTTCGACAACCTTCTGCCCGACAGCGACGCGATTCGCACGCGCCTGCAACGCAAGTTCGCGACGCCGAGCACCGACGCGTTCGACCTGCTGACAGCCATCGGCCGCGAGTGCGTCGGCGCCGTACAGCTGCTGCCGCCCGGCGTGCTGCCCACCGGCTTCGACCGGATCGAAGCCGAGGCCCTGGATGATGCGGGCGTCGAACGCGCCATCAACGCGTCGCTGTCGACGGGCCGCGTGCTCGGCCAGCGCGACGACGAGGACTTCCGCATTTCGATCGCCGGCGCCCAGGAAAAGACGGCCTTGCTGCAACGTGAAGGTCAGTGGTTTCGCCCGCTGAGCGCCACACCGACAACCCACATTTTCAAACTGCCGCTCGGCCTCGTCGGCAACATGCAGGCCGACATGAAGGAGTCCATCGAAAACGAATGGCTCTGCTCCCGCATCATGACGGCCTTCGGGCTGCCGACGGCGCATTGCGACATCGCGACCTTCGGCGAGCGCAAGGTGCTCGTGGTGCAACGCTTCGACCGCGCGCTGCAGAACGCCGGCGCTGCTCGCGGCGACGACAGCGACCACCGCGATCCGGAATGGATCGCCCGTTTGCCGCAGGAAGATTTCTGCCAGGCACTCGGCGTGCCGGGCTCGCAGAAGTACGAGACCGACGGCGGCCCCGGCATGCGCGACATCCTGCGCGTCCTCGATGCCAGCAGCAACGCCACGGCCGACAAGCTCGCGTTCGTCAAGGCGCAGATGGTGTTCTGGCTGCTTGCAGCAACCGACGGCCATGCCAAGAACTTCTCGATCTTTCTGGAGCGTGGCGGCGGCTACCGGCTTACGCCGTTCTACGACGTGCTGTCGGCCTGGCCTGTCATTGGCAGCGGCGCCAACCAGCTTGCCTTTCAAAAGGCCAAGCTGGCGATGGCGCTGCGCAGCAAGAGCTCGCACTGGGCATTGCAGGATCTGCGCGCACGCCACTGGGACGGCGTCGCCAAACTCGCGGGTCTCGGCGATGCACACGCCCTCTGCGATGAACTCCTCGCGCAGTTGCCGGGGGCGCTCGATGCAGTCGAAACCCAGCTGCCGTCCGGCTTTCCGGAGCATGTGGCGCGCACGATCTTCGAGGGTGTGCGCAACACCGCAAAGCGACTGACCGAAGCCGATTGATCCCGCAGCCAGCCAAGCCGAAGAACGGACCTACATCATGAAAAAAGACGACATCGTCCCCTTCTTCGCGACGCTGCAGGCGGCCAATCCGAATCCCGAAACCGAGCTGGAATACACCACGCCTTTCGAGCTGCTGGCGGCCGTCCTGCTCTCGGCACAAGCGACCGATGTGGGCGTGAACAAGGCCACGCGCAAGCTCTATCCGGTGGCCAACACACCGCAGGCGATCTTCGACCTGGGTGTCGAAGGACTCGAGAGTTACATCAAGACCATCGGGCTGTACCGCAGTAAGGCGAAGCATCTGATCGAGACATGTCGCATGCTGATCGAACTGCATGGCAGCGAGGTGCCGAGGACGCGCGCCGAGCTCGAAGCGTTGCCCGGCGTCGGGCGCAAGACTGCCAACGTGGTGCTCAACGTGGCGTTCGGCGAGCCAACGATCGCGGTCGACACGCACATCTTTCGTATCGGCAACCGCACGGGCCTGGCCCCCGGCAAGACGCCGCTCGCGGTCGAGCTCAAGCTGGAGAAGCGCGTGCCGATGGCGTTTCGACTGCACGCGCATCACTGGCTGATATTGCATGGCCGCTATATCTGCGTGGCGCGTAAACCGAAGTGCTGGGAGTGCGCCGTTCACACGATGTGCGACTACAAACCGAAGACGCCAGCGCCCAAGAATTGAGCGGTTGGCGCAGGCAGCGAATGAGCACCGCTGCGCTCAGACTTCAATGGTCACGCACTCGCCGAAAGCGATCGGATGCGCTGGCCAATCGGCTGCCGTGACCGGCACGCGCACACCGCGCTGCAACAGCGTCACGGCCCGCATCACGCCTGCATGCGTCACCCAAAGTGCGTCGGTGCCCGAGGCAAGCCACGTGTCCCATGCAATACCCACGCGCTGCATGAAGACGCGCGTGCTCTCCCCGGTACTACCGGCGCGCCCATCGGCGAAGTCGGCCATCCATGCATCGAACTCGGGGCGCGCTACGTCTTGCCACGGGCTGCCTTCCCATACGCCGAAATCCATCTCGGCCAGGTTGGGGTCGTAGCGGCACAGCGGCAGATCGGTGCGCAGCACGGCGACTTCTTTTGCCAACGCCGCACAACGCTGCAACGGCGAGCTGACAAACGCCATGCCATCGAGCAGCCGCGTGCCGATGGCGACAGATACGGCAACTGCAGCGGCAAGCGTGCCGTCGTGATGTGCAGCCAGGTCGGTCGCGCCATAGCAAAGGCCGGCCTCGGCAATAACCGGCGCGTGTCGGACCATCCAGAGCTTCATAGCCTTCCTGGGCTTCAGCGCAGCGCGGCCGGTGTCATCGCGAACGCCAGAGCCAGATAGATTGCCAGTTCGCAGACCTGCTGCGTGGCGCCGAGTCCATCGCCGGTAAAACCTTGCAGGCGACGCCAGAACAAACGCGCCATGACCGCGGTCGCAACGATGCATGTCGCCAGCGCCGCGACCGTTGCCGACCCGCCCTGCACCCACGCAAGCAGCGCCACCGCCGGCACCGCCCACAAAATGCCGATGCCCAACGCACCGTTGGCAATCGCATCCGCCAGCGGCTTGGACTTGCTCGCACCGCTGTCGCCGACGTAAGGCATCCAGCGAATCAGAAATAACGGCGCCAGTCGTGACAGCACATGCGCGACGACGATCGCGCTCAGCGCGACGGATGCGCCCCGTTCATCACCACCGGCAGCGGCAGCGGCAGCGCCACCGCCACCGCCACCGCCACCGGCCAGCATCGCCAGCAACGCAAACTTGAGCCCCAGCGCCAGCACCAAAGCGATGGCACCGAAGGCGCCAATGCGTGAGTCCTTCATGATCTCCAGCGCACGCGATCGATCGGCCGAACCGCCGAGTCCATCTGCTACGTCGGCCAGCCCGTCCTCATGAAACGCGCCCGTCAGCAACACGGTGGCGATGGTGCTCAGCACTGCCGCGACCCAGGCTCCGCCAGCGCCCGGCAAGCCACGCTCGACCACGAAGAAAACCGTCGCACCCAGCACGCCGACGATCCAGCCGACACCGGGGAAATGCGCGGCGCTGGCACGCAGCATTTGCGGGCTGAAGCCGACCCATTGCGCCAGCCGACCGGTGACCGGCACGCGCGTGAAGAACTGAAGCGCCAGCAGGTAGTGGCGTATGCCGTTCATGCGCCGTCTTGCCGCGACACACCCGCCGCCTCGAAGCTCGCCATCTCGCGCAGGATGCGCGTTGCCGATTCGAGCAACGGCCAAGCCAACGCGGCGCCCGAGCCTTCACCCAGGCGCAGATCGAGTCGCAGCAGCGGCTGCAGTCCCAGGTGTGCAAGCAGCAGTGCATGACCAGGTTCGGCGGACACGTGCGCAGCAACGCAACGCTGAACCACGTGCGGCTGCAATGCGTATGCGATCAGCACCGCGGCACCGGTGATGAAGCCGTCGACGACGATCACACGGCGCTCTTCGGCTGCCTGCAGCACGGCACCGACCAGCGTGGCAACCTCGAATCCACCGAACGCAGCGAGCGCATCCAGTGGCGCGACAGCATCGCGATGCAACGCCATCACCTCTGCGAGTACGCTGCGTTTGCGCGCCAGCCCTGCAGCATCGAGTCCCGTTCCGATGCCGACGCAATCGTCGAGCGACAGGCCGGCCAGCCGTGACAGCAACATCGACGCAGCGGAAGTGTTGCCGATGCCCATCTCGCCGAGCAGCAGCGCGTTGCCGGGCAACGCGCGCACCACGTCGCGGCCGTTGGCGATGGCGTCTGCGCATTGCGACGGTGTCATCGCCGGGCCGATCGAAGCGTCGGCCGTACCCGCAGCGATCTTGCGAACGACCAGGCCCGGCATCGGAGTGAATTCGTGCCGTACGCCGCAATCGACCACCGTCAGCGCCAGTCCGTGCTGGCGCGCGAGCACGCTCACCGCCGCGCCGCCGCCCAGAAAGTTCTGCACCATCTGCCAAGTGACGTCGCTCGGATAGGCCGACACGCCGCGTGCCGCCAGCCCGTGGTCACCGGCGCAGACCAGCAGTTGTGGATGCTGCAACGTCGGCGACTCACTGCCGAGGATGGTGCCCAGGCGAATGGCCAGCGCTTCCAGTTGGCCTAGCGCGCCGACGGGCTTGGTCTTGTTGTCGATGAGGTGCTGCAGGCGTGCAGTGAGTGCGGTGTCATGCAGGTCGACGATGTCCGGGATGTTCATTCGGGTTCAGTTCGATTCAAGTTCAAGTTCAAGTTCAATCAGTCGATCAGCGAGCGCAGGACGCCCGCATCGAAATGCGTGTCGATGTAGTCGGCCAGTCCGTCGAACACCGAGTCCAGCGTCGGCACCGTCGCACCGAACAGCGCATGCAGCACGGCCGGGTCTTCGAACATGCCGTGCAGGTAGATACCCAGCACATTGCCCGCGCCGTTCTGCCACGCCAAGCCGTCGTTCATCACCGGCAATGCGTGGTCGCCGGCTGCCGCCATGGCGCTGTGCTCGGCAGTACGGCCGTGGTGAATCTCGTAGCCGTGCATCGCCACGCCGGACAGCGCGGCCCACGCCCCACCGACCGCACCAAAACACGCATCCCGATGCCGCACGGTCTTGTCGGGATCGAACACAGTGACCAGCGGCAGCAAGCCCAGGCCAGCTGCGTTGCCGTCGATGCCATGCGTGTCGATCAGCGCCTCACCGAGCATCTGCAGGCCGCCGCAGATTCCGAGCACGGCACCACCACGCGCTGCATGCGCGGCGATCGCGCGGTCGAGCCCCTGTGAACGCAGCCAGGCCAGGTCGCCGCTCGTGTGCTTTGAACCCGGCAGCACGATCCAGTCGGCGTCGGCCAGTTGGCTGGGCGTGCGTGCCCACCGCAGTCGAATGCCCGGCACGTTCTTCAGCGGCTGGAATTCGTCGAGGTTGCTGATGCGTGGGTAAGCGACAACCGCAACCGTCTTGCCTGCGCCGAACTCCGCCGTATCGAACACGCCATCTTCTTCCGGCAAGCCATGCGACCACCACATCGGCAACGTCGCCACGGTCGGTACACCCGTCAGTTCCTGCAGCTGCTCCGGCGCTGGCGAAAGCAACAACGCATCGCCGCGAAATTTGTTCAGCACGAAGCCGCTCAGCAATGCCCGGTCCGCCTCCGGCATCAAAGCCCAGGTGCCGTACAGATGCGCGAAAGCGCCGCCGCGATCGATGTCCGTCACCAGCAGGCAGCGCGCGTTCGCGTGGCGCGCCACGCGCAGGTTGACGATGTCCGATGCCATCAGGTTGATCTCGGCTGGCGAGCCGGCGCCTTCGATCACGACCACCTCGTTTTCGGCACGCAGTGCGTCGAGCGCCTGCACGATGGTCGGCCACACGCGCTCGCTACGGCCGCGCCACGGCAAGGCCGACAGCGCTTCGCTCACCTGCCCCATCAGCACGACCTGGCTGTGCGTGTCGCGCTCGGGCTTGAGCAGCAAGGGGTTCATGCGAACCTCGGGCATCGCGCGGGCGGCCAGTGCCTGAAAGTATTGCGCGCTGCCGATTTCGCCGCCCTGGTTGCCGGCCGTGGCGCCCACGACGCGAGCGTTGTTGCTCATGTTCTGCGCCTTGAACGGCGCGACCTTGAGCCCTTGCCGCGCATACCAGCGGCACAACGCGGTGGCGAGCCAGCTCTTGCCGGCACCGCTGGTGGTGCCGAGCACCATGACGCAGCGTGCGGTCACGGGCTCGAAAACGAGGTGGAAGACAAGGCGTAAAACGAGGCGTTCATACCCTCGATTGTGGCGCGCTGCGGTACCCGCACCGAGCGCCCCTTGCGGCTCACTCTTTCTTGTGTTCCGGCTTCGGCCGCTCGCCTGGATGGCTTCCTGGCGATGGCCGGACGGCTTGCCTTTGGGGCGGTTGCGCGTGTCCGGCAAACCGCTCGGGCGGGCGCTGCGCATGCTGGGCTGCCTGCTGGACATTGGTCTGCTTGGCGGCTTCGATCCGCCCGTCGCTGACGCGCGACATACGTTGAGCCTCCGGCAACGCCGCTGGACTCGCGCCCGCTTGCCGATGCTCCGGTTCCGGCCGCTGCAAGGATGCTGCCGACGGTGCCGACGGTGCCGACGGTGCCGATGGTGTGCCGATGGCAGGTGCAGGCCGAACCACCTGCGCTGCGGGCAGGGCGACGGGTGTCCGGCCGGACATGAAGGCGGCAACCGGTTTCGTGCTCACCGGAACCGGCGCTTCGAGGCGCATCACCGGCGGCAGTGCAGCCGCGAGATGCGCAGCCGCCGGCACTGCCGCTTCAAACGGTTTTCCGCTTGCAGTGGCAGCGGCCGGCGCCGTCACCATGTAATTGCGTGTGTTGGCAACGTTCGTCACGTTGGTCGTGTTCGTCACGTTGTTTGTCACGTTATTGGTGACGTTGTTGTTGTTGATCGTCGTGTTTTGAATCCGCATGCCGACGTTGGTGACCGGCGGTGCGCTCGTCACCACGGCCGGCGGCGTACCGATGGGCGCGGGCACGATGAGGCCCGGCCTCGAACCGGGCGGCGGCGGCACGAACACGCCCTGTGGACCGATTGGAGGTAGCCCCGCGACGACGCCCACCCCGAGAGCGGCGAAGGCAATCGAAATCCCGAGCGGCGGCGGCACGAACCGCAATCCCGGGGCCGACCAATAGCCGGAAACAAACAGGACCGCGTTGTCGCGATGCTCGTAGTACGGCTGGACCCAGCCATAGCCCAATTGCGGCGGTGCCATCCAGCGCCCGGCAGACCAGACCCAACGGTCGTGCCAATCCCAGTAACCGCCGGTCCACACCGCCATCGGAAACGGCGAAAGCGGGGGCACTTCGACCAGCATTGCCGGCGGCGCCCAGCTGACGGCGATCGGTTCCGGCTGCACCATCGGAGGGTCGATGTAGACGCTGATCACTGGCGTCACCACAGGCGACGAATAGGCCACTGCAGCCGGTGGAAGCGGACTCATGTAGACCGGCGGCGGCCGAACGACGACGTAGCGCGGCGGTGGCGCAGGCGGCGCGACGCAGCCGGCGACCAGGGTCGCGAGGCACATGGCAGCCACACAGATGGACGGCGAGACGATGTTTTTTTTCATGAGAACGTGGCACTCGGAAAGCAGCGGTTGGGCCTTGGAAGCCAAAGGGCTACGTCATGGAAGGACGCGCCTTTGAGGTCGGGTGCCCGGTCTGCCGGGCACCTCTCGACTCACTTGCCGATCTGGGCGCTGACGCCGTTCTCTTGCTGGTTCAGGGTACGTTGGTCCAGCTTCGTGATGTGGCCGCCATCCTGCCGCGCCATGGCATGTTCTTCGCGGCGAATCTGCCGATCTTCTTTGTGCAGCGTGGCTGCTTGGCCCTTGCTGATCTCGCCACTTTTCACTTCGTTGTGGATGCGCCGGTCCTGGTGATTCAGGCGCGCGTTGACTTCGGTACGGCGCGGGTGTGCGTGCTGCCACGGTGTCTCTGCCATCGCGCCGACAGTGAAGGTGGCAGCGCCGAAGGCGACCACAGCGAAGGCGAACGTAGTGCGATTGAACATTGGAAGTCCTGAAAGGTTGCATGAAACCGAGCGGTCTCATGCGCTTACAACGTCGATCGAAAATGGCCTGTTGACGTGCGAAGAAATCTATTTCGCAAAAGGCGACGAACATTGAAAGCCGATTGCAAGGTCACGACGTCAGCGGTCACGACGCAAGTGCAGTGCGACCGCAGCATCGGGTCGCCGCAGCGCACCGTCAGACCGAACGAATCGGCTCTCCTTCGTACGAACTAGACACGTCGATTAATGCGGCCTCCATGTGACACGGACCGCGCATGAGGACATCATTCGACGAATCGACCCTTGGAGCTGCTCGCTCTCGAACCATGAACCTCCGACCCATTTCGACGAAAGGCACAGCAACATCCGTCCGCCTTGAGGACGGGCACGATGACTTCACGGACCTGTTCGAGGAGGCTCCCATTCCGTATGTGCATGAGGCGATGGACTCGCGCTTTATCCGCGCCAATCGCGCGGCCAGATCGTTGCTTGGCGTCGAGCCCGCGGAAGTGACGAGCACCTACGGAAGATCACTGATCGCTGACACGCTTGAGAGCCAGCAGGAACTGGACAACGCGTTCGCATCCATCCGCGAAGGCGGGCAGGTTTCGGGCATCGTGCTGGAACTCAGACGCAAGGACGACGGTCGTCCGATATGGGTCGAATGGTCTTCCCGGCCCGCGCCGAATGGGCTCTACACGCGCACGATGCTGGTCGACATCACACATCGCGTGCTGATCGAGCAGACCAAGGCTGCACTCGAGTTCTCGCTGGAGTCGGGACAGGTAGGGGATTGGGACCTGGACCTTGTTCGCAACACATCGCGACGGTCCCTGCGGCACGATCGTTGTTTCGGCTATACCCAACCGGTGCCAGATATCGAATGGGGCGCAGACACGTTTTTCAAGCACGTCCACGAACAGGATCGCGAGAGCGTGGAGAGCACGATGCGCGAGGCTGTGGCGGCACTACGCGACTGGAGTGCGGAATTCCGCGTGGTCTGGGCAGACGGCAGCATCCACTGGCTCGTCGCCAAGGGCAACATCTATCGCACGACGGCCAATGGGCGCGCTGCGCGGATGCTCGGCGTGGTGATGGACATCACCGACCGCAAGCGGTCGGAAGAGGCGCTCGCAGCGTCGGAGCGACTCGCACGCGGCCAGGTCGACGCGCTGACAACGACGATCGAGGCGCTGGCAACGGAGGCTGATCCGGAGCGGCTGCTGGAACACGTGCTGTCCACGATCACCATGCAATTGGGCGCACACAGCTGCGGCGTATGGCGCAAGAACGAGCCTGACGGGCAGGTGCGTTTTGAATCTTCCTACGAAAAGGGCAGGCTCTTCACGTCTTCCGATCCTTCACTGACAACCGCCAGCCTGACGCTGCCCGTCGACGACGCAATGCCCTGGTCTGCAGTGCTTCGTACCGGCAGCCCGGGGATCATGGAAGACATCCGTGAACTGCGCGACTTCCCCTGGCGAGCGCGGCTCATCGAGCTCGGCGTGGTCACGATCCTGGTGATCCCCATGTCGATCGGAAGTCGGGTCGACGGCGCGGTGGGCATCCGGTTCACCAGCCGGCGCAGCTTCGGGGCACAGGAGATCGAACTGGCGCAGGCGCTGGTCAACCAGGCGATGCTGTCCATGCAACTGACGAAGCTGTCGGCACAAAGCCGCGAGGCCGCGGTGATCGCAGAGCGCAACAGGATGGCGCGGGACATCCACGACACGCTGGCACAGGGCCTGACCGGCGTCATCGTTCAGCTGGAAGCGGCGGCCGATGCACAGGCCCGCGGTCTGATGGTGGAGACCGACACGCACATCGCCCGGGCGAGCGGCATGGCTCGCGAGAGCCTCACCGAGGCCCGCCGATCGGTGCGCGCGCTGCGCCCGATCGAGCTCGACGACGGGAATCTGTGCGACGCGCTCGAAGCACTGATCCGCAAGATGACTGCCGGCACGACGGTGAACGCAGCTTTCGCACTGGAAGGAACGCCGGCCAAGCTGCCTTCCGAATGGGAAGACAACTTGCTGCGCGCCGTCAAGGAGGTGCTCACCAACGTACTGCGGCATTCACACGCGAGCGACTTCAATGCCCGCATTGCCTTCAAGTCGTCCGAAGTCCAACTCGATCTGCGTGATAACGGCTGCGGCTTCGATCCTGACGGCAAATTCGACGGCTTCGGCCTCTTGGGCGTTCACGAGCGTGTGGCAACCATGCGGGGCCGGCTTTCGCTCAAGAGTCGCCTCGGACAAGGCACTCACTATTCGATCTCGGTGCCACTGGATTCCAAACCGCAGGGCTCCCGATGAACACGATCCGGGTCCTCATCGCCGATGACCATGTGACTGTGCGTGAAGGCCTGGCGGCGATCATCGGCCGACAGGCCGACATGACCGTCGTCGCCGAAGCTGCGAACGGCGAGACCGCCGTCCAGCTGTGGCGCGAGCACCGGCCCGATGTCACGCTGCTCGACTTGCGCATGCCTCACCTCGACGGGGTGGGCGCCATCGACGAGATACGCCGTGGCGACGCGAATGCGCGCATTCTGGTGCTGACCACATTCGATACCGACAACGAGATCTCTCGCGCCATCAAGGCCGGTGCCAGGGGCTACCTGTTGAAGGATGCTCCACGCGAGGACTTGCTGAGTTTCATCCGTCGTGTGCACGCGGGCGAAACCTGCATTCCTCCCGCGCTGGTCGCCAAGCTCGCCGCGGGGCTCAGCGACGAGCCCCTTACACGGCGCGAGCTGGATGTGTTGACCATGCTCGCGCGCGGCAAGAGCAACAAGGAGATCGGCTCCGCCTTGTCCATCTCCGAGACGACCGTGAAGTCGCACATGCGCGGCATCTTCGCGAAGCTCAACGTGCTGAGCCGTACCGAGGCAGTCGCCACCGCCGGTCGCAGGGGCATCGTCGAAATCTGACGACGTCGCGCGCTGGCGTCCATCGCCTCTCGTTCTTTCGATGGAGACCGCTGCAGTCCCGCGGACGGGATTGAAATCCATTCGTGCGTGTCTGGCGCCCAGGCCATGTGCGACAGAGACTTCCTGCACCGGTCTCCCGTTGCAGGGGCCGACAACCCCCGAAGGAAATCCACATGCGCAAAGTCTTCTTTCTCTTCGCCGTTGCCTTCGCCGCGACCGTGCTGGTCTCTCATGCAAAGGCTGACGTCAAACCCTTTCCGGCGAGCTTCCACAACCAACGCATCACCACCAACGGTGCCACGCTGCATGTGCGGACAGGCGGTACCGGCCCCGCAGTCGTGCTGCTCCACGGCTATGGTGAAACCGGCGACATGTGGGAGCCGCTGGCGGCGCGACTGGTGCGCGACCACACGGTGATCGTGCCCGACCTGCGCGGCATGGGCCTGTCGGACCATCCGCCCGGCGGCTACGACAAGAAGACACAGGGGCAGGACATTGCGGGCGTGCTCGACGTACTCAAGGTGGGCAAGGTGGACGTGGTCGGTCATGACATCGGCAACATGGTGGCCTATGCCTTCGTGGCCGAGCATCCCGAGCGTGTGACCCGGCTGGTACTGATGGACGCACCTGTCCCGGGCATCGGGCCGTGGGACGAGATCCTGAAGAACCCGCTGCTCTGGCATTTCCGCTTCGGCGGTCCCGACATGGAGCGGTTGGTCAAAGGCCGCGAGCGCATCTATCTGGACCGGTTCTGGAACGACTTCTCCGCCGACCCGAAGAAGTTCGATGAAGCTTCGAGACGCCATTACGCAAAGCTCTATGCCCGGCCGGGCGCGATGCACTCCGGGTTCGAGCAGTTCCACGCCTTCGACCAGGACGCGATCGACAACAAGGTGTACCTCGCCAAAGGTCCGCTGACCATGCCGGTGCTTGCCATCGGCGGCGAAAAATCATTCGGCACGACGATGGCGAGCGTGGTCCGCTTTGCCGCGACCAACGTGCAGGGCGTCGTCATCCCGGCTTCCGGGCATTGGCTGATGGAGGAGCAACCCGAGGCAACCGTTGCTGCGATCCTCGGCTTTCTTCAATAACCCGGATCTCACCCCTTCCAAACGCAACCCAACCACCAGGAGTTAGCCATGACCTCTCCTAAGACAATCCGCGACCCGTTGACAGACCAGATGCTGACCCCGCAAAACGCTTCACTCGTGATCATCGACTTCCAGCCGGTGCAGGTCGGCTCCATCACCTCGATGGATCGCCGCATGCTCGTCGCCAACGTCACCGCGGTGGCGCGTACCGCCAAGCTGTATGGCCTGCCAATCGTGTTGTCGACGGTCAACGTAGAGACTGGCCGTAACCAACCGACGATTCATCAGATCATGGAAGTGCTGGGCGATGTTCGGGCGATCGACCGCACATCGATCAATGCGTGGGAAGACGAAGAGTTCGTTGCCGCGGTCAAGGCGACCGGACGCAAGAAGCTCATCATGGTGGCGCTGTGGACCGAGGTCTGCCTTGTGTTTCCGGCGCTCGACGCGATGAAAGCAGGATTCGAGGTCTACCCGGTCGTGGACGCGGTGGGAGGCACCTCTGAGGAGGCGCACCGTGCCGGGCTTCAGCGCCTGCTACAGGCGGGAGCCCAGCCGACGAGTTGGGTCCAGCTCATCTGCGAACTACAGCGCGACTGGAACCGGGAAGCGACCGTGCCGGGGTTCGCCGACATCGTGTTCGCAGTCGAAGGACACTGACCGACTTTTCCGCTAGATCGCGCGAGCCCGCGTCAACACGTAGTCTTGATGCACGATGTTTTCGTCGTAGTACGGCTCTGCCATGGCATCGAACTCAAGCCGAACCGAAGCAAGCTTTTCCGGCTCGCCGGCAAGCCGCTCGATCAGCTTCTGCAACGGCCCGATCGTGCGCTCCATCGAAAGCCGGTAGTGCGACAGGCTGAGTGCCGGATACGCCATGACGCCTCGCTCGAAGAAAGGCGCATCGAAGCGAGCACCGAGGCGCTCGGCGATCACCGCCAGATTGCCCCATTGCGGCGGCGGCGCTGAACCCGAGGGCTGCGGCGGCGAATTGCGTCCGACGAACGCGAACATGCGGCCCACCATGTGCTCCGGCGGCCAGGTCGCGAAGGCGATGCGGCCGCCAGGCTTCAGCACGCGACGCATCTCGGCGATAGCGACCTCGGGCCGTGGCGCGAACATGTGGCCGAACTGGCTCAGCACGACATCGAAGCTTGCGTCCGCATAGGGCAACTGCTCCGCGTCCCCCTCGGTCCATTCGATCTCTTCGTGGCCAGCGATGCGTGCGTTTTCATGCGCCTGTGCGAGCAGTTCAGGCGTCAGGTCGAGCGCCTTGACGCGCGCACCCGCGCGTGCCGCGGTGATGGCTGCAACACCGGTGCCGGTGGCGACATCCAGCACCTCCTCGCCAGGGGCGATGGCCGCGAATTTGACGAGGTGCGCTGCCACCGGCGTGGTGCTGGTCGCGGTTGGCCCGAACGACGCCCACATCTCTCGCTGGCGTTTTTTGAGTTCGGCAAAAGGGTCGTGGTCCATGCGGTCCTCCGTGTAATCCGTCGGAAAGACTGTATGCCTTGCAACGGTGAAGGCAAGACCCGAAAAGGCCTATGCCTATCCTTTCACGGTCGCGTTCGCGGCCACCACCGCCGGCACATCCCACCCCCCACCCAACGCCTTGATCAGCCCCACCGTCGCCTGGTACTGCGCCGCCTTCACTTGCAGAGCGAGCCGCCGATTGCGCAACTCGCTGCGCCGCGCGTCGAGCAGGTCGAGCTGGCTCACGTAGCCATTGCGGTAGCGCGAGTCGGACAGCACCGTCGCGCGGCGCGACGAAGCTACCGCCCTCGCCTGCACGTCCGATTGCTCCTGCAACAGGCGCAGCGACGCGAGTTGGTCTTCGACCTCGCGAAAGGCCACGAGCACCTGCTCGCGGTAGCTCGCCAGTGCACCGTCGAGTTGCGCCGATGCGCCCAGCACGCCGGCCTCGCGGCGACCGCCGTCGAGCAGCGGCAACGACAGCAACGCGCCGATGCCCCACGAGCGCGCCGACCACTTGAAGAGATCGCTCAAATCAGAAGAGGCATAGCCGCCACCGCCGGTCAGCGCGATGGTCGGGAACCATGCAGTCTTGGCGACGCCGAGGCGAGCCTGTGCGGCTTCCATGCTGCGCTGCGCCGCCGCGATGTCTGGGCGCCGTTCGAGCACGGTCGACGGCAAGCCGACTGGGATCGCCGGCAACGCTGTCGACCACTCGCCACTGTGCATGGCGAAGTTGGAGGCGACGTCGCCGGTGAGCACCGCCAGCGCGTGTTCGAGCAATGCGCGTTGGCGGTCGAGCGCCAGCGCATCGGACTCGGTTGCTGCCACTTCGGTCTGCACGCGGGCGACATCGAGTTCGGCCAGGTCGCCGGCCTTGAAGCGCCGCTCGGTGAGTCGCAGCGTGTCGGCATAGGCATCCACCTGCTCGCGCACCAGAGCACGTTCGGCATCGAGCGCACGCACCGACAGATAGGTCTGCGCCGTCTCGGCTTGCACCAGCAAACGTGCGCTTTGCAGCAGCGCCTCGCGTGACTGCGCATCGAGCGACGCCGCGTTGCTGGCGCCCGACAGCTTGCCGAACAGATCGACTTCATACGACACGCTGGCCCCGGCATTCAACAGCGTGGAAGGCTTGTTGCTCAGGTTGCGATCGATGCCGGCTTGTCGGCTCGCACCGGCACCCAGGCCGACCTGCACCGAGCGATCTGCATCGACGGTGCGTGCCAGTGCGCGTGCCTCACCGAGCCGCGCAGCCGCTTGCTGCACGCTGGTGTTGTTGACGGCGGCGCGCTCGACGAGCTCGTCGAGCACCGGGTCGTTGAACGCGACCCACCAGTTGCCTGCGGCCTGCGCAGGCGCTGCGTTGGTTGTCACCGCAGCGGCGCCCTTGGCGGTCTGTTCCTTGAACTGCACCGGCGTCGTGATGCCGGTCGACACTTCACCGGTCGACGCGCAGCCCGCGAGCACCAATGCAGCCACGAGTGGCAGTAGCGCGGTGCGCAGCGGGCGAGCGAAATACGAGAAATTGCTTGTCATGATGAATCTCCTTCTGGTCGCAGTAACGCGGCCCTTATTCGTGCGACCGATGCGGCGCAGCAGGCTGCGCATGCAGGCTGCCTCCACCACCAAGCACTGCGGGCGGTGCCTGTGAAGGTGAAGGCGACGGCGACATCGTTCCTTCGCCGTGCTGCGTCAACGGCCTGTTGCCCGCCAGCCGGCGCAGCACCACGTAGAAGACAGGCGTCAGGAACAGGCCGAAAGCCGTCACGCCGATCATTCCGGCGAACACCGCCACGCCCATCGCCTTGCGCATTTCGGAGCCGGCGCCGGTCGACAGAACCAGCGGCAGCACACCCATGACGAAGGCCAGCGACGTCATCAGAATCGGGCGCAACCGCAGCCGGCTGGCCTCTATGGCGGCCTGGATCGGAGTGCGCCCTGCAAACTCAAGCTCGCGTGCGAACTCCACGATCAGGATGGCGTTCTTGGCGCTCAACCCGACCAGCACGATCAGCCCGATCTGCGTGAAGACGTTGTTGTCACCCCCCGATATCCAGACGCCCGTCATCGCGGCGAGCAGGCCCATCGGCACGATCAGGATGATCGCGATCGGCAGCGTCAGGCTTTCGTATTGCGCGGCGAGCACCAGGAACACCAGCAGGATCGACAGCGGGAACACGAGGAACGCAGAGTTGCCGGCCAGGATCTCCTGGTACGTCAGCTCGGTCCACTCGAAGCTGATGCCCTTGGGCAGCGTCTCGGCCGCTATGCGCGCGACGGTGTCTTGCGCCTGGCCCGACGAATAGCCGGGCGCCGGTCCGCCGTTGACGTCTGCAGCAAGGTAGCCGTTGTAGCGCATGGCGCGCTCGGGCCCGAAGCTCGAGTTGACCCTCATCAACGCCGACAACGGCACCATCTCGCCCGAGTTGGAGCGCACTTTCAACAGACCCACGTCTTCGGCACGCGCACGGTACGGCGCGTCGGCCTGCACCCGCACGCTGTAAGTACGGCCGAACTTGTTGAAGTCGTTCGCGTACAGGCTGCCGAGGTAGATCTGCATGGTGTCGAAGATGTCCGTCACCGGCACGCCGAGCTGGCGAGCCTTGGTGCGGTCGATGTCCGCGTAGAGCTGCGGCACATTGACCTGCCAGCTGGTGAACATGCCGGCCAGTTCAGGTGCTTGCGAGGCCTTGCCCATGAACGCCTTCACGGCCTTGTCCATCTCGTCGTAGCCGAGCGAGGCACGGTCTTCGATCTGCATCTTGAAGCCGCCCGTGGTGCCAAGACCTGCCACCGGCGGCGGCGGGAACATCACGATGAAGGCGTCCTGGATGCCGGCGAACTGCTGGTTGAGCTGGCCCGCGACCGCGCCGCCGCTCTGATCGACGCGCTTGCGTTGGTCGAAAGGCTTCAGCGTGACGAACACCACGCCCGAGTTCGAGCTGTTGGTGAAACCGTTGATCGACAGGCCCGGGAACGCGATCGCGTCTTCCACGTTCGGATTCTTCTTGACGATGTCGCCCATGCGATGGATCACGTCTTCGGTGCGATCGAGCGTGGCCCCGTCTGGCAGTTGCGCGAAACCGATCAGGTACTGCTTGTCTTGCGCCGGCACGAAACCGCTCGGCACCGCCTTAAACAGGCCGAAGGTCACGCCGATCAGCGCGAGGTAGATCACCAGCATGATCGTCTTACGTGAGATCACGCCTTTGACGCCACCGCTGTAAGCCTCGGAGCCACGATGGAACAGCTTGTTGAAGCCGCGGAACAACCAGCCGAGGTAGCGGTCCATGCCGCGCGTCAGCGCGTCCTTCGGCTGGTCGTGGCCGCGCAGCAGCAGTGCTGCGAGCGCCGGAGACAGCGTCAGCGAGTTGATGGCGGAGATCACCGTCGAGATCGCGATGGTCACCGCGAACTGGCGATAGAACTGGCCCGTCAAGCCGCTGATGAAAGCCAGCGGCACGAACACCGCGACCAGCACCAGCGCGATGGCGATGATGGGCCCCGACACTTCGCGCATCGCCTTGTACGTCGCCTCGCGCGGACTCAGTCCTGCCTCGATGTTTCGCTCGACGTTTTCCACCACCACGATGGCGTCGTCGACCACGATGCCGATCGCCAGCACCAGCCCGAAAAGGCTCAGCGCGTTGATCGAGAAGCCCAGCACATGCAGCACGGCGAAGGTGCCGATGACCGACACCGGCACCGCCAGCAACGGGATGATCGATGCACGCCAGGTCTGCAGGAACAGGATCACCACCAGCACCACCAGCGCGATGGCTTCGAGCAACGTGTGGATGACCGATTCGATCGAGGCCCGCACAAACTGCGTCGGGTCGTAGGCGATGCGGTACTCGACACCTTCGGGCATCGCCTTGGCGATATCGTCCATCGTCTTGCGCACGTTGGACGAAATGTCGAGCGCGTTGGAACCCGGCGCCTGGAACACGCCCATGCCGACCGCGGCGTCGTTGTTGAGCAGAGAACGCAGCGAGTAGTCGGCGGCGCCCATTTCAAGGCGACCGATGTCGCGCAGGCGGGTCACGGCGCCATCGGCACCGCTCTTCACGATGATGTCGCCGAACTCTTCTTCGCTTTGCAGGCGGCCTTGAGCGTTGATCGACAACTGCATGTCGACGCCCGAAAGCCCCGGCGATGCGCCGACCACACCGGCTGCGGCCTGGATGTTCTGGCTGCGGATGGCGGCCACCACGTCGCTGGCCGACAGGTTGCGCTGCGCCACCTTCTGCGGGTCGAGCCAGACGCGCATGGAGTACTCCCCACCACCGAAGATCTGCACCTGGCCGACGCCGTCGATGCGGGCCAGCCGGTCTTTGACGTTCAGCACCGCGTAGTTGCGCAGGTAGTTGATGTCGTAGCGGTTGTTGGGCGAGACGAGGTGAACCACCATCGTCAGATCAGGCGCACTCTTGATCGTGGTGATGCCGAGTCGGCGCACTTCTTCGGGCAACCTCGGTTCGGCTTGCGAGACGCGGTTCTGCACCAGTTGCTGTGCCTTGTCCGGGTCGGTGCCGAGCTTGAAGGTGACCGTCAGCGTCATCACGCCATCGGTTGTCGCCTGGCTGCCCATGTAGAGCATGCCTTCGACGCCGTTGATCGATTCCTCGAGCGGCGTGGCCACGGTTTCAGCAATCACCTTCGGATTGGCACCTGGATACTGTGCGCGCACCACCACCGACGGTGGCGCGACTTCAGGGTATTCGGAGATGGGCAGACCGCGTAGCGCGATCAGCCCGGCGATGACCATCAACACCGACAGAACGCCGGCGAAGATCGGTCGATCGATAAAGAACTTCGATAGATTCATGATGCTTCTCCTCCGTCCTGGATCAGGACTTTTCAGCCTGTGCGACACGCTCAGGCTTGGCCTGCGAAGGCGCTTCGTTCTTGGCGTCCATCGTCACGATCTGCGGCGTCACCAACGCGCCGGGGCGAATGTGCTGGAGACCGTTGACAACCACGCGTTCGCCGGGCTTCAGGCCCTTGCTCACGACGCGCAGGCCGTTGTTCGACGCGCCCAGCGTCACTTCGCGGTACTCGGCCTTGTTGTCGGCGCCGATCACCATCACGAACTTCTTGCTCTGGTCGGTGCCGATGGCGCGCTCGCTCACCAGCATCGCCTTGTCGGTGCGCGCCTGACCCATCCGGATGCGGGCGAACTGGCCCGGCATCAACGCGCCGTCGGCGTTGTCGAAGGCAGCACGCACGCGCACCGTGCCGCTCTTGGCATCGACCTGGTTGTCGATGAGTTGCAGCTTGCCGAGCCACGGCGTGCCGTCGCTGGCCGCCGTGCCCATCTCCACCGGAATTTTCTCGATCGACCCGCGCGCGCTGCTGCCAGCGGTAGCGACGTCTTTGAGCGCGCGCACGATCACGCCTTCATCGGCGTCGAAGCTTGCATAGATCGGGCTGACCGACACCAGCGTGGTGAGCACCGGCGCACCAGGGCCGGCGGCCACCAGATTTCCGACGGTCACTTCGAGCTTGCCGATGCGACCCGACACCGGCGCGCGCACTTGCGTGTAGCCCAGGCTCAGCTTGGCGGTCTGCAGCGAGGCTTGCGCCGCGCGCAGGTTGGCATCGGCTTCATTGCGGGTGTTGGCACGCTCTTCGAACTCACGTTGCGCGATGGCTTGTTCTTCCCACAGGCGTTTGGCGCGGGCCTGCTCGCTGGCAGCCTGCGATACGCGGGCCTGCGCCGCTGCGACTTGCGCCGCCGCACGCTCGACGTCGGCTGCATACGGCGCGGGGTCGATGGTGATGAGCAGATCGCCCGCCTTCACCAGCGCGCCTTCTCGGAAGTGCGAGGCTTGCACGGCACCCGCGACACGCGAGCGCACATCGACGCGTTCGACCGCTTCAAGCCGGCCCGAGAACTCGTTCCAGCCAGCCACGTCGCTTTCGGTCACGGCAGCGACCGACACCGGAATGCCCTGCGGCACGACGGCCACCGGCACGTTGCCGGCCTCGGCCTTGAGATACGGCAAACCCAATGCCGCCGCGGCGATGGCGAGCAATGCGGTCAGGCCGGTGACGGTCGGCCAGAGACCCTTTCGGGCCAGCGAAGAAAGTTCGGTTTTAGACATGATGAATTCGTCCTCTTAATGACTTCGGAAAATTTTGAAAAAAGGCGTAGCCACCCGGTGCTCTGGACCCGGGAAGCGCATCGGCGACCGGGGTTGCCGGTTACCGAAAAAAGCGGGAAGTGGGAACCGGCGTCAGCCGGTCTTAGAGGCCTGCGGCTTGGCAGGCTCGGTCAAGTGCGGCGCTGAAGCACTGAAAAACTCGCGAAAGTGCTGCTTCACGGTGACGCTGCAAACGCACTCCCCAGCCGCCGGGTCCGACAACGCATCGGGCCAGTTGGTCGCCGAGGGCAGCACGCTGCTCGTGACCGGGTTGCCGGCTTCGCGCAGGCGCCGCGCAAAGGTCAGCGCCTCGTCGCGCATCGGATCGTCGTCGCCGACCAGCACCAGCGTCGGCGCGATCTGGCCGAGCCGCATCGATGCGCTGGGAACCGCATACGGATGCACCGCATCTTTCGGGCTGCTCAAAAATTGCTGCCAGCCTGCGGCCCACTTGCACTGCGTCGCGTCACCGGTGGTTTCACGCAGCGATGCGGTACCGGCGCACGGGTCGAGCATCGGCGACAGCAGGATTTGCCCTGCCAGCGGCGGATGGCCGCGGTCACGTGCGATCAATGCCACGGCGGCGGCCAGGTTGCCGCCGGCTTCTTCACCGGCCAGGAACACGGGTGCGCCCTTGCCCGCCAGCTTGACGCGCTGGCCGTACAGCCATTCGAGCACCGCGTAGGCGACTTCGATCGGCTCGGGGAACGGGAACTTGGGTGCCAAGGGATAGGCGAGCGACACGACGACCGCACCCGCGTCTTGCAGCAGCCCGGCGACCATGCGCCCGCTGTCGAGGCCGCCGCAGGTGAAGGTGCCGCCATGAAAGTGCAGCACCAGCGGCGAGGTCACACCGCGTTGCTTCAGGCCGTAGGTCCGGGCCTGCACCGGCTCACGGCCGGGCAACGCGATCGTGATGTCGGCCACGTCGACGGCGTTCGCTGTCACGGCAGCAGCGGCGGCGTCAGCAGACTTGGACATTGAACGGGGTGACATGGTGGACCTGAAGGTGGGAGTTGCGGAGTCAGTGGAGGAAACCAGCGATGGATTGAATATAAGTCGCCGGGCGCGTCAGAAAAGGGCCTCTTGATCCTTACTCTGTTTCCATTAGAAGAACAATCAGTGCAAATCCACATGTGAGAATTCAGTTCGCCGGCAAGCCATGCCGCGCGCTGCCAGGAGCATCTCTATGGACCAGATCCAGGCAATGCGGGTTTTCGTTCGCGTTGTAGAAGCCGGCACGTTCACCCGTGCCGCAGATTCCCTCGGCCTGCCCAAAGGCACGGTCACCAAACAGATCCAGGGGTTGGAGGCGCACCTGCGCGTGAAGCTGCTGAACCGCACCACGCGCCGCGTCACTGTCACGCCCGACGGGGCTGCGTACTTCGAACGCGCCGCGCGCCTGCTCAACGACTTCGACGACATCGAGGCGAGCATGACCAACGCCCAGGCCAACCCGACCGGGCGGCTGCGCATCGACGTCGGCACCTCTGTGGCGCGGCTCATCATCCTTCCGGCGCTGCAGGGGTTTCTCGATCGGTATCCGGACATTCAGGTGGACCTGGGCGTCAGCGACCGCCCGGTCGACCTCATCAGCGACAACGTCGATTGCGTCATTCGAGGCGGCGAGCTGACCGACCAGTCGCTGGTCGCGCGCCGCATCGGCAACCTGGCCTGGGTCACCGTCGCATCACCGGCCTACATCAAGCGCTACGGAACGCCGACGCACCCGAACGACATCGAAAAGCGGCATTTGCTGGTCGGCTTTTTTTCGGGGAGCACGCGCCGCCTTTACCCGCACGAGTTCCAGAAGGGCGACGAGCTGGTCGAGCTCACCGGACCGTACCGCGTGTCGGTCAACGAAGGCAACGCGCACCTCGGCGCGGTGCTGGGCGGCTTCGGCATTTCGCAGTGCATCACTTACGTGGCCGAGCCCTATCTAGCGAGCGGCGAGCTGGTGCGGGTGCTGCCGGATTGGACCGTGCCGCCGTTACCGGTGCATGTGGTCTACCCGCCCAACCGGCACCTGAGCGCAAAGGTACGTGCCTTCGTCGACTGGGCGGCTGATCTGTTTGCGAAGAACCCGAAGCTGCAAGGGCACAGCTGAAGGCCGGAAGGCATCGACCGCGCTGACCTCAGTTGACCTTGACCTGAAACAGCACGGTGCCGGTGCCGCCCGGTGCCAGCGAGCCGGTGAACTTCCAATCGAGGGGGCCGGTGCCGCCAGTGGCTTGCGCTGTCGGGCATGTGACGGTCGCTGCGGGCAGCGGGTTGGCTGGCGTGGTCTTCATGCAGGCCGTCAGCGTGCTCGGCGTGCTACCGGCCAGGGCGCTCACGAAGCTCGAGTAGGCCGGCGTCGTGTCGTTGATCGCCAGGGTGCTGATCGGGGCGGCGGCGTTGTTGGTGTAGGTGATGCGGTACTCCAGCGTCTCGCCCGACTTGGCCTGGTTGTTGATGCCGAAGACGCCGGCCTGCGTCACGTTGCGCACTTCCTTTTTAAGATCGAGCGCGGCGCTGCTGACCGTGGTTACATCCGTCACCTGGTAACTGGCCGACAGCGCTGGGGCGGCGTTGGTGAAGGTGAAGCCTGCCTGCACCGTGACGGTATCGATGTAGCCGTTTTGCGCCGTCGCCGGGATGAACTCCTGCATCACGATGCAGACTTGCTGGCCTGCCACCACTGTCATCGGCGCCGCTGGCGGGTACAACACCGCAGCGCCTGCTTGCAGCGTACCGGTGCAACCAACATCGGTAAGGACCTTCTCGTTCCAGCCATTGAGGGCCGGGGTCGCCACCGACGACGCAATCGAGAAACTCACCACGCCGCCGGTCCGCGCAGTAAAGGTGTGGGCATAGACCACCGTGTTGCCGGGCAGACCGGTCTTGACACCATCGGCAGCAAACGTATTGGCGTCGACGTCTCCGAAGTTCAGTCCGCTGTGCCCGGCGCCGTTGAATGCGAAGGCGATGCGGTCCGGCGCGCCGGTGCGCGCGTAGGTGTAGCTGGTGCCGCCGACCGTCACGGCGAAGCCTGAGGGCAAGGCCGTGGTGCTGACCGAAGCGCCGGTGGAAACGCGCACGCCCGGGTTGGTTTCTTCCACGCACAGTGGCGCCCCTGCTGCGACGCTGCCGGGCACGATCAAGGCGTAGCTGCCACTTCCGCTCGTTAGACCCTGCGCATACACCGTGCCGGAACAGTTGGTCAGCCTGACGCTGACGCCGGCCATGCCCGCTTCGCTGCCGTTCATGACCCCGTCGTTCGGCGTCCCACTGCCCACGCCGTTGTCGGTGAAGACGCGGCCCGTGACGCTGAAGCCGAAGGCGTTGATGAAGGTGCAGCTGAACACCGCGCCGTTGACCATGTTGGCCGCCGGAATGCTCAGCACATTGCCGGACAGCGTACCGAGCGGACCGCTCGGGTTGCCGCTCGTGGCGGTCTGCGAATCGACGCAGCTGGCGCTGACCGGGTTGGCTGGCCAGCCGGCGGGCGGGGTTTCCGCGATGCTCACCGCCGTGGCCGCCGTGCCGGTGATCGTCGCCGCGCCGCTGGCCGTGCCGGCGCCCACCACCGTGATGCTGTCGCCGGGCTGGCTCAGTCCGCCGAGCGCAAAGCTGAAGACGTTGCTGCCCGTGCCGCTCACCGTCGTCTTGACGATCTGCACCCGGGGGCTGGGCGATGCGGTGTTGGTGAAGGTACAGGTATAGGACGCACCGGCGCGCATGTTGGCTGCGGGAATCGTCGCGGTCGTGTTGGTCGAACTGATTGCTACCGTGTTGCCGGTAACGGCGCTGTTGCCGTCCAAGCAGCTGGTGCTGGTGGTGTAGCCCGCAACGGCTGTTTCAGTGGCGCTTGACGCTGCGCCCACCGTGCCGGTGTGGTTGGCGGCGGAGGTCGCCGTGGCGCCTGACGTCACGGTCGTGATGCTGTCGCTGGTATTGCTGACGCCGACCAGGGTGAAGGCGAACGAGCCGGTGCCGCCGACCGAGTTCTTGGCCAGCGTGACCGTTGGCGCGGCCGCCACGACGTCGGTGTCCGTGGCCGAGCACGCGCCGGTGCCGGCGTTGAATGTGCCGCCGGCTGCCGCACAGCTGGTGCCGGTACTGGTCGCCACCGTGGCAGTGGCGACGTTGCTGACCGAGGCGCCCACGGCCGCCGTGACCGTGGCGTTGACCGTCAGCTGGTAGCTGCCGCCAGCCGGAATGCTTGGCGTGGTGAAGCCGGCCTGCAAGGCTGCGACCGAGGGCGGTGTGGTGCATACGCCTGGCACGGCACCGCAGCTGACGATCGTCTTGTTCAAGCCCGTTGCAACCGGGTCGACCAGCGCGACGGTGGACGCCACCGCTCCGCTGTTGGTCACGGTGACCACATAGGCCGTGCTCGCGCCCGACATGACGCTGCTCACCCCGTCGGACTTCGTCACCGACATATCGGGCCGGGCCGTGTTGGTGAAGGTGCAGGTGATCACTGCACTGCCGCGCATGGCCGTGGCAGGGAGGCTGGCGGTGTTGCCGCTCAGCGTGGCCAGGTTGGTCGTGACGTTGCCGCTGGCCGCGGTATTGGCGTCGAGGCAGCTCACACCGGTCGGGTTGGTCGGCCAGCCCGTGGGCACGCTCGACTCCTGCATCGTGACGGCCGTGCCGACGGAGCCGACCTGCGTGGTACCAGAGGCCACCGTCGCTGCGCCCGTTACCGCCACGGTGTCGCTGGTGTTGCCCAGGCCGGTCAACGTGTACCCAAAGCTGTTGCTGCCCGTGCCGTTGGTAGTCGTCTTGGCCAGCTTGACAGTGGGCGCAGGCGCCACCATGAGGCACTGGGCCGTGACGCCGTTGAAGAAGTTGGCCGAGAGACCGGTGACGTTGGTAGTGGTATTGGTGAATGCGGCGGGGTTGGTGGTGCAACTGGCGTTGGTGGCGCCTGCAAGATTGGTCACGGCGACGGTCACCGTGCAACTGCTCGTTCCCGCAGGAACGGCCGCATTCGTGACCGTGATGGCCGTACCGCCCGCCGCTGCGGCCGTTGCCGTACTGGCGTTGGTGCAGGTTCCCCCGATGGCCGGAGCGGCCGCAATACGCAGGCTCGACGGCAGGGTGTCGGTAAAGCTTGCCGTCGTGGCCGCTCCGTTGGCGGGATTGGTCAACGTGAACGTCAGCGTGGTGCTGGCGCCCGGCACGATCGACGGTGTCGCGAAGGCCTTGGTCAGGGTGCGCTGTGCGTTGACGAAAGTACAGCTGATGTCCGCCCCGTTGCGCATGGCGGCCGCCGGGATGCTGATGCTGGTGACGTCCGCCACCCCGCTTTGCGCAACCGGATTGGTGTTGCCGGTGATCGCCGTATTGGCGTCGTTGCAAACCATGCCGGTCACGAAAAAGCTGCCGGGAATGGTCGACTCGGCCACGCTCTGGCTGGTGTTCAAGGTGCCCATGCGTTGCGCACCGATTACGGTCGCGGCATCGACGACGCTGATGGCGGTGGTACCAGCTGCGACCCCGGCCGTGGTCGTGAGGCCGGTGTGGGTGAAATTGAAGACGTTGGTGCCCGTGCTGCCGGGCGTCGTTGTCTTGACCATCTTGACCAGTGGTGAATTCCATTGCACCACCACGCGACCGTTGCCCCCCTGACCGCCAGACCCATTGGCCGTGACGGTTGGCTGTGCCGCGGCACCGCCGTAGTAGGGGTCACCGGCATTGGGTGCGCCGCCGCTGCTTGGCGCTTGCACCCAAGGGGCGGTGGCAAAAGAACCGGAACCGCCGAGGATGTAAGCCGACAGAAAGCTCGAACCGCCGCCGCCCGCCGTGTCGTCGCACCGGTTGGTGGCAGAGCCGCCGCCGCCGCCGTAGTAGCCAGCGCCGCCACCCGAGCTGTCGCCCCCGCCGGACGTGCCTGCCGCTGACGCGGAGCCGAGCCCGCCGTACCATTTGCTGCCGTTGGTGGAATTGCTGCCGGCAAGAACCGCCGAGCCGGTGCCCTTGGACCCACCCCCAGACTGGGAACCACCTCCCGCAGGGGTGTAGACGCTGGCGACGCACGTCCCACCAGCACCAGGATTCATGCCGCTGGTGGTGCCCGTCAGCCCTGTCAGGCCGCCGCCAGACCCCGGACTGTCGCCCCACGATGACGCATCCGCACCACCACCTCCGCCCGCCACGATGATGGGATCAGCGCTGCCGTTGACGCTCCCATACGACCCGCCGAAAGGCGAAGCGCCGTAAAAAATACCGGACAAACCGCCGCCTTGCGATTGATAGAACGCACCGCCCGCTGTGGGGTTTCGTGTGCCACCGCCCCCGTAGGGCGTGGTCAAGCTCGCCCCGTTGGGAAAATACCGGCCCCCATCCCCCACCACCACGTACAGGGTCGTGCCATTGGCAACAAAGCCGCCTTTGGCAAAGGCGCCAGCGCCACCGTAACCTCCGTAGCCGCTGTTGCCAAACTCACTGACGTTGACCCAATAGCCCGTTGCTCCCGCCGCGCCCCAGACGCGGGACTCGACGTAGTTGCCCGCCGGGACGGCGAGGGTCTGGTCACCGCCGGAATTGGTCACCACCCTGCAATTGTTGTAAGCGGCGCCCGCCCCGGGTTGCCCTGTCGGCACCGTGCCGCTCGGCGTGCAGGACGTGACCGCCGCCTCTGCCGGCAGCGCGAACATGGCGGAAGCCGCTACCGTCCAAGCAACCGCAACCAGCCGGCGCCGCATTGCCGCGGTGAAATGCGGGCTACGTGACACGTGACTGGATAACGACCTGAAGCCGGTAACCAGCTTCCTTGGATTTGGAGTGCGTTCGCATCCGGCGCTCTACCTTGGTGAATATCAGTTGACCTTCACCTGGAACAGCACCGCACCGGTACCGCCCGGCGCGAGCGATCCGGTGAACTTCCAGTCGAGGGGGCCGGTGCCACCCACGGCCTGCGCCGTGGGGCATGCAACGGTCGCTGCCGGCAGCGGGTTGGCCGGCGTGTTCTTTGCGCAGGCCGTCAGCGTGGCCGGCGTGCTCTCCAGCAGGGAGCTCACGAAGGTCGAGTACGCCGGCGTGGTGTCGTTGATCGCCAGCGTGCTGATCGGTGCGGCGGCGTTGTTGGTATAGGTGATGCGGTACTCCAGCGTCTCACCCGACTTGGCCTGGTTGTTGACGCCGAACACACCGCCTTGCGTGACGTTGCGCACTTCCTTTTTCAAGTCCAGTGCACTGCTTCCGACCGTGGTCACGTCGGTTACCTGGTAGCTGCCAGAAAGCGTGGGTGCTGCATTGGTGAAGTTGAAATCAGCCTCTAACTTGACCGTATTGACGTAGCCGTTTTGCGCCGTCGCGGGGATGAACTCCTGCATCACGATGCAGACCTGCTGGCCTGCCACCACTGTCATCGGCGCCGCTGGCGGGTACAACACCGCAGCGCCCGCTTGCAGCGTGCCGGTGCAACCGACATCGGCAAAGACCTTCTCGTTCCAGCCGGCGAGGGTCGGCGCTGCGACTGCGGATGCAATCGTGAAACTCACCGAGCCGCCCGTCTGCGCCGTGAAGGTGTGGGAGTAGCTGACGGTGCTGCCGGGCTGACCGCCCTTGGTGCCATCGGCGACAAAAGTGTTGGGGTCGACATCGCCGAAGTTCAACCCGGCATGACCGGTGCCGTTCCACGCGAATGCGATGCGGTCAGGTGTGCCGGTGCGGGTGTAGGTGTAGCTGGTTCCGCTCACGGTCACGGCCGTACCGGAAGCTAGCGCCGTGCTGCCGTACGAGGCGCCGGTCGAGATCCGCGTGGCCGGGTTGGTTTCCTCCACGCACAGCAGGCTGCCCACTGGCAGGGACGAGTTGACCCCTATCTTGAAGCCGCCGGTTCCATCGGTGATGGTCGTGCCGTAGATGGTCGCCGCGCAGTTCGTCAGCTTGATGCCGACGCGTGCCACGCCAACCTCCGCACCGTTGATGAGCCCGTCGTTAGCTGTGCCTCCACCCACGCCGTTGTCGGTGAATACGCGCCCCGACACATCCAGGTTAGTCCCCGGCGTGGTCACGGTACAGGCGCTGCAGGTACCTACCGAGGTCGTCACGGTATTGACGATCGTCGTGGTGCCCACCGGCAGCGGGTTGACCACCGTCACGGTGAAGGGCGTCGTGACACTGCCGGGGGCTGTGGTGATGCTCAAGGTGCAGACGATGCCGGCCGCCGAGCCGGTGGCGCATGACCACCCTTCGCCCGACCCGGTGTAGTTGGTGTGGTCCGGTACGGTCTCGCTCAACACGGTCGTACTGCTGCTGCCGCCCGTATTGCGCACAACGATGTTGTAGAGGAAGACGTCGCCGCCTGCCACCGTGGCGGTGCCGGTCGTGACCGCACCGTTGACCTTGACGAGCGCCTTGGACGTGTCAAGAACCGCCACGGTCGGGTTGTTCACGCTGCAGCTGCTGCACGTGCCGGTGGAGGTGGTGACGCTGTTGGCGATGCTCGCCGTGCCCACCGGGAGCGGATTGAACACGGTGACGCGGTAGCCCAGCAACGTGGTGGCACCCGCCGCCACATTCACGGTCTGGGTGCACGCCGTACCGCTCGCCGCGCCATTGGCACAGGACCAGCCCAGGCTCGGGGCGGCGCTGCTGAAGACGGTGTTGGCCGGAACGTTGTCGGTCAGCGTGGTCGTGCCCGACGAGCCTCCGGTGTTTGTCACGCTGATCTGGTAGTCCAGGATGTCGCCGGCCTTGACTGTCGCGCCCGCCACAGCCGCCACGCCGTTAATGCCCTGCAGCACCTTGGTGGTGTCGAGGGTCGGCTTGGGTGTGTTGGTGTAGATGCACACGATGGCCGTGTCGACCGCGGCCACCGTGAAGCTGGCCGGCAGCGCGGCGTTGGTCAGCGGTGTGGCGCTGTTGTTGCAACTGACCGTGCTGGTGTAGTTGCTCGCGCTCGCGCCGCCGCCGAAGGTCTCCACCGGCAGCGTGATGGCGTTGCCCACGCTGACCGTGACCGCAGTACCGTTGGTGGTGTTGCCTGCGGCGGTGGCAGTCGCCGCAATGGTTGCCGGGTTGGTGCCCCCGCTCGACGTCGCGCTGATCGTGTGACCCGCTGTGCTGTTGACGGCAAAGGTCTTGTTCAACTGCAGCGTGGGGCTGTTGGGTGTGTTGGTGTAGGTGCAGGTCAGCGGCGGGTCGGCCGGGGCCACCGTGAAGGTCTGCGGCAGCGCGGCATTGGTCACCGGCGAGACCGTGTTGTTGCAACTCACCCTCGTCGTATAGCTGGCCTGGCTGCCGGTGGTGAAGGTTTCCGCTGGCAGCGTGATGCTGTTTCCCGCGGTGACCGCGACGGACGTACCGGTGGTGGTCGTTCCTGCGGTCGAGGCGCTCGCGTTGAGCGTCGGGTTGGTCGAGCCACCTGTGGTGCTTACCGTGATGGCGTCGTTCTGGATGCTGTTGACGGCAAAGATCTTCCGCAACCGCAGCGTGGTCGCTTTGGGAGTATTGGTGTAAGTGCAGACGATGGCCTTGCCGCTGTCGCCGACAGCGAGCACAAGGGAGTTGCCGACCTGGCCGTTGCTTCCGCTCAACGCGCTGGCCATGGCACCGCCATTGGCCTTGCAACTCAGCACGGTGGTGTAGTTGGCCAACGTACCGGGACTCAGCGTCTCACCCGGCAGTGTCAGGGTGTCGCCCACCAACACGGTGACCTGGGCACTGCTGGCGGTTGTCGGAACGCTCGACGTGAAGGCCGTTGTGTTCGCTGACCCGCCCGTGGTCGCACCGATGTTGGCAACGTCGCCGGCGATGCTGTTGGCGCCCCAGACTTTGCTCAACTGCAGCGTGATCTTGGCCGTGTTGGTGATATCGCAGCGAATGAACTCGCTGTTGCCCGAGATATAGCCGCTGGGCGGCACCAGCGACCAACTGCCCGGTACGCCGGACGTCGGCGTGGTGGCGTAAGCCAGATTGTTGGCGTCCTTACAGGCAATGCTGGCACTGTAGTTGGACAACGAGGTGCCCGATCCTGCGGTCTCGCTCAAGGTCACCGGTGCCGGGCCTGCATTGACCACCGCATAGACGGTTCCACCGCCGCTGGTGGAGTAATTGGCGGGCGCAGTCACGTCGGCATTGCCCGGCGTGCTGTTGGTGCCGCTGATGCGCAGCGTGAACAGACCGGAATCAGGCGCCGTGCCGACGAACGACTTGTTGAGCGTGACCTGGGGCTGTTCGTTGGAGAAGACGCACTGGATGTTGGCGCCCAGCACCATGTTGGCGGCAGGTACGGTGTACGTCGCCGTGGCGTTGTTGGAGACAATCGGGATGGTCGCCGGATTGCCCGAATTGGCCGCGTTCAGGTCGGTACAAACGGCGGACGCCGGTGCGCTCGGCCAGTTGGACGTACTGCCTTCGGTGATGACCACTGCAGTACCCACGGTGCCGAGATGTTCCTGGGCCGCATATTGCGTGACCACCGAGTTGGACGGGGTGAACGCGAACGCCGCGCTGGCGTTGCTCGCTCCGCTCACGGTGAAGTTGAAGGTGGGCGACTGCGAGCCCGCGCGCGCTGCCTTGCCCAACACCACCACGGGCAGTGCGGCGTTGGTCAGTGTGCAGGTCAGCGTGCCACCGCCACTGCTGGCAGGCACGGTCACGGTGCCACCCTGGGCAATGTTGTTGACGGTGGTGGTGCCATCGACGCAGGAATAGGTGGCAACCCCGAAGCGCGCCGCGCCGCTCCCCAGCGTCTCGGCTGGCAGAGTCAGCGTCGCGCCTACCGCTGCCGTGCCCGACGTGCTGCTGGTGCTGTTATTACTCGGCACCCCACTGGCCGAGGTCGAATTCACCGAACCGGTCGGCGTGGTCATGCCCAGCGTGATCGCCGGAATGCTGGTGGTACTGGTGGTGCCGTTGTTGTCGGTACCGTTGCGCCAGGCCTTCTGCAAAATTACCGTGGCTGTCTTGCTGTTGGTAAAGGTGCAAATGATGTTCGAGCCGGCTGCCGTCGCCGCCGCGTCGAGCGTCAGCGTGGTGCCCGACAAAGTGGCCGTTCCGCCTGAACCCATGCCCGTGCAGATGGCACCTGCCAGCGCAAACCCTGTTTGCGTTGTCTCGGTGATCGTCGCACCGGAATTGGTGGCGGTCAGTGTCTGGGTCGGGCCCGATGCAGCTGTTCCGGCAGTGGTGGTGGTGACGCTGGTGCCAATACCGTTGGTGCCCGTGAAGGCGAAGGTTGAGGTCCCGCCGTTGGAGATCTTGCGGATGGTCACCGTCGGCGTGGCCTTGGCGGTGTTGGTGATCGTGCAGACCACGTTGGTGTTGGCGCTGCCTGAATAGCCGTTGGCGACATAGAAGTAGCTGTTGGTTCCCGGGATCGGGCCGGCGCCGGTGCCGAGCGTGCAACTGCTGGTGGTGGTGTAGTTGGCGAGGTTCGAACCGGCAGTTGCCGTCTCGTTGAAATAGATCGGGTTGGAGGCTGCACCGGCATAGATGCGCTGCGGCGCGCCGGTGGTGCCGCCATTGCCCTGGCTGGTCGCACCGACCAGGGCCGGGCCCATCGCGGGGGTGACCGGGAAGGTGAGGTTGAACAAGCCGTTGTCGCCCGCGGGCGGCGTGCCGACCACCACCTTGTTGACCACCACCGAGCCGTCGATGAAGGTCGTCACCGATGACGTGTTGTTGGCGGTGTTGGTGTCGGTCAGCCCTGCTGGCACGGTGACGGTGGCGGTGTTCACCGCACCGGAGGTCGGATCGGTCAGTGCATTGGCGGTGGCCTGGATCACGATCGTGCAAGTGCCGCCGCTCGGGAAGGTCGAGACCGTGCCGGTCACCGTCGCACCGGCGGTCGCCGTGCAAGCCACGCCGGGTCCAGGGGTGGTGCTGACGATCGTGATGCCGGTCAGGTTGCCGGGAATGGGGTCGCTGAACGTCGTGTTGGGCGCTGCGGCCGGACCGTTGTTGGTCATCACGAGCTGATACTGAACGATGTCGCCGAAGAAGGCGCGGACGCTGCCGGTGCCAAACGTGCCGCTGGTGCCCAGACGCTGTGTCTTGGCGATTGCCAGGTCTGCCAGCAAAGGCACGTTGTTGAAGGTACAGACGATGGCCTTGCCACTGTCACCGGCGCCGATCAGCAACGTGTTGTTCACTTGGCCGTTGGCGCTGCTCACCGGATTGGCGGTGGCCCCGCCGTTTGCCAGACAGACCAGTGAGGTCGCGTAATGCGACGCGCTGGCGGCCGGCGTGAAATTCTCTGCCGCGAAGGTCAGGGTGTCGCCGGCCGAGACGGTGACGACATTGGACGAGAGCGGGTTGCCGCCGGCGGTGCTGAAGCTGCTGGTGTTGCTGGCCGCGCCGTTAAGGGTGCCGCCGGTGGTGCCGAAGACGTTGGCGATATCGGCAGAGGGGCTGCCCGTGCCCCAGGTCTTGGACGACTGTATGGTCGCCGTCTTGACCGTGTTGGTGTAGGTGCAGGTGATCTGCGTCGCGAGACCCGCCGTCGGGTTCTGTGGCGCGGTGATGCCGTTGGAGGTATTGCCGGCCACGATCGGGCCGCCCGGATAACCCGGGAAGCCATTGAGGTAGGACGCACCGGTCCCGTCGATGCAGGCCAGATTCGAGACGTAGTTCGCCAGCACGGTCGTGCCGGCGGCGGTCTCCGCCACTGTTGCCGTGCTGTATGTGGAACCGTTATTGCCCGCGTCAACCATGACCCACCCGGTCGTGCCGGTTGTACCCACATTATTCTGCGGATTGGTGCCGCCGTTCGGGAATGCCGTGGTCGGGTTGGAGTTGGGGCTCAAGTTCGCCGCGATCGATAGGTTGAACAGCGTGTTCACGCCGTTGACCACAAGGTTGAGGCGGATCGTGGGATTGATGAAGGTGGTGACCGACGACGTGTTGTTGGCCGTGTTGGTGTCGGTGACGCCGCTCGCTGCCGCGACCGTCGCGGTGTTGATCACGCCCACGGTCGGGCTGGTCAAGGTATTCGGAACCGCCGAATAGATAATCGTGCAACTGCTGCCGACCGGAATAGTGGCGGTGCCGCTCAGCGTGGAGCCGCTGAACGACGGCGCCGGACAGGTCGCCGTGCCCCCCACCGACGTGCTGACCACCGCGGGGTTGATGAATTGCGAAGGCACCGTATCGCTATAAGTGGCATTCGTGGCCGTGGCACCCGACAGATTGGAGACCACCAGGCTGAAATACATGGGATTCAGGACCGCCGGTGCCTTGAGAGTGCCTGTGGTGAACGATCCGTTGATCAGGCTCTGACTTTTGACGATCGAAAGGTCCGATGACTTGCCCGTGTTGGTATAGGTACAGACGATGGCTTTACCGGCATCGGCCCCGGTGACGACCAGTGTGTTGCTGACCTGCCCGTTGGCACTGCTAGGCGCATTGGTCGCGTTGCAAGTAAATGTCGTGTTGTAGTTGGCCAGCGAACCGGACGTGAAACTCTCCGCTGGAAAGGTCACGGTGTTGCCGCCCGAGATGTTGACCGCGGTGCCGCTGTTCGCGGCAGTCCCGCCGTTGCTGGTGAAGGCCGCCGTGTTGTTGGGGGTACCACCCGTGGTCGCGGAAATGCGCGCCGTATCGCTTGAGTTGTTCGCGCCCCAGGCCTTGGCCGTTTGCAGCGTGATCGGCTGTGCGGCGGCGAACAGCAGCACTACATTTCCAGCGCCGCCACTCCCCCCGGGTACGGACTGACCTGGGCCACCACTGGTTGAACCCCCGCCACCCCCGCCGCCATTCGCAGTAGTCGTCGGCGCAGCGGTCAGGTCGGTAAGCACATAACACGACGTGGCCGCCCCTCCACCTCCTGAGTCGAAGCCCCCGGCGGCGCCACCGACATAACCGCCACCGCCGCCGCCACGCCCTCCACTTTCAACGGCTGGGCCCCCACCAGTGCCGCCTGTTCCCGTGCTGGTGCAGTTCGCGGCCGATGTAAAGGTCGCTGAACTGCCGCCGGCACCGCCGACAGAAATGTTGAACGCGCCGCCGCCGCCGCCGCCGCCGCCGCCTGCTTTGAGCTTCACGACACCCGCGACCGCAAACGAAGAGCCGCCGCCGCCGCCGCCGCCGCCGCCGGTGACGTAAGGGTCAGAACAATTATTGGGAGACCCAGATCCACCCGCGCCGTTGCCTGCGCCAGCGCTACCGTAGTAGGGGCAGCCCGGATTGGAGGAACCGCCGCCGCCGGCACCGCCCACGTTTCCCGACAGGATTTGACCCGGGAGTACTTTTACAACCCCGACTATCCTCGCGCCTGACCCGCCAAAACCGCCGGCATAGGGACTTTGATCGCCGCCGCCGCCGCCGCCGCCGCCGCCCCTGAGCGTTACGGTGACGCTATACACGTTGGCGGGCACGGCCACGCTGTACGTTCCGGAGCTGTAAGTCTGTGCCTCTACCAGGCCCGGAAGCGCCACGAGGGTCAGGAAAGACAGCAGCGACGCTGCGGTCTTACGCATGATGGAAACACTGGTCATCACTTGGCGCCCTCCCCGGCATTCAGGCTGGCGGCCAGCACTTCGATCGATACCGCGCCGACGATGCGGCCCTTGGGCGTCAGGAACGATGGTGTGCCCACCCTCCCCAGCGCTTCCCAATCCTGCGTCATCGTGGCGAGGCGCGCGGTGACGGCGGCGCCGGCCATGTCGGTCTTGGCACGCGGCCAATTCACCCCGTTGGCCCTGGCCAGCAGGCTGAGCGACGCTTCATCGGTCGGCTGGGGCGTCGGGCCGGTGAACAGCGAATCATGCACCTGGGCGAAGCGGCCCTGCAGATCGGCAGCGAGCGCGAACCGGGCCAGCACGGTGCTGTCGGCGCCGAGGATCGGCGTCATGACCATCACCACGCGCAGGTCGGGGCTGGACTTCAGCAGTGCCGCGATGCGGGGCTGCGCAATGCGGCAAAAGCTGCAGTTGTAGTCGAACATCTCGACCAGGGTGACCGGCGCAGTGGGCTGGCCGAGGAGGGGCGCAGCGGGGTGCAGCGCCGAATAGCGCGCATAGAAGCGCAGCTGAATGTACGCGCCCTTGCTGGTGTAGTCGGACGACAAGTCGCGGTCCGTCAAACCAAGCACGTTGTAGCCTGCAGACACCGACAGGTTTTTCGCGACCTGCCCGACCAGCCGGTAGGCCAGGCCGACTTGCTGGCGCACCAGCAGGCGGTCATGACCACTGCTGGCACCTTGGCGTGAACTGTTGCTGGCATAGTGGATCAATTGACCGTCACCCGAAACAGCACAGTGCCGGTGGCACCGGGATTAAGCGGGCCCGAGAACTGGAAGCTGATCGCACCCGTGCCGCCTACACTCTGCGCGGCCGGACACACCACCGCCGCAGCCGGTAGCGCGTTGGCAGGTGTTTGCTTCTGGCAGGCGGTCAAGGTCGCAGGCGTGGTCCCGGCCAGGGCACTCAGGAACGTCGTGTAAGCCGGCGTTGCGTCGTTGATCGTGAGGTTCGTGATCGCACTGGCGCCGTTGTTGGTGTAGGTAATCTGGTACTCCAGCATCTCGCCTGACTTGGCTTGGTTGTTGACGCCAAACACGCCGCTCTGGGTCACGTTCCTCACTTGCTTTTTCAGGTCCAGCGCGCTACTGCCCACCTTTGTCACGTCAGTCACCTGGTAACTGGCGGTGAGCGCCGGTGCGGCGTTGGTAAAGGTGAAGTCGGCCTGGACCTTGACGGTGTTGATGTAGCCGTTGAGCGCTGTGGCAGGTATGAACTCCTGCATGATCACGCACACCTGCTGGCCTGCGGTCACCGTCGTCGCCACCGCTGGCGGGAACAGCAGAGTCGGCACCGCTGGAGCTACCGGCATTGCGCCGGTGCACAGGGGGTCGGCAAAGATCTTCTCGCTCCAGCCACTGAGCGTGGGGGCGGCCACTGCGGACGTGATGCCAAAGCTGACGGAGCCGCCGGTTTGCGCGGTGAAGGTGTGCGGGTACACCACGGTGTTGCCGCTCTGGCCGGTCTTGGCACCATCGGCGGCGAAGGTGTTCCGGCCGACGTCACCGAAGTTCAGCCCGCTGTGGCCGGTGCCGTTCCAGCCGAAGGCGATGCGGTCGGGTGTACCCGTGCGGGTGTAGGTGTAGCTGGTGGCGCTGACCGTTACCGCCGAGCCAGAGGGCAGCGCTGTGCTGCCTGCTGAGGCGCCGGTGGAGACGCTGCTGACCGGGTTGGTCTCTTCGACACACAGCTGCGCGCCTATCGCCAGGGAGGCGCTGAGGCCCAGCAGGTAGTTGCCCGAGGCATCGGTGAGGGTGGTGGCGTAGGTGGTCCCGATGCAGTTGGTGAGCGTGATGCGCACGCTGCTGACGCCAGCTTCTCCCCCGTTGACCAGTCCGTCATTGGGCGTGCCACCGCCTGCGCCGTTGTCGGTAAACACGTGGCCTGACACCACCAGGTTGGTGCCGGGAGTGGTCACGGTGCAGCCGCTGCAGGTGCCCGCTGAGGTGCTCACAGTGTTCACCACCGTAGTGGTGCCAGGTGGCAGCGGGTTGTCTACCGTGACGGTGAACGGTGCCACCACGGTGCCGGGCGCCAGCGTGACGCTCAAGGTACAGCTGGTGCCGGCCACCGAGCCGTTGGCGCACGACCACCCTTCGCCCGATCCGGTGTAGGTGGTGTGCGCTGGTACGGTCTCGGTGAGCACGGTCGTGCCTGTGGTGCCGCCGTTGTTGCGCACTGTGATGTTGTAGAGGAAGACGTCGCCACCCACGACGTTAGCGGTGCCTGTCGTGGCCGCGCCGTTGACCTTGGACAAGGTCTTGGTGGTGTCCAGCACTGACGCGGTCGGGTTGCTCACGGTGCAGCTGCTGCAAGTGCCGGCAGACGTGGTCACGCTGTTGGCGATGCTCGTCGTGCCCACCGGGAGCGGGTTGAGCACGGTGACCCGGTAGCCCAGCAAGGTGGTGGCACCCGCCGCTACGCTCACGGTCTGGGTGCAGGCTGTGCCGCTTGGCGCGCCGTTGGCACACGACCAGCCCAGGCTGGGAGCGGCGTTGCTGAAGGTGGTGTTGGCCGGTACGGTGTCGGTCAGCGTGGTCGTGCCCGACGAGCCGCCGGTGTTGCTCACGCTGATTTGGTAGTCCAGTATGTCACCGGCCTTGACTGTGGCGCCCGCCGCAGCCAGGGCGCCGTTGATGCCCTGCAGCACCTTGGTGGTGTTGAGGACGGCCAGCTTGGGCGTGTTGGTGTAGGTGCAGACGATGGCCTTGCCGCTGTCGCCCGCGCCGACCAGCAGCGTCTGGTTAGCCTGGCCGTTGCTGCCACTCAACGCATTGGCAGTGGGGCCGCCATTGGCAGTACAGACAAGCCCCGTGGTGTAGTTGGCCGCACTGGCGGCGGGGGTGAAGTTCTCCGCCGGAAATGCCAGCGTGTCACCGACCGTCACTGGGACCACGGCGGTGTTGCGCGCGGTGCCGCCTGTCGTGCTGAAGCTGGCGGTGTTGCTGGCGGCGCCACCGGAGGTGCCACCCGTCGTGCCGAACACGTTGGCGACGTCACTGGACGGGCTGCCTGCGCCCCACAGCTTGGCAGTTTGCAAGGTGGCGGTTTTAGGGGTGTTGGTGAACGTGCAGACAATCGCTTTACCGCTGTCGCCTGCGCCTATCACCAAGGTGTTGCTGGCCTGGCCGTTGCTGCCGCTCAAGGCATTGGCGGTAGCGCCGCCACCCGCCGTACAGGCCAGCACGGTGGTGTAGTTGGCCGCACTGGCCGCTGGGGTGAAGTTCTCTGCCGGGAAGGTCAGGGTGTCGCCGACCGTCACTGGGACCACGGCGGTGTTGCGCGCGGTGCCGCCTGTCGTGCTGAAGCTGGCGGTGTTGCTGGCGGCGCCACCGGAGGTGCCACCCGTCGTGCCGAACACGTTGGCGACGTCACTGGACGGGCTGCCTGCGCCCCACAGCTTGGCAGTTTGCAGTGTCGTTTGGGCAGTCACGGTCAGCGTGGCGTTGGCGGCAGTCGGGTTCGTGTCGCCGTTGCTGTCCGCAATGGCACCGGCTGGGATCGTGTTTACGTAAGACCCTGCACTAGCGGCGACCACGTCGAAGCTCAGCGTACACACGCCCGCAGGCGTGAAATAGGCGGCACCGCCGTTGGTGGTGATGACAAACTGGGTGCTGCCTGCAGTGGCGACATAGTAAGCACCGGCGGCATAGCAGGTGCCTGAAACAGTGCCCAACTGGACATTGGGCGTCGGCGCGATCAACAGACCAGCCGGCAAGTTATCGGTCATCCGCACGCTGTCGGACTGCTGCGCCGCGTTGAACGTCAGCGTCACACGCGACGTCGAATTGGCTGCGACCGTTGTCGGGCTGAAGGCCTTGGTCAGCGTCAGGCTGCGACGAACAGTATTGGTATAGGTGCAGGTGACCTGGGTCGCCGATCCAGACGTCGGATTCTGTGGCGCCGTGATGCCGTTGGAAGTGTTGCCGGCCACGATCGGCCCGCCGGGGTAGCCCGGAAATCCGGTGAGGTACGACGCGCCCGTGCCGTCCACGCAAGCCAGGTTCGATGTGTAGTTGGCCAGATTGGTCGAGGTACCGGCCGTTTCCGCCGCTGTGACGGTGCTGTAGGTAGAGCCGTTGTTTCCCGCATCGACCATCACCCACCCGGTCGTGCCGCCGTTGCCCTGGTTGGTCTGGGGGTTGGTACCACCGCCAGGAAACGCCGTGGTCGGGTTGGCGTTAGGGCTTAAGTTATTGGCCAACGACAGATTGAAAAAGCCGCTGTCGCCCGCCGGCGGTGTGCCCACGGTCACAACGTTCAGCCGAATCACGGGATTGATGAAGGTGGTGACCGACGATGTGTTGTTGGCCGTGTTGGCGTCTGTGACGCCACTCGCTGCCGCGACCGTCGCGGTGTTGATCACGCCCACGGTCGGGCTGGTCAAGGTATTCGGAACCGCCGAATAGATAATCGTGCAACTGCTGCCGACCGGAATAGTGGCGGTGCCGCTCAGCGTGGAGCCGCTGAACGACGGCGCCGGACAGGTCGCCGTGCCCCCCACCGACGTGCTGACCACCGCGGGGTTGATGAATTGCGTCGGCACGGTATCGGTATAAGTGGCGTTGGTGGCCGTGGCGCCCGACAGATTGGAGACTACCAAGCTAAAGTACATCGGGTTCAGGACCGCTGGCGCCTTGAGCGTGCCCGTGGTGAACGACCCGTTGGTCAGGCTCTGGCTTTTGAGGATCGACAGATCAACTGTCTTCCGCGTGTTGGTGTAGGCGCAAACAATCGCCTTGCCGACATCGCCCGCACCTATCAACAAGGTATTTTGGGCCTGACCATCCGCCGGACTACTTGAGCCATTCAACAAATTGGCCGTGGCAGCGCCATTGGCATTGCACACCAACGTCGTGTTGTAGTTACCGATGTTAGTGCCGGTTTCTGCCGGAAAGGTGATGGTGTTGCCGGCATTGACCGAGACCACATTACTACTCGAGTTTGTGGGGTAGGTCGACGTGAAGGCTGCGGTGTTTACAGCCCCGTTGCTGGTGGCACCGATGGTGACCGAATCCCCAGAATTACCGCTCGACCAAACCTTGGCTGTACTCAAATCGGCACCGACGGTGTAGGTAATCTGGATAGAACCGTTCGTACCAGCGGAACCAAAGCCTCCCGAAGTAGCGTAAAACGCACCTGCACCTCCACCGCCAGCTGGAGTACCCGTCGGCCCCGAGAAAAAAAGCCCTGCTTGGGTGCTTCTGCATGAACTACCCGCAGTACCTCCAGAACTTTGGGAAACGTTATCCGCTGAGCCAAAGCCGCCGGACCCTGGAGCATAACCACCGCCACCGCCACCGCCACTTCCGCCATCAGCACCGGTAGCGGCCCCACCGGTTCCGCCATTGCCAGCGGGTACGCAGTTTGCGGCGGCTGTCATGGCTGTGCTGCCGGTGCCACCTGCCCCCGCCGTTACTACACCTCCACTCGTAGACCCGCCGCCGCCGCCGCCGCCGCCCGATGCCTGCATCAATGTAATGCCAGAGCGAACGAGCGAGCTGCTGCCGCCGCCGCCGCCGCCCGAGCCGGACGCACCACTACACCCAGGACTCCCGCCCTTTCCGCCTGACGAGGAGCCTGACCCGCCGCTCACACCACCAAAGCAACTCGAGCCGATCCCGCCCTGCCCGCCCTGCCCAACCACTCCTGTAAAAATATCACCTGATTTAACAAACAATACTGCTGTGAAGGAACTTCGCGAGCCACCGGTGCCTCCGCCTGCATTGATGTCGTTGGCCCCGCCACCGCCGCCGCCGCCGACGATGGTCACGCTAATCCGGGTCACGCCAACCGGAACAGTGAAAGGTACACCCGTGGTCACGGCATGAGCGAGTCCCGCACAGGCCATTGAAGCCAATGCAAGCCCAAGGCGTACCCGGCGTGTGCTGTTGTATCCAGCAGCCCGAACCACTGGAAAGATTGCAGCCGGAGCAGCAGATTGCGGGACAAACCAATTAAAGAAGTTACGCGTCCATGACGACGCGCCAAGTCTGTCTGTCATGTTGATTGGTTTCGATTCGGCCGCTGCATGTTCAGTCACCTCGCAAAAAGAACCGCCCGACGTGTTTGCGTTAGTCCGACTCATCACTTGGCGCCCTCCCCGGCATTCAGGCTGGCCGCCAGCGCTTCGATCGATACCGCGCCGACGATGCGGCCTTTCGGCGTCAGGAACGAAGGCGTGCCCACCCTCCCCAGCGCTTCCCAATCCTGCGTCATCGTCGCAAGGCGCGCGGTGACAGCGGCGCCGGCCATGTCGGTCTTGGCACGCGGCCAATTCACCCCGTTGGCCCTGGCCAGCAGGCTGAGCGACGCTTCGTCGGTTGGCTGGGGCGTCGGGCCGGTGAAGAGCGAGTCATGCACCTGGGCGAAGCGGCCCTGCAGATCGGCAGCGAGCGCGAACCGGGCCAGCACGGTGCTGTCGGCGCCGAGGATCGGCGTCATGACCATCACCACGCGCAGGTCGGGGCTGGACTTCAGCAGTGCGGCGATGCGGGGCTGCGCCATGCGGCAGAAGCTGCAGTTGTAGTCGAACATCTCGACCAGGGTGACCGGCGCAGCGGGCTGGCCGAGGACGGGCGCGGCGGGGTGCAGCGCCGAATAGCGCGCATAGACCGCGCGCTCGGTGGTGGCGGTGGCGGCGGCGGTGGCGGTGGCTGCAGCCTGCAGGCGCAGCACTTCTGATTTCTCGAGCGCAGCGCGTACCCATTCGGGATGCGCATCGAGAGTGCGGGCGAAAGCCGCTTCGAACTTGGCCTGGTCGATATCGTCTTTGGCGACCGAGAAAGTCACAGAGGCCGTAGGGACCGTCATCACGCGGCCCTGCGCGGAGGCCGCTGCGGGCACGGACAGGACCGCCGTGGTGGCAAGCAGGCATATGGACTTAGCGAGCATGGGGGTTCACTTCAATTTCGACGCGGCGGTTCTGTGCCCTCCCTTGTGCGGTGGCATTGGAGGCAACGGGCTCTTTTTCGCCCTTGCCTTCGCTGCGGATACGAGTGGCGTCCACGCCCTGTGCGATCAGGTAGGTGCGCACTGCGTCGGCGCGCTGTTCTGAAAGCCTCTGGTTGAAGCTGTCGGAACCGACCGAGTCGGTGTGGCCGATGGTGATCACCACGTCGTAGTCGGTGGCCTTGATTTGCGCCGCCAGCACGTCGAGTGCGGCGTGCGATTCGGGCTTGACCGATGACTTGCCGAAGTCGAACAGCGTCTCTGCCTGCAGCGTGGTCTTGGCCGGCAACGCGAGCGGCAACGGCGCCGGCGCGATCACCGGCATGGCGCGAGCTGCTTCGTTGGCAGCGGTAATGGCATCCACAGGCTTGGCGGATGCAGGCTCTCCGCCCGCCGACGCAAAGCCCAACCCCGTCTCGTCGAACTTGAAACGCAGTCGTACATAAGCACCTTTGCTCGTGTACTCGTTGGCGGTCAGGTCGCGGTCTTTCAGGCCGACGACGTTGTAGCCGGCCGAGACCCACGTATTTTTGTAGGCCTGGTAGCCCACCTCGACGCCGGCGGTCTTTTGCAGTCCGCCGCCCTTGCCGTAAAGCACGCCCGCCTGCACGCCGACGTCCCAATCGGCGTTCAGGTCCTTGGTCCAGCGGGCTTGCACCAGGTGAGCCCAGTAAGTGCTGGGCAGCACCCCGTCGTCGGCGCGGCTGACCTTGGCGGCGTAGCGCGCGGTGATGACGGTGCCGCGTTCAGGGTTGAAGTTGAGGTGCGCTGAAACGATGTCGGCACTGGTGGTGCCCGGCAGGGTGGCGTTGCCGGAGTCGCTGCCAAAAGCGCTTCCGCCGCTGAGGGCGCCGGCCGAGTTGCCACCACCGACGATCTTTTCAGAGCGATGCTCGTAGCGTGCCAATGCGTTCCACGTATCGGTGTCGACCGGCCGGTAGGCCAGGCCAATCTGGTGGCGCTGCAAGTGACGCTCGTTGCCCGCATTGGCGCCCTGCCCTTCGCTGTCGCTGATCACGCTGCGCGCCAGCAGGCTCACTTCAGGGTTGAGCTTGTAGCCGGCGCCCGCGCTGAACAGGCGCGTGTTGGCGTCGTCACCATTGCGGGCTTCGAGCACACCGCTCGCCTTGAAGGCACCATCGCTGTATTCCGCGCCGCCCGTGATGGCAGTCGATTCGCCCAGGCCAGTGGACGCGTAGCCGTTGCCGCTGTTCACGCTGTTGCTGGCACCGCTCAGACTGCGGGTGTGTTCCATGCCGGCAGTCAGTCGCAGGTGGTCGGTCACCTTGAAGGTGTTGCGCACACCCAAAGCAGCTTGCGCCGAACGGCCGTCGATGCTGTCTGCCAGGCGGTACTCGTTGTACACACGGCCGCCCTCCATGTAGGCGCTCTCGATGCCGACGATGCCCACGTTGTGGGTCTGCGTGCTGGTCGCGTCATAGGGCCCGTTCAGCGACGAGACCAGTTCATAGCGGGCGTAAGCGCGCGTCTTGTCGGTGATCGCGTAATTGCCGCCGACCGCAACGGTATGGCGACTGCCGTCTTTGACGTCTTGCTCGCCTTCGACGAACACCTGTGCCTGTGGCAGACCGGGCACCGCCGATGAGAGGCGCGCGCGCACCGTGGTGAGGCTCTCGTTCTGGGTGCTGGCGGAAGTGGCTGCCGAGCCGAGCGCGGTCACGTTGCCGGCACCGACGCTGCCGCCGAGCTGGCCGTTGTAGGTGGAGATCTGCCCGTAGTCGAAGCCCGAGCTGGAGCCGAGGCCCGTCGTGCTTTGTCCCTGTCGCAGACCGACTTCGGCCACGAGCGTGTCGCTCAGTTTCTTCTGTGCGCTCACCGTCGCACCTTTGGTGCCGCCGGTCAGCAGTGCGTCCTTGCTGTAGAGCGCTTCGGCGCGCACAGCAGTGGTTGGATCGACCCTGTATTCAGCGCGGGCCGAGACTTCGGTGCGTCCGGCCATGATGGAGGCGCCGGGGTTGTCGAAACCTTCGCTGGTCTTGCTGGCCAACGCAACGACGGCGAGTTTTTCGTCCTGATAGCGCGCTTCGACCCGGCCAGCGTTCCCCTTGCCCTTTGCGTCGGATTCGGTATGGACCAGTTCGGCCGCCACGGTCGTGTTGTCGCCGATACGGGCAATGCCGGTCACGGCCTCGAGCTTGCGTTTGTTTTGCGGGTTCTGGTCGGTGCTGGCGACCACGCCGAGCTGCACGCGCTCACCCACCTTGACCTGGACATCGGTGCCGGCCACGGTGAACTTGGGCCCGCCGCTGTCGACCTCATAGGTGACGCGGATCGACTGCGGGTTCAGGTTGGCATCGACCGAGGAGATCGGATGCGTGAACAGAATGCGGCGCGTCAACGGCTCGACCGTGTAGTCGACGAAGCGCGCCACCGGCGTGCGCAGCAGCACGATGTTCGGCTGGTTGCGGTCGCGAACCATGACTTCGATCTGCTCGCTGTTGTCGACGAAATCACCGCCCGTGGCGCTCAGGTAGTAAGGACCCGAGGTACCGACGGCGCGAAACTCTTCGACTTGCTGGACCTGCGCGGTGCGGCTCACGTAGCTGGTGGCGCGCACCGTGTCGTCTTCATAGACGTGCTTGAGTCCGGTGAGCGACCGATTGCTCTGGCTCAGGTTGCGCACCTCGGTGCTGCTGGCGGTGGTGAAGTCGCCGTACAGCAGATAGCTGCGATTTTTGTCGATGCGCACATAGAGCTTCTGCGTGCTTTGCGCATCGAAGCCTTTCACCGACGAGTCGCCGTAGACCGGGTAGAACTCGTCAGGACGGATGTCGCGGAACAGGCGGTCTTTTTCGGTCTTGTCGGAGTCGAAAGACGCGGTCAGCAGATAGTCGCCCTTGACGGTGCCCTTGAAGAAGAACGCCGCACGGCCGGAGGCGCGCCGGTCGCCGCTCTGGTCTTTCAGTCCTGTCAGCTCGGCCTCGAAGGCGGCGCCGGCAGGCATGGTGCCCAGCGCCAGGTTGCCGCGCTTGGTGAAGTCGAGCACGCCTTCGACAATGCCGACGCCGATCATCGGCCGCATCTCCGGCAACAGCGCCAGCCGCACTTCCTTGCCGAGGTCGCCGGCCGTCACACGGATGCGTGCATCGCCTGGCTCGCCGGGCGGCAGCAGACGAAACTCCGCCGTGCCGCCCTCCATGAACACCTGCGTGCCGGGCTCGGCCGGATTCAGGTCTTCGTCCAGCCAGCGGCCACGGTCGCTTTCAAGCGTGAGCTGAGTCCGGGCAGTGACCGGAACGCCTGCGGCATCGACCAGGCGCACCTTGACGATGACGGGTGTCCGCAGGTCAGCGCGTGCCACTTCGGGCAAATCGATCTGGATGGCGGCAAGCTTGTCGGGAGCAGTCAGGCTGATCTGTACCGGCGCGCCATGCGCGTTGCCGAAATCGTCGACCGCATCGAGCTGCAATGTGTTGCGGCCCGGCTTGAGCAGCACGCCGATGTATTCCCAAGCACCGATCTTCCTGGAGGCGAGTTGCGTCTTCTTGCCCACCCGACTCGCATCGATCGCGATGCCGTTGACGGTCAGGCGCAGAGACAAGGCCGCCTCGCCCTTGACGCGCACGTTGAGAGACTGGCTGGCAACGGTGTCGCCATCTTTGAGGCCGATGAAGCCGAGTGCGTTGCTGTCGATCTGCGGCAGGAGCACTTCGAGGTCGATGGCGCTCGGGGTGGCTTGCATCAGCAGGGCCTGGCTGCGCGGCTCCAGCATGGCACCGCTGGCGCCGATCGGGCGGCTCGCAAAGGCGCCTGCACCGGTCGCGCTACCGCTCACAGCCGACGAAGGCAGTCCATTGGTCGGCAAACCACTGAGTGACGAAAAGAGGCTGCCGGCCGGGGTGGGTGCTGCGGCGCTCATGCTGCCCAAAGTGCCGCCGCCGCCCGTACCGCCAGCCGCGCTCACGAAGGTGCTGGTCTTGCCGTCAGGCACCGGCAGCGCAATCAGCGGCGCAGACGTGCGTTGCACCGCACCGGTGCTGCCGCTGGACAGCGACTGACCGCTGGCCGGCAGCGAGCGTGTGTCGCCGACCGGAATGATCTTGCCCTCGGGGTCCAGACGCAGGCGGACCTGCGCTTCGGCTTCGGTGTCGGGCAACGCCGCAATGGCGGCGCGACGGGCGGCCACCTCATCGATCATTGCCTTGTCGTCGCAGTTGGTGATGATGAAGTTGGCTTTGTGGAACTCGCCCTTCTTCAAGTCGACGAAACGGCTTTCGGGCGTGCCCGAGTTGCGGTTGTCCAGCACTTCCAGGCGCGCGCCGCGAGGCAAGGTGGTCTGGTCCAGCCGCAGCACATGCGTGATGGGCTTCAAGCCGTACAGGCTCCACTTGCCTTCGACGTCGGTCACGACGTTGGTGCCGTTTTCCAAGTACAGGCGCACACCGGGCACGCCGAGCTCGTCCAGGCCCTCTTGCTTGCCGTCGCGCTTGCAATCCAGGTACACCTTGCCAAAGGCGAATGCGTCGTCCGAGAAAACGCCACCCGTGACCCGCACTCGCCAACTGGCCAGGTTGGATTGAATCGGACCCGAGGACGCGCGCGCACGGTTGACGGCATCGCCATTCGTCGGCGCACCCACGCCGATACGCAGGCGATACCGAACCACAGCAGACTGATCCGGTCCCAGGGTCAGCGCCGGAAATCCGAAGCCCAGCAACGGCCCTGCGCCGCCTGCCGGGTTGGCAGCGACGGCACCGTTCAGCCGCGCGCTGTTCGCCACGAAGGCGAAGCCGGGTGGCAGGCTGTCGCTGAAGTTCACACCAGTGATCGGAAAGCCCGTCTTGTTGGTGACGGTCAGCGCGTAGTCGATGAAGTCGCCGAACTCGGCCTGGCGTTTGCTGCCGTCCTTGCGCAGCAGCAGGCCCAGCACGTTGCCCGGGTCCAGCGGAATGTGGTCATGCACCGCATCGCACGCGGTGCCGTCCGGGTTCACGCCTGACACGACTGCAAAATAATAGGTTGTCGGGTCTGAGGGTTGGGGCGACGTGATGTTGGGCACGATGGCGCCGCAACTGGCAAAACTGCCCGGTGTCGGCGGGATGAGCAGCGACGGGTACACATAGCCACTGCCCGCGGGCGGTGTCACGGAAATGCCGTACGTGCACAAGCCGGTGATCGGTGGCGACTGCAGGTAGAACTGATAGGCGCCATCGGCCCCCGTCGTCATGGAGATGCTGCCGTTGGCGTTGAACGTGTAGGTGCCTGAACTGGCGCCGTTGATTTCAGCGGCGATGATGGGCGTGACCGGGCCGCTGCTGCAAGACTGCCGCGTGTAGGTGACGAGTGCCCCGGCCACCGGCTGGCGCGTCACCGAGTTGTAGACGGTGCCCTGCGGATCGACCAGCAGCGACTGCACCGAACTGGCGGTCGCGGCGACCAGCATCGCCGGTGTGACGTTGATGGTGTTTTGATCGAACGCTGCGGCCCAGGCCTTGTTGATCACCGTCACGCGGTTGCCCATGGCAGTAGCCTTCTCGGTGACGCGCACGGTGAAGGTGATCTGCTCGCTCTGGCCGGGCGCCAGAGCGCGGCTGCCATCGGTCATGCTCAGTGCCGCTTCGGTGGGCAGGCTGAACGGGTCCGCGCTGTTGAGTGTGGTCCGATTGCAAATGGCTTGGCCCGTGAAGCTGGCCGCCGGGTTCAACAGCCCACTGAGCATCTTGGGCGCGCTCAGAAGTGCCCACGAAGCAATCAAGCCGTTCGGGTTGTCCATGTTGAACGTGCAATTGAGGTTGTCAATCACGCGCACATTGGGTGCCGGAGCGACGCCGGTGTTCGTCACCTTCAGCGTGTAGTCGACGTCGTAGACACCGGCGGAAACACGGCGCGACATCGATGCGCTCTTGACCAGTGACAGCGATGGGAGTTGCGTCGATACCGGCGTGGGCGAGGTGTTGTTGTTCGGATTGCCATCGCCCGTGGGGTTGGGGTCGGTGCCGTCGACGGAGTCGTCAAATATCGTTGGCGCCGCACCGGCGGCAAGCGCGCTGGCTACCCGGACGCTGTTGTAGAGGGTGCCGGTGCGACCGGTGAAATTGACGCGTGCATCAAACTGCACCGTGAACTGCGCGCCGACCGGCAATACAGCCCCGGGAGCGAGCAAATTAGGCGCAGCCGCGGTGCCGGCAAAAGCCGGGTTAGCGATGGCGACGGTGCCGCTCACACCGTTACCCTGATTGCTTGCGATCGACACCGTACCGGGCACGATGGTGTACTGATTGGCCGCTGGGACGGGGGCTGCGGTGTAGGTTCCGAACTGGGTCGCACCGGCGCCTTCGAGCACGTCGGGCGCCTGCACGTCGTAGAGCCACACCGCGCCATAGTTGCGGACGTTGACACTGAAATGCACGGTGGCGGTGCCGTCGAGCTGGCCGTCCGCGCCGCGGTTCACCTTGGGCGAGGAAGCGCCCTTGGCTACGCCGATGCGGGCTTGGGTCGACGTAATGACGACCGTGTTGGAAGATGCTTCGGTCGGGCTGACCGAGTCGTTGTAGTCACTCTGGGCCGTGTTGCGTATGTCACCCGTCTGGCTGGCGTTGACCTTGACGCCGAACTGCATCGCGAAGGAACCGTTGCGTACCACCGGCGTCGAAATGCCGATGGCAACTTCGATGGCAGAGGCGTCCTCCACCGTGCGGTAGCTGAAAGGTGCGTCTGAGGGAAGACGATAAAGCTTGATTGAATTGGCTGCGGCGCTTTGTAACGAACCGACGATGTATTGCGTGCCGACGGGGACCAGGTCGCGCACCAGCACGAGGGCCGCGGGCGCACCGTTGACCAGCACAGGCGTGTTGGTGGGCGCTACGACGTTGCTAGGCTGGGCATCTTGCGAACCGATGTTCGCACCTGATACGGTGAAGTCGATTCGGGTCGTGCCTGGAATCACCAAGCCGGGATACGTTGCGCTCTTGCTGATGGCAATGACCGCCACATTGCCGACCGTCACGACGTCGTGGTTGACGGCGCTCAGATTCTGCATCGCCGTGGTGGCCACAAGCGCCATACAGGCATTGCCAGCGCCGACCGCGGGAATCGTGCCTTGAACCAGCAGCGAAGCGGTTTCACCCGGCTGCAAGACGAGCGCGCCGCCGCTATTCAGTACGATGACCGGATCACTGCTGTCGACCACGCCGTTGTTGTTTGTGTCGCGCACGATGCGCAGCGACGACAGGTCGAGCGTGTCGGGCGAGCAACCCACGCCGTTGTTGCTGAAATTGAGGGTGTAGCTGGACGCCACGTTGCCGGTGTTGGTTAGCAGGTGACTCAGCGTCACGACCGCCGCCGGCGGCCGCGTGACCGACTGGTCCTGGGTGAGCACCAGCGCCTCCACCGGTAGCACGGTGGCCAGCACGGCGTTCGAATTGGTGGTTTCGGTTTGCGAAAAACCAGCTGGCACATAGGTGCCTGTAGCGACGTTGCGAATCACTGCGCCGCCCGGCGCTGGTGCGGCCTGCACCAACGCGCTGCCGACCAACAGTACGGCGCCAGCAATAAGTGCCTTGCCGACCTTGCGCCATCGCAACAAGCCAGCGCTGGCCTTTTCTAAATGGGAATACACGCGATGAACCTTCCGCTGCCCCCCGTTGCGCAGGGGCATTCAATATTTGGAAACTTTTTCCGCTGGGGCCTGGGCGTGCTTGTGGCGTTGAGCCCGTTCAAGCCGCAGAGGAAAAAGGCGAAGCACCTCCGCCGAGGTGGTGCGTCGCAAAAAAGTCCGGCGGGCTGGAGACCCGCCGGAAGTCAAACGCAGATCAGAAGTTGACCTTGACGTTGAACATCAGCGTGGCGCTGCCGCCGGGCTGGACGGTGGCGGCCGTACCGCAGCTCACCGTGGAGGCGGTCGATGCGTAGTTCGCATTGGCAAGCACCGGAGTCGTGTTGACGGAGCTGCACCGCGTGCCCGGTTGCGTGGCACCCGTGAGGCTGGTGTAGGCCGGCACTGCGTCGTTGATCGACATCTGCGTGACCGGGGCTGCGCCCTGGTTGGTCGCGACGATCTTGTAGACGATGCATTCGCCTGGCTTGGCAACCAGTGCAGTGGCTGCGACTGGCGTGACCAAACCGGTGCAAGCCGTGTCGAGCGCTTGCAGCTTGTCAAGGCGCATCTGGCCGGTCACGACAGTGCTCAGGTCGGTCGCCGATGGCGTGCCGCACGAGGTTGCGCCAGCGGGGAATGTCACCGTCACAGTAGCCGTGTCGGTTGCGCCTGCTGTGGCGCCGCCCGGTGCGAACACCTTGACCAGCAGCTTTTGCGTGCCACTTGCCAACAGCGGGCCGGCAATGGAGCCCGAGATCAGCGTGTCACCAGCATCGATCATGCCGTCGCCGTTGTTGTCGATATACAGCGCGGTTGTCCAACCGGCGCTGACGTCGGCAGGCGGCAGCGCTGCAGCAACCGTGTACGGTCCTGCGCAGCTCTGGGCACCGGTGTTGGTCAGCGTGTGGGCATACACAACAGAGCCGCCTGGTGCGACTTGACCATTGTTGTTTGGCGTCAGCGTGGCGCTGTACGTCGCGGCAAGAGTCACCGTCACGGCGTCTGTCTTGGTGTCGATGGCGGTAGCACCCGTCGACGTTGCGAGGGTCGAGCGAATCTGGAAGTAGATGAACTGCGCGGTCACTGCCACTTGCGAGGCGGGTGGCGTCACGCAGGCTTCAACTTGCGTCTGGCCGCCATTGGCCGTCACGGCCACCGTGGTGATGGCAGCCGATGCACAGGTGCCACCGGAAGCCACGAACTTGACCGTCCATCCAGCGGGCAGGCTGCCTGGGAAGGACGTCGTCTGGCTCGCCGCAAGGCTGTAGGTATTGGCAACCGTGTCGTTGTTCTTCACGAACAACGTGAAGACCGTGCCGGTACCGGCCGCCGTGGAGTTCGTCGTGGTCGGGCTAGGGCTTGGGCCCGTGCCGACGTCGCCGTTGCCGGTGGTGCCGCTCACGCCATTGCCGCTCGCGGTATTGGTCAGGTCGACCAGCACGCCAACAAGGGCGGTGATGGTGTCGCGCGTCGTTTCAGACTTCGTGCTGTCGCCAGTCGATGTACCCGTAACGATCGCGCTGAACGGACCCGTGGGAATGACTGCTGGCGAAGGCAGCGTGGCTGCAACCACGATCGTCGCACTCAAGCCGGCCGCGATCGGGCCCGTGTCCACAACGCCATCGCTGTTGTTGTCGATCAACGGCGTCAGGCCATCGGCGGCAAAGAACTTGAAGGTCGTGCCCGCAGGGAAGCTACCCAAGGCGGCCGTCAGATTGACGATGTCGCTCGAGTTGCCGGTGTTGAACACCGTCTGCGTGAACTTCACCGTGCTGCCGGCGGCGGCGCTGGCAATCGTGGTGGTGTCGTTGGCGGTTGCATTGGGCACGCCAGCGCTGGTGTCGATCGCTGTCGTTGAGCTACCGGCAGCAGAACCCAGGACGATGCCGAAGGTGCCCGTGACGGTGAACGACGCAGGATTGGTCGGCGAAGTCACACCGGTCGGGGCGCTCGAGGTGGAGCCTGTCGCGTCGATCGGGTTGTACATCGCGGTGTTGGTGGTGGTCGACGTGCCGATGACGGCCGTGTTGTTCACCATCACCACAAAGCTGATCGTTTGCGAAACGTTGGCGCCCAACGAGTTCACCACGGCGGTCACGACGTTGCCGGATGCCTGGTAGTCGATGCCGGTCGAATCACCCAGGGCTGCGTCGGTCAGGGCGACGCCAGGAGCATTGCTCCAGACGGCAGAGCCAGGAACGTACGTGAAGCCTGCGGGCAAGGTGTCCTTGATCGCGAACATGCCGGCTGCAGCGCCGGTGTTGCTGAAATTCAACGTGTACACGGTGTACACGCAACCAGCGCTTGGTGTCGTAGCACCCGCGACAGTCGCTAAACAGCTCGCCGCTGAGCGCGGGCCGCTGGCCGAAGCGGTAGGCCACACGCCGCCATTGGCCGACCATGGAACCGCCGGAACGTTCAAGCCCTTCGTCGAGTTGAAAGCCGCACCGGTCGTGAGGTTCACGTGATCGACGTCGGCTGCCGACGTGTTGCCAACGGCGTAAAGCGCCGTGGTCGTCGGTGTGGCAGTGATCGTGGCCGAGACAGGCGAGGTGAACGACGAGGTCGTCGCGGTACCCGGGATCGAGTAAGCGACTACGAACTGAAACACGCCGTTGTTGCCGGCGACTGTCTGTGCGGTGACGTTACAGGCGGCAGTGGGCACGGCGGTACACAACGGTGTCGTGCTGTCCGGCAAACCGTCGCCGTTGACATCCGCGAACACCTGGACCTGCGTGAAGCCGTTCGGGCTGGCAGGTGCGGCGATCGACAGACTGAAAGTGTCGGTGCCGTTGCCGGTGTTGGTCAGGACGTGAGGCGCATACACCGTAGCGCCTGCAGCGCCGGTCTTGGTGTTGATGACGGTCGTGGTCACCGATGAAACGGTGTCCAGCGTGAAGGAGCCGACTTGCTGAACCGTGGTCTGCACCAGGTTAGAGGTCGCCAGTTGACTGGCTCCATTCGGATCGAGGTACGTGGCCGAGGCCTGGTTCCCGATGATGGTGTTGGCGGGCGGCGCTGCGGCCATGACTCCGGAACTTCCAAAAAGGAAGCCCAGCGTCAGGATTGCGGCGCCAGCCCATGTCTTGCGCGGCTGGAAGCCTGCGCGACGGGTTGGCGAATTGGAAAGCACTTGATTTCTCCTGGAGGTGATCAAAAAAGGAACAAAAAAAACCCGGCAAGTGCTCTCGTTGGTGAAAAGCAATGACCGGGGTGCACGTCAAACAAAGAAAGAAGGAGAAACCACGAGGGCGTCGTTATCAGCGCGGCGTGCCGCTGGCAGCGGGCTGCACGGCAACCGGAGGCGCCTGCGGCGCGGCTGCGGATGTCTTTGGTGCAGGCGGCACGACGATCTGCACCTTGGCGCGGGCCGACACGGCAGTCACGCCGTTGGCAGGCAACTGCCCAAGCGTCCAGCGCAACGACCGGTAGTCACCGTATGCAACCGGTTCGGTCTTGCCCGCCACGATGTGGGTAAGAGGCTCGGCGGCGAAGACGCCATCCTTGGCAGCAGCCTTGACCAATGCAGCGCCGGGTTTGGCGCTTTTCGGGAGGTACTCGAGGCCTTCTGGAATCGGCAGGTTTGCGACCAGTCCGGTCACGGCCTTGCCGGTGTTGTTGGTGTACGTCGCCTTGTATTCGACGATGTCACCCGGCTTGACCGAAGCTGCGTCCTGCAGCTGCTCGGTGCCGTCGGCGGCCTTGACCACCTTCGACTGTGTCAGGACCACAGCGACGACTTTTTTCTCAGCAACGGCTGCAGCGTCTTTGGCAACGACAGTCTGAGCGAATGCCGGCACAGCCAGGAAAGTCACCAGCACGACGCCGGCATGGATTCGAGCGGCCAGACGCGCAAGGATCTTTCCGGCAGGTCGACGAGTGGCGGCAGACAAATTGGTAATTGACATGAAAACTCCAGTTCAAAGGTCAGTTAAAAGGGATAAAGACAATTCATTAACAGTCGTCGTGAATTGATAATTCGGCAAAAGCTTTTTGCTCATGGGCTCCGAATGCCGCGAACTTTATTTGTAAACGTCAAAAACGAAGGTGAACAAAATCACGAATTAGCACGATCACGACAGTATTTACTTTATTAATTTCTTAATTACATTTAGTTCACCTTTGTCAACTACAAAAAAACTTTTGTATTCAATATTTATGAAACCTATTTATGTACCAAAGTGTGTTTTTTGATTGGTTATGTAACGTTTGAGACGTGCCAACCCACCGCAAAAACGCATGGATGTGCGCAAACAACAACTCTCGAAGGAATCGGATGAGCAAGGCGGTCTTAACGTCGCCCTGCAGAGCAGCTCGCACGTACCAAAAGGGTTGGCAGTGGTTATTTGCTGACGCTGCGATAGCGAGCAAGGCAGGTCTGCCGGCGAGTGGGCACTTTGGCGTGCAGCGGCCCATTCGACCGAGGCCGCAAGGCAATCAATAGAAGAGATTCACCGCGCGAAGATATCAATTCATTGCCGAAGGCAAATCAATTGCGGGGATTTCGAATTGTTCGATGCCGGACGGTCGCATCCGTGGCTTCGATGAAATCCAGGGGTGAACTTATATAGCCGACAACAGCGCCTGCAAACTCGCCGGTGGTAACACCGCCATCCGCAGGTAACCGGGCAACCCGAACGAGGTGCAGTCGCGCAACTTGACTCCGGCGGCGCGCAATCGTGTAAGCAAGGGTGTCAGCGGAACACGGGGTTCGACGCAGAAGAAATTGGCATCGCTGGACAGGAGCCGCCAGTCGGTCGCGTCCCTAAGCAATTCGCATTGCACGGTCTTCCACGCTCTTAGGGTATGCCGGCTCTCGGCAAGCCACACCTGGGCGTCCTCTTGCGTCCAGCAATCCAGCAGCGCGGCGCCGTGGGCGCCGAGCGGCCACGACGGCGCGAGTGCATCGACGCGCTCACGCAGGCGCTGGGCGCCGACCTTGGGCGCGATGCCGTAGGCCGCGCGGATGCCGGTGCATCCGAGCGCCTTGTTGGGCGTCCACAGTTGCCATACGCGGTCACGCTGTGCTTCGGTCAGCGCGGGATCGCCTGTCAGTCGGAGGGGCGCATAGGCGAAGTCGACAACCACAGGGGCGCGCCGCGCCTCCATCGCATCGAGCAGTGCCGGGAGTCCCGTCGGGGTTTGCCCGAGCGGACTCGACGGATCGCAAGACCACGCCAGGTCGACGACGCTCCAGTCCGATGCCTCGCGCACGATATCGAAAGACCAGCCCCGCGCGACGCGGGCGTAGTCGCCGTAACTTTGTGCCGGCAGCGCGACGCATCGGCCACCACCCTGCGCCACGGCAGCTGTGATGCGGTGAATGAATTCGCTCGCACTCGCCGCGATCACGATGCGCGCTGAATCGACGCCGTGAAACGCAGCGAGTCGCTCGCGCAACCTGATCGAGCGCGGGTCGGGATAGCGGCTCGCATCGACCGACTGCAGCGCCTTCAGTGCTATCGGACAGGGACCGCAGCCATTGCCGTTGCTGGAAAAGTCGTGCGGTACGGCACCGGCAGCATCGGGGCCACCGTGCTCGTCCGATAGGTCGTTCACCATGCCAGTGCGGTCACGGCGGCGATGGCCGCCAGCGCCAGCAAGACCCGGTGGCCGAGTACTACGGCGCGCGCCGTGTCGGCCGCAACCGGTGGCCGCGCCGGCGCGTTGAGCGCGTACACACCCGGCTTACCGAGCCGCACCCCGAGAGCCAAAGCCATGGCGGCCATGGGCCAGCCGCTGTTCGGCGACGGCGTTCGGGCTGCCTCGCGGCGCAATTCGCACCAGGCCCTAAGCGCTGCATGCGACGGGCGCACCGACACCATCAGCAGCAAAGCCGTGATGCGGGCCGGCACCCAGGACAGCGCGTCATCCGCCCGCGCCGCCCACTTGCCGGCCCATGTCCAGTCGCGCCCGCCGCGTGTGCCGCGGTAGCCCCACATCGCATCGGCGGTGTTCGCAAAGCGATAGACGGCGGCACCGGGCAAACCGAGCAACATGAACCAGAAGATCGGCGCAATCACCGAATCATTGAGGTTCTCTGCCAGCGATTCGATGGCGCTTTCGCGCACTTCGCTTTCGGTCAGTGCGGCGACGTCGCGACTGACCAGCCTTGCGAGTTGCGCGCGGCCCGCGTCGAGCGACGCACCCAGGGCGACCTCCACCGCGACGACTTCGCGATGCAACATGCGCCATGAGAGCAGCGGCTTGAGCAGCAACGCCAACGACGCGATGGTCGCCCACGCGGGCAGTTCGAGCAGCCACCTCTGCAGCACGATGGCGACGATGAACACGACGCCCGCACCGCCGCACCACGCCACAGCGCCCGCCGCAAAAGCTTGCGCCGACGGCGTCGGAATGCACCGCCCGATCCGGTCGAGGTAGTTGCCCATCCACACCACCGGATGCCAGCGCACCGGAGGCTCGCCGAACCAGTGATCGATCGCGAGGGCCAACCAAAGCGCGCCGCTCAAAACGCCCGCGCTGGCGACCCACGGCAACGCGTCGAAGGCAGTCGTCACGCGGCCACTCAGTCCGAGTTGCAGGTACCGACCTGCGGCGCGTCGAACAAGGCCGAGGGCCGACCCCAGCGATCGTCGAACACCATCGACGACAAGGGAGAGCGTTGCGCCCAACGCTCGCGCTGCAGCATCGGCTCGTCGTAGAAGCCATGCACCGGACCCAGGCACAGCAAGGCGATCGGCTCCGCGCCTTCCGGCAGACCGAGCAACGCGCCGACCGCGACAGGATCGAACAGCGAAACCCACCCCATGCCCATCCCTTCGGCCCGCGCCGCGAGCCACAGGTTCTGGATGGCGCAAGCGGCAGAGGCAAGGTCCATTTGCGGCAAGGTGCGGCGGCCGAACACATGGCGCTCGCGTCCGTCGGTGAGCGTCACGGCCAGCACTTCGGCTGCTTCGAGCAAGCCCTCCACCTTGAGCCGCATGAACGCGTCTTCGCGCTCGCCGAGCGCCTGCGCCGTCTGAACGCGCTCCTGCTCGACCAGGCCGTGAAGTCGCTGGCGCAGCGCTGCATCGCGGATGCGGATGAATCGCCACGGCTGCATGAAGCCGACGCTGGGCGCATGGTGCGCAGCGTCGAGCAGCCGGCGCAGCAACGCGGGTGCCACCTCGCCGCCGGCAAAGTGCCGCATGTCGCGACGCTGATGGATGGCGCGGTACACGGCGCGCTGATCGGCTGCTGCGAAGGCGTCTGGCGTCGGCTGCGACATGGTCAGTCCTCGCTGTCGCGTTGCGTCGGGATGCCGGCCGTGAACGCGTGCTTGACCATCTGCATCTCCGTGACCGTATCGGCGAGTTCGATCAACTCCGGCGGGCAGCGCCGACCAGTGAGCACGACGTGCACCTCCTTGGGCCTTTCGCGCAACGTGACCAGCACGTCGTCGAGTGGCAACCAGCCGCAGATGAGCGGGTAGGTGATCTCGTCGAGCACCACCAAGAAATAGTCGCCCGAGAGGATCGACGCCTTGGCCTTCAACCAGCCATCGCGCGCAAGCTGGCCCGACTGTTCGAGGTGCTGGTCTTTCCAGCCGAAGCCGTCGCCGAGGCCTTCGATCGGGATGCCGAGTTGCTCGAACATCCGGTGTTCACCTAAGAGCGCGCTTGGCGCTTTCATGAATTGCCAGACCTTCACTGACTTGCCGCGCCCATGCGCGCGCAAGGCCAGACCGAAAGCCGCAGTGCTTTTTCCCTTGCCATCGCCGGTGTTGACGATGACGATGCCGCGGCGCTCCCCTTCGGGCTTTTCATACGGCTTGGCCGAAGGTGGTGTTTCAATTTCCATGAGAGTCGGTCCTGCGGTGGTGCGCTTGTGCGGTTGAATGCGGCGAGTTCAGCGAGGCAGGGCGATCCATTGCTCCGCCACGCGGTGGATGCGAATGCGACGATCGAACACTTCTTCGAGCGCTTCATGGGTCGCGGGGTCGCTGCATGCGCCGTGATGCAGCACGCGGCCACCCGCCATGACCACGAGCGCATCGGCCGCCAGCGCCATCGAGAGTTCGTGCAGCACGCTCACCACCGTGCGCCCTTCGACGACGAGCGTACGCGCGGTCTTCATCCAGTCGGCCTGGTGCGGTGGATCGAGATTGGCGAGCGGCTCGTCCATGAGCAGCAGTTGCGCTTCGACCGCCAGCGCGCGCGCCAGCAAGACGCGCTGCCGCTCGCCGCCGGAGAGCTGGCCGAGCGGCCGCATGCGCCAGTCCCACGCCTGCGTGCTGCGCAGCGCGCGCTCGACGGCGGCGCGATCGGTTTCGCTCGGTGCGGTCAGCCAGCGCTGATGCGGCAAGCGGCCGAGCATCGCCACGTCGTAGACCATCAGATCGTCGGCGCTGCCCTCGCCCGCTCCGCTTTGCCCCAGCCAGGAGAGCTGCTGGGCGCGCGTGCGACCCGAAAGTTTTGCCATCGGTTCGCCGAAGAGATGCACCTCGCCGTCGTGCGGGAGCAGGCCTGCAAGCGCCTTCAACAAGGTCGACTTGCCAGCGCCATTCGGACCGACGATGCTGGTCCAGCGACCGGTCTCGATCGCGAGGTCAATGCCGTGCAGAACCTCCGAGGTGCCGAGAACGGCGGTCAACGACTTGCACTCGACGGCGGCGCGCGTCATGAAAGGCCGCCCCTCGAACTGCGCCGGTGCATGAGCCACAGCAGATACGAGCCGCCGAGAACTCCCGTAAGCACGCCGACGGGCAACTCCTGCGGCGCCACGAGCCAGCGTGCCAGCAGGTCGGCCGCCATCAACAGCAGCCCGCCCATCAACGCCGACAGCACGATCAGCCGCGCGTGCGTGGTCTTGACGGCAGAGCGCACCAAGTGCGGCGCAGCGAGGCCCACGAACGCGATCAATCCGGTCTGCGCGACAGCGGCGCCCGTCGCCATCGACAGCACCGCGACCAGCGCCATGCGCATCGCGCCAAGCGGCAAGCCGAGGCTGCGAGCCGTGGCCTCGCCGAGCGCAAGGCCATCGAGCACCGGCGCCAACGCCCATGCGCACACGAGGCACACCACCGCCAACGCGGCCATCACCCCGCAAGCGCTCCAGCCGATGAGGCCGGTGCTGCCCAGCATGAACGCCTGGATCGCCTGAAGCAGGTCGGCCGAGGCAATGGTGATGAGATCCTTGGCCGCGCCGAGCACGACGCCGACGATCACGCCGGCCAGCAACAGCCGCAGCGTTTGCTGCACACCGCGCGCCAGCAGCAGCGTGAGCAGCACCGCCAGCACAGCGCCGACGAAGGCCGCACCCGTGAGGCCGAGCCGGACCACCCACTGCGTGCTGGCCGGCGAGGCCCCGAAGACGACCAGCGCGACCGCCACGCCGAGCGATGCGCCCGATGCGCTGCCAAGCAGATAAGGGTCGGCCAACGGATTGCGAAAGAGCCCCTGCGCCACCGCACCGGCCAGGCCGAGCAGCGCGCCGGCGAGCCAGGCGCCGAGGGTGCGCGGCAGTCGGATCTCGCGGACGATCTGCAATGCGACCGGATCCCGCCAGGCGGCCACCACACTTTTGAAACCGGTGCTGCCGATACCGATGCCGACCACCACGAGCACAAGACCCAACGCGAGCAGAACAACGCCCAGCGTGAGGGCGCGGCGGTGCTGATCGACTTGAGCGAGGCTCATCGTTGTTGCGTCATTTCGACTGGTCCACGATGCACTGCGCCATCAAACGGGCTGCCTCGCCCATGCGCGGGCCGGGCCGCACCAGCACGTCGGACTGCGCCGCAGTGAAGCGGCAAATGTGCCCGTCGCGCACGGCACGAATCAGTGACCAGCCGGGCCGTTGTTCAAGCCCTTGCGCACTGCGCTCGCCCACCATGATGAGGTCCGGATTGGCGCGAACGACGTACTCCGGGTTGAGCTTGGGAAACGGTCCGAGCGCGGTTGGCACGATGTTCTTCACGCCCAGCCGCGTCAGCGTCTCGCCGATGAAGGAGCTCTCACCCGCCGCGTACGGCGTGCTGTTGATCTCGAAGTACACGCGCGTCCGCCGGGCTTCGGGCGGTAGCGACTGCGCCGCAGCCGACACGCTGGCATCGATCGCACGCCACACGCGCTGCGCATCGTCGGCGCCGAGCATCTGACCGAGCGCATCGAGCACACGTTGCACGTCGGCATGGTTCTTCGGCTCCAGCACCAGCACCTTGAGCCCGAGTTGCTCCAGCCGCTGCGTGACGCGCGACGACTTGGCGAGCAGCACCACGTCGGGCCTCAGCGCGACGATGGCTTCGACGTTCGGGTCGAGGCCGCCGCCCACTTGCGGCAACGCGCGCACCAGCTCGGGTGAATTCGAATAGCGGTCAACACCGACGAGCCGGCTGCAGGCGCCAAGTGCGCAGACCGATTCGGTGAGCGATGGCAGCAGCGCGACGATGCGTTGCGGCGGCTGCGGAAAGTCGACGGCGACGCCGCGTTCGTCGGTGACGATCACGGCACGCGCCGGCAGCGCTGCCACAAACATCAGCGCCATCGGCACGCAGATGGTCCAGAGCGCCGTGATGATCTTGTTCATGTCCGTCAAACCGGCGGCGCCGGTGCCTTCAACGTCAGCGGCAAGCCGGCCACCATCAGCGTGACGCGATCGCATGCCGTGGCCACTTCCTGGTTGAGCCGGCCCAACGCATCGACGAAAGCACGCGTTTCACCGCCCAATGGGATGACGCCGAGGCCGATCTCGTTGCCGACCAGCACGATCGGGCCGCGCGCGCCGCGTAAGGCAGCGACGAGCATTGCAATACGCTGGGTCGCGTCGAGAGGTAAGTCCATGTCCGTCGCCGGACCGTCCGACGCATACGGCATGTGGGGCGTGTGGGGCGTGTGGGGCGTGTGAGGCATCAGCAGGTGGGTAAGCCACAGCGTAAGACAGTCGACCACCACCATCGTATCGGCAGCGGAATGCGCAACGATGGCCTCGGCCAGTGCGGAAGACTCTTCGACAGTTGACATCGCTGGCAAGCGAAGAGCGCGGTCCTGCCGGTGTCGCAGGATGCGCGCGCGCATCTCGTCGTCGTGCGCCTGCGCCGTCGCCACCATCACCGCGCGGTGATCGGATGACGCAGCGAGCCAGTCGACCGCCCGCTGCTCGGCGAGTCGCGACTTGCCGCTCCTCTGGCCGCCGAGGATGAACTCGCGCGACCGGTCAGCCGCGCGTTTATCGGGGTACGCGGAATGCGGCATCGTCAGCGGCGGGCCATTGCGCAGGCCGTCGTGATGGCGTTCAGTGTGGCTGCCACTTGACACCGACATAGACAGCACGGCCCGGAGTTGCGTAGCCATCGACCAGCTGGTAGTTTTTGTCACCCAAGTTGTCGACGCGCGCCAAAAGCGTGACGTCGCGAACAATCTCGGTGCTCGCACTGAGATTGAACAGCGTGTAACCACCAAGCGTCTTTTTGTTGGCCGCTTCCGCATAGCGAAAGCCCGAGGCCTGAACTTCGGCACCCAAGGTCCATCCGGCAACACGCCAGTCAGCACCCAGCGTGGCATGCCTACGCGAGCGCAAGGCCAGCAGCTTGTCTGTCTCGGCGTCCTTCGGGTCCTGGAAGTCGAGCGAACCGCGCAACGTCACGTCGCCGATGTGATGGCTGCCCGCGAGGGTAACGCCCCGCAGCACGGCGCGGGCGGTGTTCGCGTAGCAACCGAAGCCGGAGCTGCACGCGGTCGAGTCATTGTCGAAAGTGATGAGATTTCGCACGCGATTGCGGTAGGCCACGATACTGCCTGCTGTCGCGGCATCGGCGAATCGCAATCCGATCTCGGCGTTGAGCGAGGTCTCGGGCTGCAGGGCCGCGTTGCCGTATTCGCTGAAGCGCTGGTACAGGGTGGGTGCGCGGAATGCCGTGCCAGCCGAAGCGGTCGCACGCCAGTTCTGCGCAAACGAATAGCCATAGGCTGCGCTGCCGGTGGTCTTGCCACCGAACTCGCTGTCGTTGTCATGACGCACGTTCAGTTGCAGCGAATGGGCGCCCTGATTGAAACCGTAACCGAGCGCCAGCGCGTCTTGTGAGCGCTTCCTGAAGATGGTGGTGCTGAAGCTGTCCAGTGCCGGGTTGAAGAGCTTGTCCTCACGACGCTCTAAAGCCGCGGTGAACAGGCTGGCGCCGAGGCGGTACTCGTTCTGGAACAGGTAATTGCGCAGCTGCGTTTGCGTGATGTAAGCCGACGGCGTCGTTTCGTATCGCGAGTTTGAGTCGGTCACCGAAAGCTTGGTGCTGTAGGCCTCTGTCCACTGCGCCGACCAACTCAGGCCGGCGGTTCGCAAATGGTAGAGATTGCGGTCGTTCACCGGCTGCTTCGGGTTGTAGCCATAGTTGTCGTAGCCCGAATTGGTTTCGCTCTCGAGCACCGTGGCGTCGATCCGGTGCTGCGCGTTGATCTGGTAGCCGAGTCGCACATTAGCCGAGCTCGCATGGTAGTAGTCCTTGTCCGGATCATGGTTGGCGACCGATGGCGTGCGTACGTCGAACCCAGCGTTTTCCTGGTACGCCGCGCCGATCGAATAGTCGAAAGCGCCGGCCGAACCACTGACACCGGCCTGCGATGTACGCAAGCCTTTGCTGCCGAAACCGAAGCCGACGTACGGAGTGGCAGCCCCTTCGCCGCGCCGCGTGAAGAGCTGGATGACGCCGCCAATGGCGTCGGAGCCGTAGACCGCAGCGGCCGGGCCTCGCAGCACTTCAATGCGGTCGATCTGCGCCAGCGGAATGCTTTCCCATGTAGCACCGCCGGTCGACTGCGAATCGACACGCACGCCATCGACATACACAGCCGTGAAACGCGTGTCGGCGCCGCGAAGGAACACGCTGGTTGTGTTGCCGACACCACCGTTGCGCGTGATTTCGACGCCAGGTAGACGTGCCAACACATCAGCAACGCCGACGGCGCCGCTGCGCTCGATCGTTTCACGGTCGACGATCGACACATCAGCGACCAATTCAGACCGGGGCTGGGGCACGCGGGTCGCGGTGACCACCGTTTCGCTGAGCGATGACGGGCTTTGTGCGAGCGCAAGGAGTGGCACTTGCAGCAAGGCGGCAAGCAGGGGAACACTGGTTTTCATTTGAAAGGACCGGATAGCAATGCCCGTCACCGGCTTCCCCGCCGGTAATTGAGCGTAATGGCCGGCTGCGCGCACCACCCAACGGTGACGCGCGCGGCTTGCCGCTTCGTTGGCCGGTATCCGGGCTGACAGAGTGCTCGACCCGCCTTCCCAGGCGCCTGTTTCAGGGCGCCCAGTGGCTGCTGGGGAAAGTGATGTCGGCGCATGAACGCCGGCATCGTCTGTTTGACCGTTGCGGGGGCAGCGCAGGTGGCTTCGGTTTTCGTTATGGTGAAGACCGCGACTCCTGCTTCCCGTTGAACTGCGCCGCGTGAACCACGGCGCGAGCACCAACGGGGCGGATTCTAAATTGAAAGAACTTGCAATCGCGGGAACCTACAATCCAGACCCATGTCCGCCGCCAGTCCCATTGACCAGATCGCCGACCGAGTCGAGCGCCTCCTGGTTCGCCACGAAGAGGTGCAACGCACCAATGCGCTGTTGCAGGAACAGGTCGATGCGCTGACGCGGGAGCGCGACGCGCTCAAATCGCGGCTCGCGGCCGCTCGAACGCGCATCGACGCGCTGCTCGAAAGGCTGCCGGCCGACCCACCCTCTCCTGAAGATTCCGCAGCATGAAGCAGATAGAAGTACAGATCATGGGCCAGAGCTATTTGCTCGGCTGCCCAGCAGACGGCGAGTCGCAATTGCGCAGCGCGGTCGACCACGTCGACGCTGCCATGTGCAAGATTCGCGATGCCGGCAAGGTGAAGGCGCGCGACCGCATCGCCGTGCTGGCCTCGCTGAATATCGCGTTCGATTTGATTCAGGCGCAGGCCGCATCTGCTGCCGAAGTGGCGGTCGCGCCCCCGCCCGTCGCCGCAGCCGGGAGCCCGGTCGCACCGCTCTTGCCGATGGCCACGCCCTCAGATACAGCGAATCACGCCGACGTGGACGACCCTCGCCTGCCGCAGCTTTTGCAGCGCCTCGACAATGCCCTCGCGGGCGATGGACATTTGCTCTGATGGCCTACACAGCGAGCGTGGGGCTGGCGTAGACTCGTCCTTGTCTGCGGTGTTGTCGAACTTAATATTTCCTTGTTCCAATGCTCTCCGGAGCCGGGCTTGGTACATCGCTAGGTAGGCGTGATCATCTCGCGTTAGATGAACCCGAAGCCCTGCTGCCCTCGCCCACCTGAACCCTGGTTCAGGATGCGGGTTCGGCTCCATTCGCAGACACCTATTCGAAACAACGGCCCCGAGATCCTTAGGATCCCGGGGCCGTTTTTTTGGGTGCGGGTTTGTTCTCGAGGTTAGCGCGAGAACAACGCCTTGTGCTGCTCTCGCAGCCGCGCCTTCTGAACCTTGCCCATGGCGTTTCGCGGCAGTTCGGCAACGACGAAGCAGCGCTTGGGTATCTTGAAATTGGCCAGCATCGATTTCAGGGCGGCCAGCATCGCATCAGCGTCGAGTGTGGCGCCGCCTTTGGCGATGACGATGGCCACGCCCACCTCGCCGAAGTCGGCGTGCGGCACGCCGACCACCGCACTTTCCGCGACGCCGGGCATCTCGTTGAGGTAACCCTCGATCTCCGCCGGGTACACGTTGTAGCCGCCGCTGATGATCAGGTCCTTGCTGCGCCCTACGATGGTGATGTAGCCGAGCCCGTCGATCTTGCCAACGTCGCCGGTCTTGAAATAGCCGTCGACGGTGAACTCTTCTTTGGTCTTCTCCGGCATGCGCCAGTAACCGGCGAACACGTTGGGGCCGCTGACCTCGATGTTGCCTATCTCGTCGGTGGTGCACTCGCGACCCAAACCTCCTTGTCCTTCGCTTTCACCCTCTTCGCTCGACATCACGCGCAACTGCACACCCGGCAGCGCGAACCCGACCGTGCCACCACGCCGCTCACCCTGCACCGGGCGGTAAGGGTTGGAGGTCAGCATCGCCGTTTCACTCATGCCGTAGCGCTCGAGAATGGTGTGCCCGGTGCGCTTGCGAAACTCGTTGAACGTCTCGATCAGCAGCGGCGCCGATCCGGCGATAAAGAGGCGCATGTTGCGCACCGCTTCTTTGGTGAGGCCGGGCTCGGCGAGCAGGCGAACATAAAGTGTCGGCACGCCCATGAACACCGTCGCCTCGGGCAGTCGGGCAACGATGCGCTTCGGGTCGAACTTGCCGAACCACAGCATCTTGCTGCCATTGAGCAGCGCGCCATCCATCGCGACGAAAAGCCCGTGCACGTGAAATATCGGCAAGGCATGGATCAGCACGTCGCCACCCTCTTCAGCGCTGCGCCAGCCCCAATAATCTTTCAGCAGTTCCGCGTTCGACAGCAGGTTGCGGTGCGTCAGCATCGCGCCCTTGCTGCGGCCGGTGGTACCGCTGGTGTAGAGGATCGCGGCCAGGTCGTCTTCGGCTTTTTGCGCAACGGTATGACGGTCGCTGCACAGCGCCGCTACTTCGAGCAACGTCCCGGTGCGGTCGTCGTCGAGAGTGAACACGTGCTGGGTGCCTGCAGAGCTGGCGATGGGCCCGACCCAGCTCGCATTGCCGCTGGTGCACACCACCACCGCGGGCGCGGCGTTGCCGATGAAGTACTGGATCTCCGCGCTTTGGTAGGCGGTATTGAGTGGCAGGAACACATAGCCCGCGCGCAGCGTCGCCAGGTAAAGCAACATCGCCTCGACCGATTTTTCGACCTGCACTGCGATACGCGCACCGGGCTCCAGATCGAGCGCATCGAGCAGGTTGGCGATCATGGCGCTGGCGCGTTCGAGATCACGCCACGAATAGAACAAGCCGTTGTCGGTCTCTACTGCGATGGCGTCGAGGTCGACCGGAAAGTTGGCGCGCAAGGCGCTGAACAGGTTGGCGTTTTCGGTGGGCTTCGTCATGCGTCAAAAATCAGGAGAGCGTTTGGCGAGAAAGGCGGCAATGCCTTCGCGGTGCTCGGGAGAATCGGCATAGTCGTAGGCGCCCCGCAGCAGGCCTTGAACCACGCTCGATACCGCCTCGTTCAAGGCAGTAAAAGTGCGCTTGTTGAATAGCGCGGCTTGTGGTGCCAGCGCCGCGATTCGCAGCGCGTGATCGCGCGCGGCGACGGGCACCTCGGCGTCGGGTAGTACATGCAGCAAAAAGCCCGCGTCGTACAAGCGAGCGGCGCTGTGCACGCCGGCCGCCAGCAGCATGTCGCGCGCGAGCACGTCACCAATCGCACCGTGCACCAACGCGGCTTCGCGCGGCGCCATCGGGAAGCCCAGCTTGGCGATCGGTGCGCCGAACTTCGCGGAAACTCCGGCGATGCGGATGTCGCAGCAGCTCGCGATCTCCAGGCCGGCGCCCATACAAGCGCCTTCGATCTGCGCGACCAATGGCACGCGGCAGTCGAGCATCGCCTGTAGCGCGGCCCACACCTCGTCCTCGTGGAAAGCGCGGAGCCGCTCGGTGTCGAATCGAAACGACGGGTACTCCGAGATGTCGCCACCCGCGCAAAAGGCGCTGCCGGCACCGCGCACGACGATGCACCGCAAGCCTTCGTCGTTGCCGGCAACGGCGAACACGTCACGCAGTTCGCGCCACATGGCACGCGTCATCGCATTCAGCCTGGATGCGTTCGCGAGCGTGACCCATGCGACGCGGCCCTCGCGCTGCAGAGAGACCGAGGCGCTCACCGCAACCGTCATTCGAGCTTGGCCCCCGAGGCTTTCACGACGCCAGCCCAGCGCTTGATTTCGCTGTTGACGAAAGCGCCGTATTGCGGCCCGACCAGGTTCGGAATCTCCGATCCATTGTTGGCCCAGATCGTCTTCGACTCGTCGGCGGTCATCGCCTTTTTCATCTCGTCGACGATGCGCGTCTGCACCGCGGCAGGCGTGCCCTTGGGAGCCCACAGGCCGTACCAGGTGGTCACGGTGTAGTCGGGCAAACCGGCTTCGCGGGCGCACGGCACATTGGGAAAGGCCGGATTGCGTTGCGCGCCGGAGACCATCAGCGCCTTGATGTGGCCGCTCTTGATGTGCTGCGCAGACGAGCCGAGGCCATCGAACATAACGTCGACGTTGCCGGAGATCAGGTCGGCCAGCGCCGGCCCGGCACCGCGGTAAGGGATGTGCGTGATGAAGGTGCCGGTCTGCAGCTTGAACAGCTCGCCGGCCAGGTGATGCGACGTGTCCGCACCGGCCGATGCGTAGTTCAGCTTGCCCGGGGTGCGCTTGGCCTCTGCGATGAACTCCTGGATCGTGTTGGCCGACACCCGCTTCGGGTTGACCACGACGACCTGCGGCACGTTGGCGAGCAGCAGCAACGGCACGAAATCGCGCTCGATGTCGTAGTCGAGCTTGGGGTACACCGACGGCGCGATGGCGTGGTGTACGGCGCCCATGAAGAGCAGGTAGCCATCGGACGCGCCCTTGGATGCGATGCTCGCGCCGAGCGTGCCACCCGCGCCACCGCGGTTGTCGACGACCAGCGTCTGGCCCGTCTGTTTGGTGAACTGGCCCGACAGCGGCCGGGCGAAAGCGTCGGTGCCGCCGCCCGCGGGGAACGGCACGATCATGGTGACGGGCCTGGCGGGCCAGGCGGGTTGTGCACGCACTGCGCCGCTGAGAACCGCGGCACTCGCGGCGGCAAGGCGCAATACGTCGCGCCGGGGAAGCACTGAAAAAGGGTCTGTCATCCGGAAAGTCCTCTGCCGTTTGCGGATTGGGTCAGCCCTTGAAGAAGAGTCCGTCGATGTCGCCCGACACCGCCACTTTTCCATCGGCCAGCCATGCACGATGCGCGTGGCGGCGTCGTCAGCCTTCGAAGGTTGCGCCGCATCCAGCGCCGCCAGCACGCGATCGGCCGTCGGCGGCAACGAACCGACGAGCTGCCCGATGGCGGCGGCTCGTCCAGCTTGCCGAGCAGCAAGGTTGCGTTCTTGCCGAGCCAGATCGCGGTCGTTGCCTTGGCAGCCGGCACGGCGGCCGCGGTCTCGTCGAGCAGTGGCGTGATGCCTTCGCTGATGCGGTCGACCATCGCCACCTCGACAAAGATCAGCGGCTCGTTCGGCAGGCGCGGATGAAAAAATCCGTAGCAGCGGCGGTCGCTGTCGTCCAGCCGGTTCTTGACGTCGGGCCAGCCCTTGATGTCGTGCACCGCCTCGTAGCGAATCAGCTTCTCGATGAGCGACACCAGCGCGCGGCGCAGTCGCATTTCGGCCTGCCCTTCGTCGGGTGTGCCGACAGCCGACTGGTGATGATTGCGCGCCGGCTTCACGGTGGTCGCCATGTCCACGTTCCTCTCCTATGACGTCGTGACCCGTGCCGGCACCGGGCGCCGCGCGGCCCACAACCAGAGGCCGATGCCGAACAGCACCATCGGCACGCAGAGCCATTGACCCTGGCTCAGGTTGAGCGCCCGCAGCCCGAGAAAGTCGTCCGGCTCGCGAAAGAACTCGGCGATGAAACGGAAGATGCCATAGCCGATCAGGAACATCGCCGCCACCTGGCCTTGCTTGCGTTCCTTGCGCGCATAGAGCCACAGCAGCACGAACAGCAGAATGCCTTCGAGCAGGAACTGATACACCTGCGACGGATGCCGCGGCAGCATCGAGCCGCTTTGCGGAAACACCATGCCCCACGGCAGATCGGGACTGCTGAAGCGGCCCCACAGCTCGCCGTTGATGAAGTTGCCGACGCGCCCCGCCGCCAGCCCCAACGGCACGCACGGCGCGATGAAGTCCATCACCTGCCAGAACGGCCGCGCCCGCGAATGGGAATACCAGATCATGGAAGCGATGACGCCGAGCATGCCGCCGTGAAAGCTCATGCCGCCCTGCCAAACGAAGAAGATTTCGAGCGGATGCGTCAGGTAGTAGCCGGGTTTGTAGAAGAGGCAATAGCCCAGCCGGCCGCCGACGATGACACCCATCACGCCGAGGAACAGCATGTCCTCGATGTCTTTGCGCGCCCATGCCGCTGCGCTATCGAGCGACCGGTACGGCTCGTGGCGCAGGCGCCGCGTCGCCAGAAAAAAGAAAAGCGCGAATGCGGCCAGATAGGTCAGGCCATACCAGTGGATGGCGATCGGTCCGAGCTGGAGGGCAACGGGGTTGATCTGCGGATACATGAGCATGCGGACATTGTGCCGCGCCCTGCCGCCATGTTCGAGTCGGCGTCGGGCGTGTCGCTGCGGTCGAACTCAGCCGCCGCCCCGCTGCCGCACGAACGCCACGAAGCGTGCCAGCGCCGCGTTGGCATTTTGCGCAGGCCACACCAGACTCGTCTCGCAGCCCGGCAACACAGGTGACGACTTGCGCCGCGTGGCCGATGCCAGCTCCTCTGCTTTCCTATAAACCACGCCGGCACGACGGAATTGCGTCACGCTCTGCGGCACCCACGCCACGCCGATGGCGCCCCAGACGAGGTTGACGATGGTCTGCATCTGGATCGCCTCTTGCGCTATGGCAGGTGCCAAACCGGCCGCGTGATACAGACCGACGATGGCATCGTGCAGGGAAGGCAGGATGCGCCGCGGAAAGATCACGAGCGGTTGCGCCAGCACGTCGCTCAGCGACGGTCGATTTACGCGGGCCAGCGGATGCCGCGCCGGCAACGCGAGCACCAGCGGCTCTTCGGACACCGGCAGGCGCTCCAGCCCCGGCGGCGCGAAGCCTGGCGAATGCAGCATGAGGCCGGCGTCGATGTCGCCACGCGCAAAGGCTTCGAGCTGCGCATCGCCGGTTGCTTCTACGAGTTCGAGCGCGACCTCGGGGCACAGCGCCCTGAATTCACGCACCCAGGCCGGCAGTGTCTCGAAGCCGATGGTCGAAACGAACGCGAGCCGCACACGGCCCACTTCACCTGCGGCAGCAGCCCGAGCACGGGCGGGCAGCGCCTGTGCTCGCGCCAGCAGTTCGCGCACGTCCGGCAACAACGTTTCGCCGGCCGGAGTCAGCGCAACGCGGCGTCGCGTTCGGTCGAACAGCATCACGCCGAGCGTCTTCTCGAGCTGCGCGATCGCCTGCGTCACCGGCGGCTGCGTCATGTGCAGTCGCACTGCCGCGCGCCCAAAGTGCAGTTCTTCTGCGACAGCGACGAACTGCCGCCAGGCACGCAGATCCACGATGGCTTCTTTCATACGCGCAGCATATCAATGCCTCCAAAAATAGGATTGGAAGCAATCAATCGTTCGGCCGATACTGGGTGTCCCACAAGATCACCCAACGAGAGACACCATGGCCAACGAACCCCTCCAGATCAACCGCCGCAGCGCCAACATCGTCGAAGGCAAAGCGCGCGCGCCCAACCGTTCGATGTTCTATGCCATGGGCTACGAGGAGGCCGACTTCAAGAAGCCGATGGTCGGCGTGGCCAACGGCCACAGCACCATCACACCGTGCAACTCGGGCCTGCAGAAACTGGCCGACGCGGCCATCGAAGGCATCGAGGAAGCCGGCGGCAATGCGCAGGTGTTTGGCACACCGACCATCAGCGACGGCATGGCGATGGGCACCGAAGGCATGAAGTACTCGCTGGTCAGCCGTGAAGTCATCAGCGACTGCATCGAGACCTGCGTTGGTGGTCAGTGGATGGACGGCGTGCTGGTGGTCGGCGGCTGCGACAAGAACATGCCGGGCGGCATGATGGGCATGCTGCGCGCCAACGTGCCGGCGATCTACGTCTACGGCGGCACCATCCTGCCGGGCCGCTACAAGGGGCAAGACCTGAACATCGTCAGCGTGTTCGAAGCGGTCGGCCAGAACGCCGCCGGCAACATGAGCGACGAAGACCTGCGCGAGATCGAGATGCGCGCCATTCCCGGTCCCGGCTCGTGCGGCGGCATGTACACCGCGAACACGATGTCGAGCGCGTTCGAGGCACTCGGCATGTCGCTGCCCTACTCGTCGACCATGGCCAATCCGCACGACGAAAAGCAGAACTCGGCCAAGGAGTCGGCCAAGGTGCTGATCGAGGCGATCAAGAAGGACCTGAAGCCGCGCGACATCGTGACCAAGAAGGCGATCGAGAACGCGGTGGCGGTGATCATGGCGACCGGTGGCTCGACCAACGCGGTGCTGCACTTCCTGGCGATCGCACACACGGCCGACGTCGAATGGACCATCGACGACTTCGAGCGCATGCGCAAGAAAGTGCCGGTGCTGTGTGACCTCAAGCCCTCCGGCAAGTACCTCGCGGTCGACCTGCACCAGGCCGGCGGCATTCCGCAAGTCATGAAGGTGCTGCTGAAGGCCGGCCTGTTGCATGGCGACTGCATCACCATCACCGGCCAGACGATTGCCGAAGTGCTGAAAGACGTGCCTGACGTCCCGCGCGCCGACCAGGACGTGATCCGCCCGATCGACAAGCCGATGTACGCCCAGGGTCACCTCGCCATCCTCAAGGGCAACCTGTCCCCAGAGGGCGCGGTTGCCAAGATCACCGGTCTGAAGAACCCTGTCATCACCGGCCCGGCGCGCGTGTTCGACGACGAACAATCGGCCTTGACCGCCATCCTTGCCGGCAAGATTGTCGCTGGCGACGTGATGGTGCTGCGCTACCTCGGCCCCAAGGGCGGACCGGGCATGCCGGAGATGTTGGCCCCTACCGGCGCGCTGATCGGTGCCGGCCTGGGTGAAACTGTCGGCCTGATCACCGACGGCCGCTTTTCCGGCGGCACCTGGGGCATGGTCGTGGGCCACGTCGCTCCGGAAGCCTATGCCGGCGGCACCATCGCGTTCGTCGAAGAAGGCGACTCGATCACCATCGACGCGCACAAGCTGGTGCTCGAATTGAACGTGCCCGAAGCCGAGATCGACAAGCGCCGCAAAGCGTGGAAGGCGCCGGCGCCGCGCTACACGCGCGGCGTGCAGGCCAAGTTCGCGTTCAATGCGTCGAGCGCGAGTTCGGGTGCGGTGCTGGACAAGTACTGATCGACGCCAGGCGGTCGCTCGATCGCCCTGCGCTTACTTGCGCCGCTTCTGCGCAGACCGGCTGTTCAACATGCCCAGCGCGCTGCGCTGGCGGTCGATGCGGTTTTGCTTGCGCAGGTTTTCTTTTTCGATAACTCGGCGCTTGGTGTAGCCCGACGCATCGGCGTAAGCCCACCATGCCACCGCGAGCGCGAATGGAATCAGCACGATCCACCAGCTCCATTGAGCGATGAAGCCGACCTCGAGGTACTTCAACACCGCGCCCAGCACACCTATCAGCAGAAACAACATGGCGCATCTTTCAGGGGGAATCGATCAGGCATTGGGCGCCGGAACACGGGCTACCTACAATGCCTGTTACCAGAATGTAACCTGCCCTTCGAAGCACGATCCATGAAAAAAGTACTGTTCTCCGTCGTTTTCGGCCTCTTGGTGACGGGCACCGCCATAGCCGATCCGGCTGATTTGGTGTTGGCGACATCGAAGAACTGCATGAGCTGCCACGCGGTCGAGCGCAAGGTGCTGGGACCGTCGTTCAAGGACGTGGCCGCCAAATACAAGGACGACAAGGGCGCGGTCGACATGCTGGCGACCAAGATCAAGAAGGGCGGCTCCGGTGTTTGGGGGCCGGTGCCAATGCCGGCCAACACGCAAGTCAGCGACGCCGACGCCCGGAAGCTGGCTGCCTGGGTGCTTTCGACCAAGTAACCGACAGCGCTGACGGTGCGCCGAGTCAGGCGCCCGGCGGTGGCGTGATGATGGTCGCCGAGCGGCGGTCCAGCCGGTCTTCCAGTTGCCCGATGTGTGCAGCCATCGTGTTGTCCGACTGATCTACCCGGGCCAGCACAGCGCGCTCCATGTCGGCGGCACGTGTCGCCTGTTTCTGCTCCTGCGCCTCGATGAAGGCCCGCAACTCGGTAAAGCGCGAGGCCTCGGCCTTGTCGGCCAATTCACGCTGCGCCTGCAGCTCTTTGGTGTGGCGACGCGTGTCGAGCATCAACGTGCTCTGCAGATAGAACACGTAGATCAGGAACATCAGCCCGAGCAAGGCGGTCAGCCCCAGCATGATGAGCCCGAGCGGCGCCGTCACCTGCATCACGCCGATCGACATGATCGTCGGCGCAGACAGCCCGCCCCAGTTGAGCGCAGCCAATGCCGCGATCAACACCACTACCAACACCAACGCTCCGGTTCTGACACCCATGATTCACTCCCGATAAACGACCCGTCAGTATGCTTGACCGAGTTGTTCGAGGATCGCGGGATTTTCCAGCGTCGAGGTGTCCTGCGTGATGGCTTCGCCCTTGGCGATACTGCGCAACAGGCGCCGCATGATCTTGCCGCTGCGCGTCTTGGGCAGGTTGTCGGCAAATCGAATGTCCTTGGGCTTGGCGATGGGACCGATTTCTTTCGCCACCCACGCGCGCAGTTCGTTGGCGATCTGCTTGGCCTCGTCGCCGGTCGGTCGACCGCGCTTGAGGACGACGAAGGCGCACACGGCCTCGCCCGTCACATCGTCCGGACGGCCGACCACGGCAGCCTCGGCCACGATGTCGGTCTTGGAGACCAGCGCCGATTCGATTTCCATCGTGCCGAGCCGGTGACCCGACACGTTGAGTACGTCGTCGATGCGTCCGGTGATGCGAAAGTAGCCGCGATCGGTGCTGCGCACGGCGCCGTCGCCCGCCAGATAAATCGTGCCGCCCATCTCTTCCGGAAAGTAGCTCTTCTTGAAGCGCTCCGGGTCGTTCCAGATGGTGCGGATCATCGAAGGCCACGGCCGTTTGATGACCAGCATGCCGCCGGCGCCGTTGGGCAAATCCTTGCCGGTTTCATCGACGATGGCGGCCATGATTCCCGGCAGCGGCAAGGTGCACGAACCCGGCACCAGCGGCGTGGCGCCCGGCAGCGGCGTAATGACGTGGCCGCCCGTTTCGGTCTGCCAGAAGGTGTCGACGATCGGACATTTCTCGTGGCCGATATTCCGGTGGTACCACATCCAGGCTTCAGGATTGATGGGCTCACCGACCGAACCGAGGATGCGCAGGCTCGACAGATCCCAGTTCTTAGGATGCACCTTTTCGTCGGATTCGGCCGCTTTGATCAGCGAGCGGATGGCCGTCGGCGCAGTGTAGAAAATCGAGACCTTGTGCTTCTCGATCATTTGCCAGAAGCGACCGGCGTGCGGGAACGTCGGCACGCCTTCGAACACCACTTGCGTGGCGCCGGCCGCCAGCGGACCGTAGGCGACGTAGGTGTGGCCGGTGATCCAGCCGATGTCGGCGGTGCACCAGAAGACGTCTTCGGGACGAATGTCGAAGGTCCAGTCCATCGTGAGCTTGGCCCACAGCAGATAGCCGCCGGTGGCGTGCTGGACACCCTTGGGTTTGCCGGTCGAACCGGAGGTGTAGAGGATGAAGAGCGGATGCTCTGCATTGACCGGCGTGGCCGGGCAGTCGGTGCTTTGGCCGTGCATCAACCCGTCGAAGGTCTTGTCGCGGCCCGCGATCATGTTGCAGGCGGTTTTGGTGCGCTCGTACACCAGCACGTTCTTGATCGACTCGCAGCCGCCGAGCGCGATGCCGTCGTCGACGATCGCCTTCAGCGGCAGTTCCTTGCCGCCGCGCATCTGGTAGTTGGAAGTGATCACCGCCACGGCACCGGCGTCGATGATGCGTTCCTGCAGCGCCTTGGCCGAAAAGCCGCCGAACACGACGCTGTGCGTTGCACCGATGCGGGCGCAGGCCTGCATCGCGATGACACCCTCGACCGTCATCGGCATGTAGACGATGACGCGGTCGCCCTTCTGAATACCTGCTGCCTTCAGCCCGTTGGCAAACTGGCTCACGCGCGCCAGCAGTTCCTTGTAGGTGACGTGGGTGACCGTGCCGTCGTCGGCTTCGAAGATGATCGCCGTCTTGTTCTCGACAGGCGTGCCCATGTGCTTGTCGAGGCAGTTGGCGCTGGCGTTGAGTTCGCCGTCGCCGAACCATTGATAAAACGGCGCGTTCGACTCGTCGAGCGTGCGCGTAAAGGGTGTCGTCCAGGTCAGGTTCTCTTTGGCGAGGCGCGTCCAGAAGCCCTCCGGATCGCTCTGGGCTTCCTTGCACAGCGCGTCATACGCCGCCATGCTGGCAATGCGCGCGCCGTTTTGGGCGCGTTCGTCAGGAGGAAAAACACGGTTCTCGACAAGAACCGATTCGATCGTAGATGCGCTGCTCATGGTTGTCTCCTGAACCTGCTTGTAATGACGGGAACGCCTGTGGGCGGTAATGTCGACGGGCGCACTTACGGGCTACTGACGGGTCCATATTAGCCACACGCGACGGCGTAGCAACCCATTTCCGCCCCCTAAAATTGCCTTTTCCACCCTCCACGCCCGATGTCCATTCCCGACCCGCAATTTCCCACGCAAGGCAAGGTTTCGCCGTTGCGCCCCCTGCCCAAGTTGATCTTCGCGAGCCGCTGGCTGCAGTTGCCGCTGTACCTCGGGCTGATCGTCGCGCAGGGCGTGTACGTGGTGCACTTCCTGGTCGAACTGCTGCATCTGGTCGAGGCGGCGTTCGGCAGCCAGACGGCGCTGCAGGCACTGATCAGCAGCATCGGCTACAAGACCGCGGCGCCGATCGTCACGCTCAACGAGACGGTCATCATGCTGGTGGTGCTGGCGCTGATCGACGTGGTCATGATCAGCAACCTGCTCATCATGGTGATCGTGGGCGGCTACGAAACTTTCGTGAGCCGGATGGACCTCGAAGGCCACCGCGACCAGCCCGAGTGGCTGAGCCACGTGAACGCCTCTGTGCTGAAGGTGAAGCTGGCCACCGCCATCATCGGCATCAGCTCGATTCATCTGCTCAAGACCTTCATCAACGCCGACAACTACACCGACCGGGTGCTGATCGCGCAGACGGTGATCCACATCACCTTCCTGATGTCTGCGATGGCGATTGCGTACACCGACAAGCTGATGGCGCGCGCGCCGGGCGAGCACTGACTCAACGCAAATTCCGGGCGCTCCGCCGGGCGCCCCGGCTTGACAGCTCTCAGCGGCCGGTCATGTTTTCAGGAATGACCCAGGCATCGAATTGCTCACCTGTGAGGTGCCCTGAAGCCACGGCCGCCTCGCGCAGGCTGCTGCCTTCCTTGTGCGCCTTCTTGGCGATGTAGGCCGCCTTGTCGTAGCCGATGTGCGTGTTCAGCGCCGTCACCAGCATCAGCGAGCGCTGGACTAACTCGGCGATGCGCTCGCGGTTCGGCTCGATGCCGACAGCGCAATGGTCGTTGAAGCTCACCATGCCATCGGCCAGCAATCGCACGCTCTGCAGGAAGTTGTGCGCCACCATCGGGCGGAACACGTTGAGCTCGAAGTTGCCCGACGCACCGCCGATGTTGATGGCGACGTCGTTGCCCATCACCTGCGCGGCCAGCATGGTGACCGCCTCACTCTGCGTTGGGTTGACCTTGCCCGGCATGATCGAAGAGCCAGGTTCGTTCTCGGGGATGCTCAGTTCGCCGATGCCGCTGCGCGGGCCGCTCGCCAGCCAGCGCACGTCGTTGGCGATCTTGTTCATGCTGGCGGCCAATGTCTTGAGCGCGCCGTGCGCATGCACCAGCGCATCGACCGAAGCCATCGACTCGAACTTGTTCGGCGCGGTGATGAAGGGCAGCCCCGTGAGGCGCGCCAGTTCGGCCGCCACCTGCTCGGCATAGCCCTTGGGCGCATTGAGCCCGGTGCCGACCGCCGTGCCGCCGAGGGCCAGCTCGCACAGGTGCGGCAGCGCTGCGCGCACATGCGCTTCACCGTGTTTCAGCTGCGCCGCGTAGCCCGAAAATTCCTGGCCCAGCGTGAGCGGCGTCGCGTCCTGCAGGTGTGTGCGCCCGATCTTCACGATGTCAATGAAGTCGAGCGACTTCTGCTCCAGCGTGCCACGCAGCTTGGCGATGGCAGGCAGCAGCTTGTGGGTGAGCGCCTCTACGGCAGCCACATGCATGGCAGTCGGGAACACGTCGTTGCTCGACTGGCTGCGGTTGACGTCGTCGTTCGGATGCACCAGCCGCCCTTCGCCACGCTCTCCGCCGAGCAACTCGCTCGCTCGGTTGGCCAGCACCTCGTTCACGTTCATGTTGGTCTGCGTACCGGAGCCGGTCTGCCACACCACCAGCGGGAACTCGTCCGGGTGCTTCCCGGCGATGACTTCATCGGCCGCGGCGACGATGGCCTTAGTCTTCTTTTCGTCCTGCAGGCCGAGCGCGTGGTTGACCACCGCCGACGCCCGCTTGACCTGCGCCAGCGCCGTGATGATTTCACGCGGCTGGCGCTCGCCCGAGATGTCGAAGTTCTGTAGCGAGCGCTGCGTTTGGGCGCCCCAGAGCTTGTCCGACGCAACGTCGATGGGGCCGAAAGTGTCGCGCTCGGTGCGTGTGGTCATGAGGAGAAGCTGTGGTCGCAGTGATGAAACGAACTGCCAGTATGGGCCGAACAAGAAGGGTTCTCACTGGCAGGGATTTCAAAAGCGCCCGCGGTCAGAGGCATCTAAGGGATAGTCCCTGCGCAGAAATGTCGCGTGGGCGACGTCGGCGCCGCGACGCGCGCCCTACTGTCCTTCTCCATAACAAAACCCATTGGAGACACGCATGCAGCGCTCAGGTTTCATCCGCCCGGTCCGGTCGTTGCTGTGCGTTGCAGCGCTCGCCGCATGCGGCATCGCGTCGGCAGCAGAGACGGTCAAAATCGCCTTCATCGAGGTGCTCTCCGGCGCCTTCGCATTCACAGGCCAGAGCTCGCTCAACCAACTGCGAGAAGTCGTCGCGCAACTCAACGCGAATGCCACGCCGACCGACCCGAAACTTGAAATCGTGCCGTTCGACGGCAAGGGTTCACCGCAGGAAAGCACCGTGGCGCTGAAGGCTGCTTCCGACCAGGGCATCCGTTACGCGACCCAGGGCGGTGGCTCGGGCGTGGCGTTTGCGCTGGTCGACGCCATCAACAAGCAGGCCGATCGCGACCCGAACAACGCGATGGTCTACCTCAACTATTCGGCGATGGACCCGGGGCTGACCAACGACAAATGCAGCTTCTGGCACTTCCGTTTCTATCCCTCTAGCGAGATGCAGATCGAAGGCCTGACGACCTATCTGCAAAAGAAGCCGGACGTGAAAAAGGTGTTCCTGTTCAACCAGAACTACACGCACGGCCAGCAGGTCGCAAAGGCCTCACGCGCCTACCTGGCCAGAAAGCGGCCCGACATCCAGATCGTCGGCGAGGACTACGTGCCGATCGCCACGGTGCGGGACTTCGCGCCCTACGTCGCCAAGATCGCCGCGTCGGGCGCCGACACGGTCATCACCTCCAACTGGGGCACCGACCTCGGCCTCCTCTTCAAGGCCGCCAAGGACTACAACCTCAACATCAATTTCTACACCTTCAACGCCAACAATCCGGGCATCCCGGCGCAGATGGGTTCGTGGGGCGTCGAGAAAGTCAACGTGATGTGGAACTGGGGCAGCAACGCACCGACGCCCGCGCTCGAAAAGATCGCCATGGCATACAAGAAGAAATCGCCGGAAGACGACTTCATCTACGCGTCGCACTGGTACACCATGAACATGCTGCGCGCTGCCATGCGGCAGGCCAAATCGACCGACCCGAAGAAGGTCGCATTCGCCCTGGAAGGCATGAAGTACGAGAGCCCGGTCGGCGAAGTCGAGATGCGCAAGGTCGATCACCAGATGCTCGCCCCGATCTACCTCGGCGTGTGGGCCAAGCAGGGCAGCCCCGGCGTGAAACACGACGCCGACAACACGGGCTACGGCTTCCGTTCCGAAGTGGTGTGGGATTCGTATGTGAGCGCGCAGCCAACGTCCTGCCAGATGAAGCGGCCGCCGGCCTGACGCAAGGTACATCGCGGGGCGGTGGGGGATAATTTCGGCTCCCCACCGCACAAAAAGACCGCACGATGACCACCACCATCCAGCAGGCCGACCTGATCGAATCGGTCGCCGCCGCGCTGCAATACATCAGCTATTACCACCCGACCGACTACATCGCGCATCTGGCCAAAGCGTACGACCGCGAACAGAGCCCAGCCGCCAAGGACGCGATCGCACAGATCCTGACCAACAGCAAGATGAGCGCGACCGGCCACCGGCCGATCTGCCAGGACACCGGCATCGTCAACGTGTTTCTGAAGGTCGGCATGGACGTGCGCTGGGGTGGCTTCACCGGCTCGCTGGACGACGCCATCAACGAGGGCGTGCGCCAGGGCTACAACCATCCCGACAACACGTTGCGCGCGTCGGTCGTGGCCGACCCGGAGTTCGACCGCAAGAACACCAAGGACAACACGCCGGCGGTAATCTTTACCGAGATCGTGCCCGGCAACACACTTGAAGTGACGGTCGCGGCCAAGGGCGGCGGCAGCGAGAACAAGAGCAAGCTGGTGATGCTGAACCCCGGCGACAGCGTGGTCGACTGGGTGCTCAAGACGGTTCCGACGATGGGCGCGGGCTGGTGCCCGCCCGGCATGCTCGGCATCGGCATCGGCGGCACGGCAGAGAAAGCCGCGCTGATGGCCAAGGAAAGCCTGATGGACGACCTGGACATGCACGAGCTGCAGGCCAAGAAGGCATCGGGCGCCGAGTTGACCAAGGTCGAGGCACTGCGCATCGAGCTGTACGAAAAGGTCAACGCGCTCGGCATCGGGGCGCAGGGCCTGGGCGGCCTGTCGACGGTGCTCGACATCAAGATCAAGATGTACCCGACGCATGCGGCCAGCAAGCCGGTCGCGATGATCCCCAACTGCGCGGCCACGCGGCACGCCCATTTCGTGATGGACGGCAGCGGCGCGGTGTATCTCACGCCGCCCTCGCTCGACCTGTGGCCCGATGTCGACTGGGCGCCCGACTACAAGAAGAGCAAACGCGTCGACCTCGACACGTTGACGCCCGCCGAAGTGGCGAGCTGGAAGCCGGGCGATACGCTGCTGCTCAACGGCAAGATGCTCACGGGCCGCGATGCGGCGCACAAGCGCATCGCCGACATGCTTGCAAAGGGCGAGAAGCTTCCGGTCGACTTCACCAACCGCGTCATCTACTACGTCGGCCCGGTCGATCCGATGAAGGGTGAAGCCGTCGGCCCGGCCGGCCCGACCACCGCCACGCGGATGGACGGCTTCACCGAAATGATGCTCGCGCAAACCGGCCTGATCGCGATGATCGGCAAGGCCGAGCGCGGCCCGGTCGCGATCGAGGCGATCAAGAAGCACAAGAGCGCCTACCTGATGGCGGTCGGGGGTGCGGCCTATCTGGTGAGCAAGGCGATCAAGACGGCGAAGGTCGTCGGCTTCGCTGACCTCGGAATGGAGGCGATCTACGAGTTCGACGTGGTCGACATGCCGGTGACGGTGGCGGTCGATGCGGGCGGCACCAGCGTTCACATCACCGGCCCGGCCGAGTGGCAAAAGCGCATCGCGTCCGGCGCGCTCAAGACGATCGCGCTGGAAGCGATTTGAGCGATCGACCCGTTGGTGTGTTCGACAGCGGCATCGGTGGCTTCAGCGTGCTCAACGCGCTGCAGGCCGAGCTGCCCAACGAGCGCTTCGTCTACTTCGCCGACACCGCCCACGCGCCGTACGGCGAGCGCGGCGACGACTACGTGGCTGCACGCACCCGCGCGGTAACGCGCCACTTGGTCGACGCGCACGACATCAAGGCGATGGTGGTCGCATGCAACACCGCCACGGCCGCCGCGATCCACTTGTTGCGGGTCGACCATGCTGCACTGCCCCTCGTGGGCGTCGAGCCTGCCTTGAAGCCGGCGGTGGCGATCAGCCGCACGCGCCGCATCGCCGTGCTCGCGACGCGCGGCACCCTGGCGAGTGCCAAGTTCAACGCCTTGCTTGCATCGCTCGCTGCGCAAGCCGACTTCAGTCTGGTGCCATGCGACGGGCTCGCGGCAGCCATCGAAGCGAACGACGCGGCCGGCATCGCGTCGCTGTGCGCCAGGTACGCCGCGGCTGCGGGCACGTTCGGCATCGCGGCCGGCAAGGTCGATACGCTGGTCCTCGGCTGCACGCACTATCCGTTCGTCGCGGAGCAGCTTCGAGCAAGCACCGGCGCCGAGGTGCACTACATCGACACGGGTGCACCCGTGGCGCAGCAGACACGGCGGTTGCTCGCTGCGTCACAGCAGCTTGCCGTGAGCGCGACCCGACAAGAAGATACGGCCGACGCAACCGGTACGACACGCGATAGAACCCGCACGACCTTGCTCTTGACCAGCGGTCACTCGTCGCAACTCGACGCGGCAGCGAGCCGGTGGTTGCTGCGATCGGCGGCGCCGGCCGCCGTGTTTTCAGCCGCGGCTATGGCAGCGGCCTGATCGAGGTGATCGACGTGCTGCGCCCGCCCTGCACGAAATACGTGACCCACACGACGCATTGGATCCACATGATCAGCCGCCTGCGACTGCCGCTCGTGGCCGCCGTCCTGGCCGGCTACGGCATCGCAGGCCACGCATCCTGCGACAGCGGCCTCGCAGAGCGGATGCACGAGAAACTGCATCCCAAGCGACAGCTCGACCACGAGCGGGCCGTCTGCCAGCCGTGGCGCGGCGTACCGGGGCGTTTCATCGTCGTGCTGCCACTGGTCCGGGCAGGCTCTGAAGCGGACATGGCCGATTTCGACCTCGACGTCATGGTCGTGCAGCAGGCCGACAACGGCAATACCGAGCGGGCCAAGGTCGTCAGCCGGATGTTCGAAGAATCGGCGCTCTCGGAAGACGCGGTGCGCATCGCCGACATCAAGGTCGACACCGCGCGCTACACGCTCGCGCCGGAAACGCGCGCGTTCGGGTTGCGCATCGTCCGTCAGGGCAGCTCACGCACCAATCCGTTCTCGAACGAAACGCTGACCCTCTACGTGCCGCACGGCCTCAAGCTGCTGAAGGTGCTGGACAAGCTGGAGACGACGCTAGAGCGCGGCGAATGGGACACCAACTGCAACGGCAACTTCGAGACGGTGCAGGGCAGCCTGTCGATCGCGCGGACGATCAGCAATGGTTATGCCGATCTCGTGCTGCATCAAACGCGGTCGGGAACGCGGTCAGTCGCGCAGGGAGACGAATGCACGACGCAGGAACGGCCGACGAAGTTCGGCTCGAAAACGCTGCGCTTCGATGGCACGGCGTACCGCGCATCGGAAATCAGCGCGGGATACTGACGCGCTGGGGAGGACGACTCAATGAAGGTGGCGCGGCCGGCGGCCACCGCCGTGTCCGCCACCACCCGAACCACCGCTGCCACCCGCGCCACGCGGGCGCTTGCCGATTTCCAGCGAATTGACGAGTGCGTCGAAACGCTCGCCGAAGAGCTTGTCTATTTCTGCGACCACGCCGCTCAATTCGGCACCGTCGAAGTGGCGTTCCATCAGGTTCACCACGTCTTCGACCAGCAGGTCGCGCTGCACCTGCATGATCGCGGCCGGATTGGGGCCCACGAACAGCATGATGAAGTCGTCGCGCGATTCGTCTTCAGGGTCGCCGTCTTCTTCTTCGTCGAACTCGGTGTCGTAGAAGGTGATTTCGATGGCAGCGCCGCGGTCGGAGAGTTCGTTGAGCGCCATGGCCATCTCGTCGAGCGCCTGGCGGAAATCTTCATCGCCGGCGACGGTCCAGCACAGCTGGAGCACATGCTCCTTTTGCTCGAACCGGATGCCGGGCTCTTCTTCATAAACGCTGGTGGCGCCGTCGGCGAGCGACTTGGCACCTGCGTATTGCCAGAGCGGCGTCAGCGCCTCCTGGATCTGCGCAAAGGTCACATCGGCGCGCAACGGTACATCGCCGTGCACATGAATTTCGAACGGAGCGTTGTAGCGAGGCATGAAGTGCTCCCTTGTGTCTGGTTGGTGCCCGGAGCCGGAATCGAACCGGCATGCTCCTTATTCAGGAAGCGGCGGATTTTAAGTTCGATGGGCCCCGTTAACCCCTAAGTATCGCACCGCCCGGAAGACTGGTTTCACAGGGGGATTCGCCTCTTTGAAAGCTTGATTTGCCGTTAGCAACCATCGGATTCGGACGAAATTTGGCGTTAAGTCCCCACGAAATCCCAACGGCGTTATCGCCGGCAGGGACGTCTACAACTTGACGCCCAAGTCAAACGCCAGCGGCGCCAACGAGACCTGCCTCTGGCTATCCTGAGGCAACGAAAACACGTAGCTACCACTCGTCTCGTCCGAGCGGACCGGCCCTTGCAGATAATTTGGATGAGTTTTCGCCGCTTCGCCAACGAGGTCCTTGTCTAGGAGGATATCGGCCCTCGCAGGCAAAAATTATTTTCCTGAACGCGCGTCGGCACTTCGGGCTGAACGGGCTCGCAGGTGCTCACAATGCGGGGTGCTGCGCGGGCTCCACGCCCATATGCTGCACGCAACAGGGAGTGATATGAAAATAAATGTGAACGGAACAGTTCACGAAGTTCGCGCGCCGGCAGAAATGCCTTTGCTGTGGGTTCTTCGTGATCGCCTTGACCTGACCGGAACCAAATTCGGCTGTGGGCACGGCGTTTGTGGTGGCTGCATGGTCTCTATCGACGGTGCGCAAGAGCACGCGTGCCAGGTGACCTGTGGCGATCTTGCGGGCAAGTCGGTGACCACCATCGAGGGTCTTCATGGCCCGGTCGCCGAGGCGCTGTTTTCGGCGTGGGAAGCCATCGACGTGTCGCAGTGCGGCTTTTGTCAGCCGGCGCAGATCATGAGCGCGTCGATCCTGCTGGCGCGCAACATCGACCCCACCGACGACGATATCGACGAAGCGTTGAAGCACAACCTGTGTCGCTGCGGCACCTATGCCCGCATTCGGCAGGCCGTGCATCGCGCGGCCGGTGTTCTGCGCACCGCCGCACTGGAGGTCGCATGAGCGAAGAAGCCCACATGGCGCCGCCACGCGGCACGACCCTGCTTTTTCCGGCGACAGCCGACCCGCTCTCGTTCATCCGGCTCGATGCCGACGACACGGTGACGGTTGTTTCCAAAAGCATGGAAATGGGCCAAGGCATCTACACCGGCCTCGCCACCCTGGTGGCAGAAGAACTCGATGCCCGCCATGACCAGATGCGCGTGGTCGCTGCGCCCATCGGCCAGGCCTACGGCAACGTGCTGATGGGTGGCGGCCAGGGCACCGGCGGCCAGACGTCGGTGCAAGCCGGCTACATGGTCATGCGGCAGGCAGGCGCGGCGATGCGCAGCATGATCCTGTCCGCTGCGGCCTCGCGCTGGTCGGTCGAGCTCGACTCGCTGGTGATCGAACAGGGTGTCGTTCGCGAGCGTGACGGCACGCGCAGCGCGCGCTTCGGCGAACTCGCGCACGACGCCATGGCACAACCGGTGCCGGTCGACGTCGCGGTCAAGGACGCGTCGCGTTTCATCTACATCGGCAAGCCGTTTGCGCGGCTCGATGCGGTGGACAAGATTCGCGGGCAGACCCGCTTCACGCAGGACCTGAAGCTGCCCGCCATGTTGACCGCGGTGATTGCACGCCCAAGCCGTGCGGGTGCAGTCGTGGCCCGCTTCGACGCCGCCCGGGCACTCGCATTTCCTGGCGTGCGTCACGTCGTCCAAGTGCCCGCCGGCGTCGCCGTGGTGGCCGACGATTTCTGGACGGCCTTGCAGGCACGCAATCTGCTGCAGATCGAATGGGATCTGTCGCAGGCTTTTCGCAAGTCGTCTGCCGACATCTACGCCGAGCTCGGCGCGATGGTCGACTCGGACACCGGCACCGTGGCGGCCGCGCAAGGCGATGTGGCGGCCGCACTCACCGGCGCGGTCACACAGTTGCACAGCCGCTTCCAGGTGCCTTACCAGGCACACGCGCCCATGGAGACGATGAACATCGTGGTCCAGCTGGGCGATGGTGCGCTGCAGGTCTGGGGCGGAATGCAAATGGTGTCGATCGACCAGTTCCAGCTGGCGCAGGCGGCCGGCGTGACGCCCGACAAGGTCACCTTCCATATGCAGATGACGGGTGGCAGCTTCGGGCGCCGCGCCACCGCGCACAGCGTTCCAGGCATCGAAGCCTTGAGCATCGTGCGGGCGCTGGGCATCACCATCCCACTCAAGCTCATGTACGACCGGGCCGACGACATGGCCGGACCGCACAACGCCTACAGGCCGGCCTTCGTGCACCGCATCGACGCCGGGCTCGACGCAAAGGGTCGCCTGGTGGCGTGGCGGCATCGGCTCGCTGGGCAGTCGATCGCCACCGGCACGCTGATGGAAGGCGGCATGGTGCACGACGGTGTAGACATGTTTTCGGTGGAAGGTGGCATCGATCAGCCCTACGACATACCGAACCTGCGCATCGAGCTGCACAGCCCGAGCTACCCGATCACACCCTCATGGCTTCGCACCTCCGGTGTGTTCCATAACGCCTTTGCCATCGAATCCATGATGGACATGCTCGCGCTTGCCGCGGACAAGGATCCGATCGAGTTCCGGCGCGGGGCCCTGCCGGCGGAATCGCGCGAGCGCGGCTGTATCGATCGTGTCGCCGACAAGGCGCGGTGGTTCGAGCCCATGGCGGCCGCGGCCGGCAGCGGCCGTTGCGGGCGTGGCGTGGCCGTGACCTTCGGCCACCGCTCGTACGGCGCCGTTGTCGTCGAAGTCACGGTGGCTGCCGATGGCAAGTCGTATTCCGTCGACCGCGTCGTCGCGGCGCTCGATTGCGGCCTGGTCATCAACCCTGACAACGTCGTCTCGCAGATCGAAGGCTCGGTTGCGTTCGGCTTGTCTTTGGCGCGCTTCGGCCAGATCACCTTCACCGATGGCGAGGTCGACCAGCAGTTCTTCTCCGACTATCACGTGACGCGCATGCACACGATGCCGTCCGTGGAGTCGCACATCGTCCAGTCGGATCAACCGCCGAGCGGCGCCAGCGAGACGATTGCCTGCGTCATTGCGCCGGCGCTGGCCAACGCCCTGGCGATGGCGTGCGGCCAACGATGCCATGCGGTGCCGTTGGTGCTGGCCGGTGAAGTGATCGAGCCCTGGTCCGTCCCGGCCGGGCTGAACACCTCTGCCGGTGCGTCGGACTGGCGTCCGCCCGTCGGCTGGTTACCGATCTCGTCGCGCGAGCGGGGTCGCCATGGATAGCGCGCCGGAGGAGCATGGCCCGGGCATCATGGGACCGGGACGCCTGGAGGCTTTCAGCGACGGCGTCATTGCCGTCATCATCACGATCATGGTGCTGGAGCTCAAGGCACCGCATCCGCTGACGTGGCCTGGCCTGATCGGGCTTGCGCCCGTCATGCTGAGCTATGTGCTGAGCTTTTTGGTGGTCGCGGTGATGTGGGTCAATCACCACCACATCGTGCACACGCTGCGCCGCGTGAATGGGCGCACTCTGTGGATGAATCTTCATCTGTTGTTCTGGATGTCGCTCATCCCGTTCACGACCAGTCTGGTGGGCGAAAACCATGAGTCGTCACTCGCGGCGTGCCTGTATGGATTGAACCTCGCCGCCTGTTCGCTGGCCTTCCCCGGCCTGACATGGGAGGCCTGGCGTCAAAGCAGGGCCGGCCAAGCCAGTGGCCGACCGCCGAAGTGGCATGGCGACATCGCCGTGGTGCTCGTCTACCTGAGTGCTGCCGCGCTGAGCTTCGTGTCGGTGTACATCGCCTACCTCATCTACGCCGCCATACCCCTCTTGTACTTTGTTCCAGAGCGGCAATTCAAGGCTGCGCGCACAGCCTGACAGGCGCCTCTGCAATTCAGGTTTATTCCGTCTTCATAGCGCCACTTTCAAATTTTTATCAGCCATCAGGGAATCACAATGAACGCAAAAAAATCAGTCCTCTCCATCGGTCTTCAGCCCACCCTCATCGACTATGCGGATCCGGCCTACGCGGCCTTTCCCGGCATGACCGCCGAGAAAGTACAGGGCGGTCTCGACAAGGACATCGCCACTTTGACGGCGTTGGGCTATGACGCGAAGTTGTGCCTCACCGATTTCGGCGCGACCGCCGAGGCCATGATCCGCACGAGCCTGCAGGAGAAGCGCTATGACTGCGTGGTGATCGGTGCCGGCGTTGGTACCATCGGCCAGAACTTTCTGCTGTTCGAGAAAATGCTCAACGTGGTGCACGAAGGCGCGCCACAGGCACGCCTCTGTTTCAACACCGGGCCGTTCGACACGGCCGAAGCCGTGAAACGCTGGTGCCCGATCGAGTGAGTTTTCCGCGGTGGGAGCCGGTCGCTTAAACGGCGTGCGACGTGTGCTCGAACAACACAAGCAGATGCCGCGCGAACAGGTCCATGTTCATCGCACGATCTGTCTCGCTGGTCATCACGGTCTCCAGCGCCACTGAAGCTCCGACCACCGCCAGACAAACACGGCCGGCCGACCATGTCGTCGGCGGTCAGACCAAGCAAACCCTTGCCGGCATGGAGCGAGTAAACGACCGCGCCACCGAACAAATAGGCCGACGCGGGCAGCTATCACCGCCAACGGCTCGGGCGGCGCACTGGGCGCAAGCGATGTCGAACAGACACACCGGAAATACCAATACCGAAACAGACATCGAGAACTGTTGACGCCACCCTGCTACCGCCGATGTAGAGCGAAGACGAGGAATTCGACGATTCGGACGATGGAAATGACGGCCCTAACAGCCAAGAGGTGAGGGCATGAGCCTTTTCACGGCGTGCGGTGTTGCGGCCGTTCGAAAATTGAACCACATACCGGGCATTTCGCTGACCCATGGGCCGGCATCGATAATCATTGCCAGCATTGGGTTGGAGGTGACGGTATGGGTCAGCCCAATGTCGGCATCCGGGTCAGATATGAGCCGGCGTCAACACGCCCAAGGGTCCGGGGCTTGTAGAAATTCCCCACGTCAGCCCCAACGACCCCAACCTCCACAGTCTGCAGGACGCTTCGCATTTACGCCGTGTCGCGTGAGGTCTTCATGGGGGAAAGTTGGTGCCCGGAACCGGAATCGAACCGGTATGACTTTTTACAGTCGGCGGATTTTAAGTCCGATGTGTCTACCAGTTTCACCATCCGGGCAACGGGTTGCCGCCGACGATACCCGAAACAAAAACCGCTCCGGATTCAAGCACGGCCGCTAAGCCCTCCGCTCACACCTCCGCCCCAAGGCCGATCGGCGCCGGCACCATGTTGACGATGCGAGTGAAGAGCGCCTGGTACGGTGCGTCGGGCGTGCAACCGGTGAGCGGATCGCGATTGGCGCTGAAGGCCGCGTCGAGCTCGCGCCAGTCTTCCGGCGTGAGCACCCTTTCGGCCAACGGCAGGATCTCGCGCTCTTCGAGTGCCATGTGTTCCAGATAGAAATCGGTATACCGCTCCAGCGCGGACTCGAAGTCCATCCGGCGCGACTCGCCCATCATCTCGAAGCCGAGCAATGCATGCTCCACGTTGCGGATCTTTCTTTCGCCACGCGCGTGGTCGTCGTCGAGCCGGTCCAGCAATTCGCGCGACATCGGCGTCCTGGCGCGTAATCTGGGAAACAGCAACTCCGTCTCCTTGCGGTGATGGCGCTGCTCTGGAAACTCGTCGACGTAGAACAGCATCGCGCGCAGCACTGCAAAGTCGGGCAGCGTGCCCTTGCGGCGGTGCTGCGCCAGCAGCATGACCGCAGAGCGCAACATGGCAGCAAGTGCTGCGTGTTCCTGGCGAATGATTCGGGCGGCGAGATGTGGCATGCGCTTCTTTCGTTGCAAGCCGAAAGGATCACTCGTTCAGCGGACGAGGCGTTTGTCGCAGATCAAATGTTCTGCCTGTTGGTGAGCGACAAAACTCAATGCGAACTGCTGGCGGTCGATGACTCTGGCGGTCGGCTGCCGACCGCGTTCGACGCCGGATAGTTGTAGTACAGGTCATTTAAATAGCGCGTCACTTCGATGATGTCGTCGTCGCGCCAGCCGAGCGATGCGACGTCCTGCCAACGTCGCACCTGTTCTCGCAGTGAGCCCCAATCGGTCGCCAGCTTCTTGTCGCGCCAATGCACTTGAGTGCTGTGACACGCGATGCAATTGGTCGAATAAAGCAACTCGCCGCGTGGCTGACTCGCTGCAACCTCGTACAAGGACAGCACGCCGACAACCAGGAATCCGGCGAAGCGCAGTCGCCTTACAGCGACTTTTGAAGAAACGTTTTTCATTCGAATAGCCTCGTGCAAATGGCAATAAGCGAAATTGCGGTCGATCAACTCGTTGAACGTCAACGACCCATCACGCATTTGTCGTACAGATGCGGCGCCAGACGCTTTGGGTCGTATCGCTGCTTCAGCGCCTCGTACCGCGGCATGCCGTAGGCGTGCCCGAATTCGTCACGGGTGAAGTAGCAATCGGAGTACAGAGACTTGATGCCGCCGAGCCGCAGCACTTCCTGCTCGATCAGGCGGTTGAAATACCCGGGCTCGTGCACCTGGCGTGTTTTCACCACATCCCAAAACCCAAAGTTGACATACAGCTGCCCGGCCCGAAGCGGATACAGCGAGAAGCTTGCGCTGGGGTCGGGCGCATGCACCGGGCAAATCCATACGGGATGAATACCGATCTCGCGCTGCAGGAAGTCCAGAAAGTCACCCGCCGATGCAATGGGGATATCGACATCCTGAATCACGGACTCGGCAAACATGCCTCTCAAACGCGCGAGGCGCTGGGTCAATCCCACCCGTGCACCCATCCGCATCAGGCGCGCGTAGGTCTTTGAATTCAGGTGCGACCGGCCGAACAGGCGGCGCACTACCGGGTTCTGTGCGCCAAAGTTCTTGGAGCACCAGAACCAGTCAGTGTCCCAGCGCCAGAGATAGTCCTGAACACTCAGATGATCGACCGGCTTTTCGAGCAGGGACCGGTAATAGATCTTCTCGAAGTCATAACGGCTGAGTGGTCCTCCGACCTCTTCGAATCGTGCGACGTTCAGCACGAATGTCGACGGACTGAACACCACGCCATCGACGAAATCCGCGTCTCCCTCGCACGCCTCGGAGAGCGCGGCGAAGAAGCCAGTCGCGGATTCAAACGGAATGTGCTCCACCCTCACGCACGGTTTAACCGGCAGGATTCGAAGTACGAGGCGCAGTGCGTAGCCCAGCGATCCATAGGAGTTCGGAAAGCCGAAGAACAGATCCTGGTACGCATTGGTGGGCGTGCACGTGACGATCTCGCCACCCGGCAACAACACGTCGAACTCGACCAGCGTGTGATGAACCAGCCCCTGCCTGAACGATGTCGCTTCGATGCCAACGCCCGCCACAGCGCCGCCTGCCGTGATCGTCTTGAGCTGCGGCACCACGGCAGGCATTGCGCCATAGGGCAATGTGCCTGCGACGATGTCTTCGTAGGTCGCCAGGCCTTCGACCTGCACCGTGCCTGCCATGCGGTCGACGCCCAGGACATGATTGAAGCCACTGAGGTCCAAGCGATGTTTGGCACCTTCCCGGCGAGTCCGGAAAAGATTGGAGGTCTGCTTGCTCAGACCGATGCGAGCGCCTTCCGGCACGGGATCGCTGTGCAATTCCCTGAGCAGCCGTTGCCGACGTTCGCCATAGCTCGCCGCTTCAGCGCTCATACACATGCTCCCTACCCATCGGATAGCTGTTGGCTGTCACGTTGCCCTTGCTGAAGACAATCTGAAAGAGGTGGGTGTATCCGCCGGGTGAGCGAAACATCTCCGCGCAGCCAGTGAGATACGTGCGCCAGACACGTCGGAATCGTTCATCGAACCGATCCGGGTCGAGCTCATGGACAGCGGGCCAGCGCTGCTCGAAACGTTCGGCCCAGGCATCGAGCGTGGGCGCATAGTGACGCCGCAGATTCTCTATGTCGAGCACCTCGAGTCCGTTGCGCTCCATCTCGACGATCACGTCCGCAAGACTTGGAATCCAGCCACCCGGGAAGACATGCTTGCGAATGAACAGCTCGGTTTCGTAGTGCCCCACATGCCCGATGAAGTGAAGGATGCCGATCCCGCCGGGCTTCAGAAAGGCGGCGTGCGCGCGAATGACCTCGGGCAACTGGTCGCGCCCTGCGTGCTCGAGCGTGCCGATGGAGACCACCTTGTCGTACTGCTGGTCGACCTCCCGAAAGTCCGCTTCGCGCACGCTCAGCGCGTCGGCCAGGCCGCGCCGGGTGATCTCGTCGCGCAGCCACACCACTTGCTCGGTGGTCGTGTTCACGCCCACGCCCGACGCGCCGGTCGTTTCGTGCGCGCGAAACATGAAACCGCCGAATCCGCAGCCGATGTCGACGAAGCTGTCGTCGCGCTGCAGACGGATCTTTCGGCAGACATGATCGATCTTGTTGCGCTGTGCCTGCTCCAGCGTCTCCGTACCTGCGGGCCAGTAGCCGCAGGTGTACATCAGCAACGGCTCATCCAGCCAGAGCCGGTAGAAGTCGATCCCGAGTCCGTAGTGCGCGCGTGCATTGCGCTTGGCTTTGGACGGGTCGCGGTTCGAATGACGCAATTCGAGCAGTTCGTTCTCCATGCCGTTGACCGCACCGGACTTCCGGTCGAAACCGGATGCCATGCCGGCGGCCAACGCCGCACCGAAATCACCCTCCACGTCGACCGTCTGATCGAAGTACGCTTCCATCAGCCCCATGTGGCCACGGGTGGCTGTCGAGAAGAGTGCGGCGTCGGTATGGAAGACGACCGTGAACGCAGGGTTGGCGCCACCGACATGGAAGGCGGTGCCGTCTGGCAGCCGCACGGCGAACGATGTCGCCGCACGCTCACCGAGGCCATCGAGCATGTCGCGCAGAGTTGAGGGCAGCTTCATTGAAAGTTCCGGCTGCGCCGGACACCCGGCGGAGATCACATTCAAACTTCCGAGGTCCATCGGACGATTGCGCAAGATCAAGCGAACGCGGTTTTCTGGCTACTTCCTCACGGACGACCATTGATCCGCCGGCGAATGTTGGTCTTGCCAGCGCGCGCAGAGGGCTGCGATATCGGCGTCGATGTCGATGTCGATGTCGATGTCGATGTCGGTGCAAACATCGAACGTCAGTGCACGTTCTTCGGCACTCAGCGGCTCGTGGGTCGCGAGCTGGCGCTCCAGCACGTCGAGGTCTGCATCGGACGCATCGTTGTCCAGTGCGGTCCGGCGTGCGACGCGCTGCCGCAATGTCGCTTCAGCCGCGCGGCAATGCAGGATCGCGAATGGCACGCCGAGCGACGAGGCCAGCGCACGAAACGCACGCCTCTGTTCGCCCCCGAGAAATGCCGCATCGACGATCACCGGGTACCCCGCTCGCAGCACCGCCGCGGCACTCGACTGCAGATGGTCGAAGGTGCGGCGCGTCACTTCGTCGGCGTAGAGGTCGATGCCGTGCCTGGACGAACGCGCGAGCGCATCCAGGCCGAACAGGCGCTTGCGTTCGACGTCGGACCGGATGCGTATGGCGCCCGCTCCCTGCAACAAGCGCAAGGCGACGCTCGACTTGCCGGAGCCCGAGAAGCCATAAGTGATGAGCAGGCGTGGGCCACCCTGCGCGGATTGCGTCAAGCGTTCCGCCGTGGCGATGTAGTCGGGCACATCTTGCATGCCGCCATGCCCTGCAGCGGGCGAAGACGCGAGCGCCCGTACCAGCGACCGATACACCTCGTAGAAACGAAACACGGCCATGCCGGCGTAGTCGCCACTGTGCTGCAGCCATGCGTCCAGGAAGCGGAAGGCAAGCCGCGGCCGATGGTGCGCTGCCAGGTCCATCGTCAGGAAGGCCACGTCGCTCATCACGTCGATCCAGCGCAGGGCCGGATCGAACTCGATGCAATCGAACGCGGTGAGCGCGCCGTCGAGCCGCACGATGTTGGCCAGATGAAGGTCGCCATGGCATTCGCGTACGGCACCGGCGAGTCGGCGCGCTTGCCACGCCGGCTGCAACGCCTGCGCGCGGTCCTGCGTCCAGGCTCGGAGCTTTGCAAGCCGAGCTGCGATTGCGCCTTCAGCATCGGTCGGCAATGCGCTTAGGACCTCGTGCATGGCTCGCATGATCTGCGCAGGCTCGCCGAAGGCAGAGTCCGCTGAAGCGCGCTCGGCACGGGCGTGGAACGACGCGAGTCGTCGGGCGAAGCTGTCGAGCATTCCCGCAGCTCCGACCACGACATCGTTCACCACGAGATCGCGCAGCAGCGCCGAATCAGGAAAGCGCCGCATGCACACGACGTGATCGATCGGCTCTCCTCCGCCTCCGATACGAGGTTGTGAAGGCGTGCCGCGAACCGAGAGAACCCGCAGATACAAGGAGGGCGCCAGGCGCTTGTTGAGCCGCAGCTCCTCGTCGCAAAAGTGCTTTCGTGCCTGCAGCGTACTGAAGTCGACGAACGACAGCCGCACCGGCTTCTTTAGCTTGAAAGCCAGCCGGGGCGTCAGCAGAACCCACGAGATGTGCGTCTCCACCATGTCGACGTTTTGACCGGTGGCATCGGCCAGCCAGGCGCGCAGGGCCTGCACGGAAACGCCGGCAGACAGCGGGCGCGAGCCCAGCGCGCCCATCAAGACTTCATTGGCTTGGCCATTCCCGCATGCGTCGTGAAGTAGCGCCGTGCGAGGGCGACGAGTTCGTGGGTGGTCAAGTTGCCGGTTGTCTCCCATCCGACGATGTGATGCGCCACCTCGGGGCGGTGCTTTTCGACGTAGTGGCGGAAGTCCGCCTGCGCGGTGTGGGAGCCGGCGATCAGCACCTCGGTGATGCCCTGCATCGCATCGCACACGGCACCGAAGAACTCATGCTCGCTACGGACCTCGCTGCCATGCTGGCGCGTGTAGTGCTCGTGAGCCTTGACCTGCTTTTCGAGCACTTGCGCAGCGTCGAACTGCAGGACTTGCGCGGTGTGATGGTCGACCCAGACGACGGCATGAAAAAGCGACATGGATTTGCCTTTTTATTGAGTGCGGTGCCCCAAGACATCGCCGGTTGAGGAGCAGCTCCTGAAGCGCACAGCATCCTCTGAATGCACGAAGAAGCACTTGATCTGGCGCAAGTCCCGGGTGCCCAAGCTCCTCTAGCCTTGGGCTTCCCGTCAGGTCTGCAAAACGCACAAAACGATGTTCCGCTCCGCTCTCCCTAAGTCGCGGCTTGCTGCAACCGCTCGCCACGCGATACAGGCTTTGACCTGCATTGCAATGTCGAGTGCGTGCATCGCCATCGGCGCGCAGCCGATGGCGCCACCTGTCGCGGCAAGTCCCGTTGCCGGCTCGCCACCCTCATTCGCCGCAGTCTTCGCAACGCGAAGCGCAGCGGTGGTCGACATCACAACGCTGAGCTTTGCCAGTAACTCGGCCACCGACGACGGCGAACTCGAAGTCGAACCCGGCAGCGAATTTGCCGACCGCCTGCCCAGGCCACTTCCTGCGAGCTTGCCTGCCGGTGGCTTTCGAGACACCGCAACAGGTGTCGTGATGGACCGCAATGGCCTGATCCTGACCAGTGCGCACGTCATCACCGGCATCGATGAAGTACAGGTCTACCTGAGCGACGGCCGCCGCTTCGTCGGGCGCGTGCTCGGCGTCGACAAGGCCACCGACACCGGCTTGCTGCGCATCGACGCCACCGACCTGCCCGTCGCAGTGTTCGGCGATTCGTCGGCACTGGCCGTGGGCGACTGGGTCGCCGCCATCGGCTCGCCTTTCGGCTTTCACAACACGGTGACCGCGGGGGTGGTGAGCGCCACCGGGCGCTACCTGCCGGGTGCGAACGATCTGCCTTTCGTGCAGACAGATGTCGCCATCAACCCAGGCAGTTCAGGCAGCCCGTTGTTCAACGCGCGGGGTGAAGTCGTCGCCATCAACTCGATGATCCTGAGCGACAGCGGCGGCTACATGGGCTTGTCTTTTGCAGTGCCCATCAACCTGGCGCTCGAAGTGGCGGTGCAATTGCGCGACCACGGCTCGGTACGGCGCGCCCGGATGGGCGCGGATTTTCAGGAAGTCACTTCGGGGTTAGCCGGTTCTTTCGGCCTCGAAGAAGCGGCGGGCGCGGTGGTGATTCGGGTCGAGGCCACCGGCCCAGCGGCCACCGCAGGCCTGTTGCGTGGCGATATCGTGCGCGCAGTCGACGGTATGCGCATGCCGCACTACACCGACCTGCGCCGCAATCTCGCGCAACGCCCGCCTGGCTCTAGAGTGCGGCTCGAACTGTGGCGCGGCGGTCGCTCGATGACCGTCGGGGTCACGCTGGCGGAGGAGCCCACGGCGGGTAACGGGATCGCCGGCAAGGACGCGGCAGCGTTGACGCCACCGGCGTGGAACGACGGGCTCGGACTGCGGCTCGTCGAGCTGTCGCCTGCGCAACGGATCCGACTCGGCGAGGTGAACGGATTGCTGGTACGCGAAGCGGCCGGCGCTGCGCGCAGTGAAGGGGTTCGGACCGGCGATGTCATCGTCGCCATCAACGAGACCGCCGTCGATCGGGTCGATGCCTACGTCCACATCCTCTCGCGCCTGCCGGCCGGGCGCACTGCCGCCTTGCTGGTGCGGCGCGACAAGGGGCTTGCCTACATACCGGTTCGGCTGCCCGAGCGTGCGGCCAGGAGCGACCTCCGATGAACGATATCGAAACCGACCTGTTCGCTGCGACCGGGAGGCCCGACGCGCAGTTGCACCCCCAGTTTCTGGCGCTTCGCGACTCGCCCTTACTCGCGCCTGCGCGCGACATGCTCCGCGATCTGCATGTGCTGTGTCACCAGGAGAGTCGCGACTTTCAGGATTACTTCCAGACCAGCGGATTCGACACTGCGATGTGTGACATCTACCTGCTCGCCATGTTTCGCGACGCCGGCCACACCGTCGACGTGAGCCGTCACAGCCCTAACTTCTTGCTGCGCCGTGACGGCATCGTTGTCGCTGTGGAGGCGACCACCGCACTCGACGCAGGCAGTCGTCGTCGAGTCCTTTCGACACGCATCCCGCACGACGTTTCCATCGGGTCAGGTGGCGCCCTCATTCGCAAACTGCTGCAGGCGCCATGGCGCTCGCCAAGCGTTGCCGACAAGCCGCTGGTCATGGCGATCCACGATCTGCACAGGGGCGAAGCCTCGGGCAACAAGCTGCCCATGGCATTGCTCCACTTCCTTTTCGGTTCGCGGCATCACGACTATGTCGACTTCGAGAGCCACTTGGAGATTCATGGGTCCGCCGCACAGTCCAGAGAAATCGACTGCATGTTCCCAGCCGGCTTCTTTGCACAACCCGGCGCCGAGAACATCGCCGCCGTCTTGCTGTGCAGCGACGGCGCCATGGTTTCCAAATTCAACCGCATGGGCCAGGAAGGCGCGCACCACAGCGACGCCGTGCGAATCCTGCGTCACGGCCGCTGCCGCCCGCACCATCGAGCTGCCGGCAGCGCCACCTGCTTTGCCTACGAAGTCGGTTCGCGCGGCGCCGAGCACGAGTGCTGGAACGAAGGCACATTGCTGGTTCACAACCCACGCGCTATCCATCCGTTACCCCGGAACTGGCTGGGCGCATCGGCGGAAGTGGATCTGCGGGACGGTCATCTCGTGGCGACCTTCTTGCGAGACTTCCACCCATTCACATCGGTGACCGAAACGCTGACGGGCACGACGCCTGGCTGGTGGGTCGAAGCCCGCAAGGCGCGACTGGCGCGAGACCTGCTCGATCACTCGTCACGCTGAGGCGTCGATCAGCCGGTGTACCGGTCTACCTTGGCGCGGGCGCCGCTGTCGGACGCAGAGTCGCCCCGCGAGCTTGACCTGCATCAACCCAGTCGACGCCCCCAGTGGTGCATGCGAGCAAGCCAGCGTGCGCGCTGCGACTCGGTCAAGGTCTCGACCGAACCGACCACGGCATCGCCCACGGTCTTGATGCCGACGAGCCCGAAGACATTGCGCCTGAGGAGCCGCAGGCTGTGAGCCCGGTAGTACAGGCGATAGAGAAACGCCGGCATGCCCATGGTGACCACAATGCGCGCGGTGCGGCCCGCCAGCGGCTTCAACTTGAAGCTCTCCGCTTTCGGGACCGCGAAACCGGGACGCATCACCTGTTCCAGAAATCCCTTGAAGAGCGCCGGCATGTCGCCGAGCCACAGCGGAAAAACGACCATGAGATGCTGTGCATGCCCGATGGCGTTTTGCGCCGCCTGCAGCGAGGGCGGCAGTGGCTCCGACTCCCATTCGTGCCGGCTTCGCAGCAGCGGGAAATCGAGTGCACGCACATCGATGCGCGCGACCTCGTGACCTGCGGCACGCGCACCGTCGGCATAGGCATCGGCCAGCGCGTCGCAAAGGTGCGAAGCTTTCGGGTCGGGATGTCCGTTGATGATCAGCACGCGCATAGAGAGCCCATCTTCAGTCAGGTGCGGATGCTGCGCCTTGATCCAGCGCAACACCTCCTTCACGACAGGCTTCTAGAGTGAATCCTTTCTGGGTCGCGCAGACCCCGTCGGCCCTTCACTTCCCTTTCCTCAAGGATTCGCTTCATGACCCAACTCACTGCCCAGGACATTCAGGCTCTCTCGCGGCAACTTCATGCGATGAAACAAAGCGCACAAGCCGAAATACGTCTTGCCAACGACGACCTCAGGACGGCACGGCAGGCTGGCGCAAGCGAGGTTCACAACTTCAGCGACGACGCCGAAACGCTGCAGGCGCAAAACGTTCGGGTCGAAGAGATCGAGATCGACCAGACCCGGCTGGCCGAGATCGAGTTCGCCGAAAAACTGATCGCCGAAGGCCGTTACGGCAAGTGCATCGACTGCGGCTGCGACATCGCGCTGCAGCGTTTGACGGCAATGCCGACCGCCGTGCGCTGCGCTGCATGCCAGACCGCTGCGGAACAAAGTCTCTGAGCCGATCGATCAGTCGACATGGTGGCTCCGCACACGGATGCGCCATTTCACGCCTTCGAACCAAAGCAGGCTCAAGGCCGCCACGCCGAGTCCACACAGCAGCATGAATGGCGGCGGCATCGTGAAGGCGAACAGCCGACCAACCACGGGCACGCTCAGCACCACCCCCAACATGGCCAGCGTTGCCAGAACGATCCAGCCGAACTGACCTCCCGTCACCGCACGGCCCCACCAGACAGTGCGGCTCCACGATCGGTTGGTGTGGATCAACGCGAGATTGGCCAGCACCAGCACGACGAAGGTGAGCGCCCGCGCCATGTCGTCCCGGCCCGCATCCGACGGCGCCATGAGCCGGGCCCCGGCATAGGTTGCCAGCAGCAGCAGCAGCAAGCCCAGGCCCTGCCACAAACCACGCATCAGCACCACGCTGTCGAACAGGCGCTGGTCGGGCCGGCGCGGCGGCACGGTCATCGCATCCGGCTCCAGCGGCTCGGCCTCGAACACGATCGAGCAGGCCGGGTCGATGATCAGTTGCAAGAACACGATGTGCACCGGCATCAGCAACATCGGCCAGCCGAACAGCACCGGAAGGATCGACAGGCCGATGATCGGCACGTGCACCGCCACCACGAAGACGATGGCCTTGCGCAGGTTGGCGAACACGCGCCGACCGTAGCGAACCGCGGTCACGAGCGATGCGAAGTCGTCGTTCAGCAAGACCAGCGCCGCAGCCTGGCGCGCCACCTCGGTGCCGCGCGCACCCATGGCCACGCCGATATCGGCCGCCTTGAGCGCAGGCGCGTCGTTGACACCGTCGCCGGTCATCGCGACCACGTCGCCGCGCGCACGAAAGGCGCGCACGAGCCGCAGCTTCTGCTCGGGCTGCACGCGACAGAAGATGTGCGTCGCGGGCAGTCGCGCATCGAGTTCGGCATCGCTCAGCATGGAAAGCTCGGTGCCGGTGATGACCGGTGCATCGGTGCCCAGGCCTGCCTGCTTGGCCACCGACAGCGCCGTGGCCGGATGGTCGCCGGTCATCATCACCACGCGGATGCCGGCGGCCCGGCATTCGGCGATGGCCTGCGGCACGTCCGGGCGCACCGGGTCTTCGAGTCCGACCAGCCCGAGAAACTGGAAGTCGAAGTCGTGCTGCAGACCGGGCAGCGCACCGGCAGCGAAGGTCGCCTGGGCCACGCCCAGCACGCGCAATCCGTCTGCCGCCATCGCAACGACCTGCTCGGCGACCGAGGCACTGCGACGGGCGTCCAGATGGCATAGATCGACGATGGCCTCGGGGGCGCCCTTCGCCGCGATGAGGAGCGCCCGCAGATCCGGCGATTGCCAGACCCGCGACATCGCCAGCATCTCGGGCGACAGGGGGTAGTCGTCGATCAAGGTCCAGTCGGTGTGCAGGTGTTCGGTGTGCGCCAGCAGGTGTTGACCGGCCTCGCCGATGGCCGATTCCATCGGATCGAAAGCGCGACGGTGGCTGGCAAGCACCGCGTACTCCAGCACCCCATGGAGTTCCTCCTGCAGCGGCGTGGCATCCGCCTTCGCGCTGTCGCGTACCGTGTCGCGCTCCATGTCGTGCACCGCCGCTTCGGACCACAGGCGCCTGACCGTCATGCGGTTGGCCGTCAGCGTGCCGGTCTTGTCCACGCACAGCACGGTCGTGGCGCCGAGCAGTTCGACCGCGGGGATGCTGCGGGCCAACACCTTCTCGCGGGAAAGGCGCCATGCACCGAGGCCCAGAAACAGCGTCAGCACCATCGGCAGCTCTTCCGGCAACAACGCTATTGCCAGCGTCAGGCCGGCGAGCAGCCCTTGCAACCAGTCGCCACGCAGCAAGCCGAAAACAATGGCCAGTGCAGCCGCCAACACCAGGCCGACGATGGCAACGCGCGTGACCACACGCCGCGTCTCCTGCTGGATCGGGGTGGCCTCGGTCTTGATCGCAGCAAGCGACTGGCCGATGCGGCCCAGCGCGCTGTGCACGCCCGTGGCAGTGACCCGGCCTTGCGCCGTGCCGCGCGTGACCAGGGTACCGGCAAACACCGCACCTGCGAGCGACGCCGCCTGCTTGGCGACAGGCACCGACTCCCCGGTCAGCAAGGACTCGTCGACCGCAAGATTGGCGCAAACGATGAGCAACAGATCGGCCGGCACGCGATCGCCCTCGGCCAGCATCACGATGTCGCTCACCACCAGATCGCGGGCTGCGACGGTGCGCTCCTTTCCATCGCGGACGACGCGAGCCTGAGGACTCGACAGGTCGCGCAAGGCATCGAGCGAGCGTTCGCTGCGCCGCTGCTGGACGAAGCTGATGGCCATCACGACGAAGACGAAGCCCAGCAGCATCAGCGCCTCCTGCAGGTCGCCCAGGGCCAGGTAGAGGGCGCCGCACGCCACCAGCAACAGGAACATCGGCTCGAACGCCACCTCGCGCGCCAGCCGCAACATGCTGCGTGGGCGGGAAACCGGCAACTCGTTCGCGCCGTCACGCACCAGTCGGCGTCGTGCTTCGGCCTCTTTCAACCCGACGGGGGGAGCCGGTGCTGGCGCGGCGAGCGGCCCACCGCTCATGAGGTTCAGGTGCTCCTTAGGGCTTGGGGATCGCAATGTGTTGTCTCGCAGGGTGCAGTAATGCTTCAGTTCATCACGTGCCGCAGCGTCCCGCCTTGATCTGGCGCAAGCCACGCCGGACGCGCCACCCGAAGAATCGCCGCACCGAACAAGGACGCCACCATGAAACCGACCCCACGACTTCCGAGACTCATCGCGCTCACTGCCGCCGCAGTCGCTGCTGCGGCTGTCGCCGCCGCCATCGTGATGTTGCTCAGCACGCCCGCGATGGCCGCCGATGCTGCGGCACCGAGCCAGTCGAGCGCGCCGCCGGGCGTGGCGTCGAGCGCCAAAAGCTTAGCCATCAAGGCAGCGCACGAAGCGGAAAGCGCAGCGCGTGAAGCCGCCAATGCGGCGCGACTTGCCGCACGCCAGGGCCAGGCGACAACGGGCAAGGTGTCCAGGTCGATTGCCGAAGGGGTACGTCGCGCAGCGCAAAAGGCAGCCGAAGCCGCCACTCGTCTCGAGGCCAAGGCCTCCGCTTCGTCAGGCCGGGCGCTAGAAGGAACCCGGGAGGCCGCTCGGGCCACGGAGGCAGAAAGCAAAAAAGCTACCGCCGCCACCAGAGCGGCGCTGGCCAAGGCCGAGGACTCGCTGCAGCGCGCGACGCAAACCAGCAAAGAAGAAGCAGAAAAAGCAGCGCAAGCCACACGCGACGCACTGAACACGGCAGTGACCGCAACGGGCGCCGCTGCACGCTCGGCCAAGGAAGCCGTCGAGCGAACGGTCGAAGCCGCACGGCACAAGACGTAGCCGGGAGCTGACCGGTCTTTGATCTCCGTCGCGCCATGGTCGAAGCACAGCCTCTGGATGCGCCCGCCCAATGGTGGCTCGAAGCACCGTCGGCCACGAGCGGCCTGACGCAAACGCAAGCCGAAGCCGCCCTCGCACAGTACGGTGCGAACCGCTTCGAGTCCCGACAGGCCAAGCCGTTGCTGGTGCAGTTCGCAGCACGCTTTCGCAATCCGCTCGTCCTGATCCTGCTGGTCGCCAGCGCCGTTTCGGCCATGACCGGCGACCTGTCGAACTTCGCCATCATCATCACGATGGTCGTGTTGAGCGTGGCAATGGACTTCTTTCAGGAGCACCGCGCCGGACGCGCCGCCGACCAGCTGCGCGACTCGGTCGCGCTGCGCACCCAGGTCGAACGCGATGGCAAGGCGCAGGCGGTCGCGGTCGCCGATGTCGTGCCGGGCGACATCGTCCGGCTGTCCGCGGGCGACCGTGTGCCCGCCGACGGCGTGCTGCTCGACGCACGGGACTTCTTCGTCAATCAGGCGCTGCTCACCGGCGAGTCTTACCCGGTCGAAAAGCGACCGGGCATCGACAGTGCGCACGAAGCGGGCAATGCGGTCTTCATGGGGAGTACGGTGGTCAGCGGCAGCGCGCGCGTACTGGTGCGCCTGACGGGTCGGCGCACCGCACTCGGTGCCGTGGCGCACAGCATCCTCGCCGACCCGCCACCGACCGCGTTCGAGATCGGCACCCAGCGTTTCGGCAGCATGATCATGCGGCTCACCTTGCTGCTGGTGCTGTTCGTGCTGCTGGTCAATGTGTGGCTCGATCGGCCGCTCATCGACTCCTTTCTCTTTGCCGTCGCACTGGCGGTCGGGCTGACGCCGGAGCTGCTGCCGATGGTCATTTCGGTGACGCTCTCGCGCGGCGCCATGCGGATGGCGACGCTGCGCGTCATCGTGAAGCGGCTACCGGCCATCCAGAACCTGGGCGCGATGGATGTCCTGTGCACCGACAAGACAGGCACGCTGACCGAGGCCAACATCCGGCTCGACCACTGTGTGGATGCGGAGCATCGTGATACCGGTCGCGTGCTGACCCTCGCGCACCTGAACAGCCGCTTCGAGAGCGGCTTGAAGAGCCCGCTGGACGATGCGGTCCTGGCGTGCGGCACGGACGACGGTGGATGGACCAAAGTGGATGAAGTGCCCTTCGACTTCGAGCGCCGGCGAGTGTCGGTGCTGCTGGAGCGTGCCGGGCAGCGCTGCCTGGTGGTCAAGGGCGCACCCGACGACGTTCTGAAGCTTTGCAGTCACTACGAGATTTCGGGCGGCCAGGCGCGCGTGGTGCTGGACGACGCGACACGCGAGCGGCTCCACGACGATTGCCGGGCGCTGGAGCGCGAAGGCCTGCGCGTGCTCGGCGTCGCATCGCGCGACATGCAGAGCACGCAGAGTCACGTGGTCGTCGGCGACGAAAGCGGAATGGCCTTCGCCGGCTTCGCTGCGTTCATCGACCCACCCAAGCCTGGTGCTGCCGAAGCCCTGGCTGCGCTGGCGCGCAGCGGTGTCGAAGTGAAGATCGTCAGCGGCGACAGCGAGCTCGTCACACAGCACCTGTGCGCTCTCCTGAAGCTTCCGGTACGTGGTGTCCTGACAGGCAGCGAACTGGCGCAGATGGACGAGACGACCCTGCGAACCAGGGCCGGCCAGACCACGCTCTTTTGCCGCGTCAACCCGGCGCAGAAGAACCGCATCGTGCTGGCGCTCAAGGCGCGCGGCCACGTGGTCGGCTACCTGGGTGACGGCGTCAACGATGCCCCGCCGCTGCGCTCGGCCGACGTCGGCATCACGGTCGACAGCGCCGTCGACGTGGCCCGTGAAATGGCCGACCTGGTGATGCTCGACCACGACCTGGCCGTACTCCACGAAGGCGTGCTCGAAGGCCGGCGCACCTTCGGCAACGTCATGAAGTACATCATGATGGGCACCAGTTCCAACTTTGGAAACATGCTCAGCATGGCGGTGGCTTCGTTGTTCCTGCCCTTCCTGCCGATGCTTCCGACGCAGATCCTGCTGAACAACGTCCTGTACGACTTATCGGAGGCTGCAATTCCCCTGGACACGGTCGATGCCGAGGATTTGCGCCAGCCGCATACGCTGGACATCGGCTTCATCCAGCGCTTCATGTGGCTCTTCGGTTCGATCAGCTCGCTCTTCGATGCGCTCACTTTCTGGCTTCTGTTCCACGTGCTGGAGGCCAACGAAACGCTGTTTCGCACCGGCTGGTTCGTCGAGTCGCTGGTGACTCAGGTGCTGGTGATCTTCGTCATTCGGACGCGCGGCCGGCCGTGGGCAAGCCGTCCGAGCGGTGTGCTGACGATCGCCTCGCTGGGCACGGTGGCGGTGGCGCTCGCACTGCCGTTCACGCCGCTCGGCGCACTCTTCCACTTGGCGCCGCCACCGCTGGTTTTCTTCGGCTGGCTGGCCGGCATGGTGATGGCGTATCTCGTGACAGTCGAGGTGGCCAAGCGCTTCTTCTACTCGCGCATCAGGAACCGCTCTACGGCAGTTCAGCCCGCCTGAAGGCCTTCCAGCAACGCAGCAGTTCAGGCTCCGCAAGATCGCTGCGGCGGTCGAGTTGCCTCACCGCCGATTGCACGGAGTGCTCCAGCTCCTGCTCCTTTTGCACGAAGTCATGCAGCAGTCGCCCGGCCACTTGCGCATCGTTGAGTTGGCCGAGCGCGTCCTGCAACTTGCCTAGGCGCCTGACATAGCGATGCGTCGCTTTGCTTGGATACAGCGACTGAAAAGAATCGATGGCGTAGCGCAGGCGCTTGGCCGCAATGCGCACCCGGTGGCGCTGCTCGGGCGTGGCGCGCGCCAAGCGCTTGCCGGTGTCGCGCAGCTTGCGATGGAGCCGCATGACGGCGCCCCGTGCCAGCGCGTGCAACGGTTGCCGCAATGCCTTGCGCGCACGCTTGCCCGACGACGACTGCCAGGACTCGGATCCGAGCCACGCAGCCAACTCCAACGTCAGACGCGCATAGCGAGGCGATGCGAGCGCTTGGGCGGCGCGGCTGCGATACGTGTCGGCAGAAAGCGAAGCCGTCTGCAAAAGAGAGGTCCATTGCACTGCAGCAGTGCGATCGGAATCGGAATCCGAGTCCAAGTCCGAATCGGCGGTCAGTGCCGGCAGGGTCTCGCCCGCGAGTACCTCGGCGTCGCGTGCCGCGCCCAGCGCCGCCGAAAGCCATCGCAGCTCGCCACCGAGCAGCGCCGGAGTGGGGATGATGGTGGAGAAGAGGCGCAACGCGGAACGCAGTCGCCGAATGCCCACGCGCATCTGGTGCACGCTCTCGGGGTCGGTCCCTCGCATGACGCCCGCCTCGTTGCCGAATGCGTGCGCGGAGCAATTTTCGATGATGGCCTGCAAGCCCTGTTCGACGGTCACGCCGCGCGCGAACAGCACCGGCTGTGCGGCGGCAACCGTCGCCGCCGCCGTCGTCGTCGTCGTCGTCGTCGTTGCGCGCGACCCATGGGTCCGACCCGCCAGCAGCGCATATCCCCGGTCTGCTTTGCCAAGACGACCGATGCGCAAGGGCACGTCGTCCTGCAGCAGCAGGGCCGCGTCGAACAGCTCCGCGGGCGCGCCCGCCTTCAGCTCGAACTCGACCTCGCAAATCGGCTCGCGCGCAGCGCCGCAGCGCAACTCGCCTTCGTCGAGCGTCAGTTCGATGCGAGTGCCTTCCGGCGGAGACAATTGCCAGAGTGAGCGGCGCACGACGACATCGAACACCGGCACCAGCCGCTGCGCCAGACCCGGTTCCGCCAGGATCAGAGCCGGCCTCGCATCCGGCTCGATGTGCATGCGCAACGCCGCGAGATCGGGCTCCGCGCTGTCGATGTGGGCCTCCCATTCGCCGCGGTCGTGCAGTCCGAAACCACGGCCGGGCGATTCGATCGTCTTGATGGTTTCGGTCCATCGCCCGCCCTGCTTTCTAACGCGCAGTTCCAGCCCTTGTCGGCGCAGGAACAGGTCGGGCGTGTCGAAGTAGGTGGTGTGAAGGCGGGAGACGCCGGGCAGCGGCTTATGCGGCGCCAATCGGGTGGTCACGGCCGTCCGGAACGTGTCGACGTCCGAGGGCGACAACAGGAGCTTGAGTTCGACCTCGCGTGAAGCGCGGTCGGCCGGAACATTCGACAGGGTCGCGGAGTGGCGCATCAGCCACTGTGACGCACCCACCGTCTCACGGCGTTGATGCGCATCAATGGCCGCGGCGATGGCGTGCTTTTTTGATCCAGCGCAACACCGCTCGCCAAGCCGCTTTTTAAAGTGAAGGCTTCTTACCCATTCGTTCTGAAAGCTACCCATGCAAACCATGAAAGCCGCTGTCGTCCGCGAGTTCGGCAAGCCCCTGTACATCGAGGAAGTCGCCATTCCCGAGGTCACGCCGGGTCAGGTGCTGGTGAAAGTGGTTGCATCGGGTGTCTGCCACACCGACCTGCATGCCGCCGATGGCGACTGGCCGGTCAAGCCCACCCTTCCCTTCATTCCGGGCCATGAGGGTGTCGGCTTCGTGGCGGCCCTGGGTGCTGGCGTCAAAGGAATCAAGGAAGGCGACCGCGTCGGCGTGCCGTGGCTGCACACCGCCTGCGGACATTGCGAGCACTGCATCACCGGATGGGAGACCCTCTGCGACGGACAGCAGATGACGGGCTACACCGTCAACGGCGCCTATGCCGAATACGTGCTGGCCGACCCCGGCTACATCGGGCAATTGCCGGCCAATGTGGGCTTCAGCGAAATTGCGCCGGTGCTCTGCGCCGGTGTCACCGTCTACAAGGGCCTGAAGGTTCTCGAATGCAAGCCGGGCGACTGGGTCGCCATCTCCGGCGTGGGCGGGCTCGGCCATCTTGCGGTGCAGTACGCCAAGGCGATGGGGTTTCATGTAGTGGCCGTCGACATCCACGAAGGCCAACTCCAGCTCGCCAAGGAATTGGGCGCCGACATGGTGATCAACGCTGCGCTGCAAGACCCGGTCAAGGAACTGCAGACGGCTTTGCGCGGCGTGCATGGCGTGCTGGTCACTGCCGTGTCCCGCAGTGCCTTCTCGCAAGCCCTTGGCATGCTGCACAAGCGCGGAACGATGGCCCTCGTCGGCCTGCCGCCGGGTGACTTCGCCTTGCCGATCTTCGACGTCGTTCTCAATGCCAAGACGGTGCGCGGCTCGATCGTCGGCACCCGCAAAGACTTGCAGGAAGCGCTGGCGTTCGCAGGCGAAGGCAAGGTGCACACCGTGTTCACCGAAGACAGGCTGGAGCGCGTCAACCAGGTGATGGACCAGATGCGTGCAGGTGAAATCCAGGGCCGCGTCGTGATGCGAATTTCAGACGTGGCATGAGCCTTTGCCAGCGGCTGCGCGTCACGCGCATGGTGCGCAACGCTGCTACTTCACGAGGACGACTGGCTGCTTTGCCAGCGACATCACACGCTGCGCCACCGAACCGACCAGCAGGTCGACGAAGGCGCCTCGCCCCTTGGCGCCCAGCACGAGCAGATCGAACTTGCCGGAGTTCGCGCAGTCGACGATCTCCTGCGCCACCGAGCCCGTGCGAATCACCGCGTCGTGCCTGATGCCGGCCTTGTCGAGCAAACTTCTCGCGGGCTTCAACTCGGCATCACTCAGTTCACGCAGGTAGTCGGCAACCTGCTCGCTGCCGACCAGTGCTTTGGCATGGCGCAGTCCGGTGTCGTCATGCACGCTGACCAGCGTCACGACGCTGTGGGCCTTCAGGAGGCCTACCAGTTTGGCGGCGTACTTCACTGCGCGCAGCGCGTGCTTGGAGCCATCGATGGCGACGAGAATTTTCATTTTCTTCTTTCAGCGTTGAACAGGTTGAGGGGCGTCGATCGATGCACGCAGCGGACGGCGCACGAAGCGCCCCAAGAAACGAACCACCAGCTTGCGAAGCTCGCTGTACCAGAGCACCGCGCTCGCCATCGCGATGCACACGAGCCACTCGTCGAAGGAGAGCGGCGCGGTGCCGAAGGCCAGGTTGAGAAAGCCGAGGTGGACCACCGCCACCTGCAACAAGGCAGACAGCGCGACTGCGCCCCACAGCCAGCGATTCACGAAGAGATGCGAGAAGGCGCTCTTGCTGTCGGAGCGCGCGTTGAAGCAGTTGAAGAGCTGCGCCAGCACGAGCACGGTGAAGCCGGCGGTGCGGGCGGTCGCGAGGTCATCGCTTCCTTCGACCATGCCACCGGGCAGGAAAAGGTCGATGGTCAGCAGGGTTGTCAGCGCCATCACCAGGCCGATCTGGACCACGCCCGACCACATCCGCGCATCGATCACGCGCTCCGCGCGGCCACGCGGCTTGCGAGCCATGACGTCGTCGGTCGGCGGGTCGACGCCCATCGCCAGCGCGGGACCCGAGTCGGTGATGAGGTTGATCCAGAGAATCTGCGTGGCCAGCAACGGCAACACGACCGTGCCGCCATCACCAGCACCACCGCCGCCACTTCCAACCAACCCCAGCATGCCGGCACCGACCACGCCCAGGAACACGGTGAGCACCTCGCCCATGTTGGACGAGAGCAGGTAGCGCAATGCCTTGCGGATGCTGTCGAAGATGCCGCGCCCTTCGCGCACCGCCGCGACGATGGTCGCGAAGTTGTCGTCGACCAGGATCATCCGCGCAGCCTCTTTGGTGACCTCGGTGCCGGTCACGCCCATGGCGATGCCGATATCCGCCGCCTTCAGTGCGGGCGCGTCGTTGACGCCGTCTCCGGTCATGGCGACGACGCTGCCATCGGCTTGCAGCGCGGCGACGATGCGCAGCTTGTGGGCCGGCGCCACGCGTGCGAAGACCGATGTGCGGCGCAACGCTGCAGCGAAGGCGGCGTCGTCCAGCGCGTCCAATTCGAGACCGGTGAGTGCGGTCGCACCAGGCCCAACGATGCCGAGGTCCGCCGCGATCCGGCTGGCAGTGCGCGGATGGTCGCCGGTGATCATGATCACGCGGATGCCCGCGCGCAGTGCCTGCCCGATCGCCTCTGCCGCCCCGGCGCGCGGTGGATCGATGATGCCCACCGTGCCGACGTAGATGAGGTCGCGCTCCAGCCGTTCATGCGACGGCGTTGCCGAAGGATCTTCCTTCGCGGTCAGCGGACGGTAAGCCACCGCCAGCGTGCGCAAGGCGGCGTCGGAAAGCGATTCGACGTCGGCCAGGATGCCGGCGCGAAGTGCCTTGTCGAGCGCGACCACTTCCATGCCCACTCGCGCCCGGCTGCAATGGCCGAGCAACACGTCCGGTGCGCCCTTGGTGATCACCACGATCTGGTCATCGTGCGCGTGGTCGCGCTCGATGGTCGACATCATCTTGCGCTCGGAAGTGAACGGAATTTCGCCGATGCGCGCGAAGCGCTGTCGCCGCAGCTCCGTCAGCCCCATCTTGCGTTCGGCCACCAGGAACGCCGCTTCGGTGGGGTCGCCATGAATCGACCAGGTGCCGCCGGCATCCTGATGCAGCCGTGCGTCGCCGGCAAGACTGCCGCCAGAAAGCACCACGGTGAGCTCGTCACGCAACGGGCCGGCCGTTACCGCAGCGCCCTCGTGCTCGACGCGACCCAGCGGCGCATAGCCCTCGCCGGTGATGCGGGCGCTGCCGGACGCGGTCATCACGCGCTCGATCGTCATTTCCGCGCGGGTGAGCGTGCCGGTCTTGTCGGTGCAGATGACCGATGCGGCGCCCAGCGTTTCGACCGACGACAAGTTCTTGACGATGGCGTTTTGCCGGGCCATGCGCTGCACGCCCATTGCCAGCACCACCGACAAAATCGCAGGCAGGCCTTCAGGCACCGCCGCTACCGCGAGCGATACGCCGAGCAGCAGCACGGCGATGACATCGGCGGCGCTGCGGATCTCGGAGATCGACAAGATCGTCGTCACCACGACCGCGGCGATGAGCACGACCGCGATGCCCAGCATGCCTCCGATGCGCGCCACCTCGACGCTCAACGGCGTCGGGGCCTCGACGGTCGCTTCGAGCATCTCGGCGATGGCGCCCATCTCGGTCTGCATGCCGGTGGCGGTTACGATTGCATGGCCGGTGCCCTGGGCGACAGCCGTGCCCTTGAAAACCATGTCGAGCCGATCGCCGAGCGCCGATGTGCCAGCCAGCTGCGCCACGCCTTTCAGCACGGCTTCGCTCTCGCCGGTCAGCGACGCCTCCAGCACCCGCAGCGACGCCGCCTGCAACAGACGGGCGTCCGCGCCCACGGCATCGCCCTCACCCAGCGCCAACAGGTCACCGGGAACCAGCTCGGCACTGGGCACGCGCAGGGTCTGGCCGTCACGCACGACGGCCGATGTCACGGCGGTCATCCGCGCCAGCGCCGCCACCGCATCCGCCGCCCTGGCCTGCTGCGCATAGCCCAGCAAGCCGTTGACCAACACGACAGCCGCGATCACCAGCGCATCCAGCGGCCAGCCTTCGAAACCTTCGATGGCCCAGGCACCCAGAGCGATGGTGATGGCGGCGAGCAACAGGTAGACCAGCGGGTCTTGAAACTGCGCCAGCACGCGACGCCATGTCGCCACGGGCGGCACGCCGCGCAGTTCATTCGGGCCGTGCTCGGCGAGCCGCCGTTCCGCCTCTTGCGAGCTCAGCCCGTGCGTCGCGTCGGCGCCGAGCGCCTGCAGCACTTGCCCGATTGCCAGTACCGACGGATCGCCAAGACCAAGGGCTTTTGGCGCACTCATTGCGGGCTCGACAGCGTCATGTACCCCATCCAAGGCCAGTAGGTGAGCGAGAAAGTCACCAGCAGCACCGCAGCCGCCAGAGTGACCATCAACCCGGTGCGAATGAAGTCGCGTGCCTCGAAGGTATCCGTGCCGTAGGCGATCATGTTCTGCGGTGCGTTCACCGGCAGGATGAAGCCGAAGCTCACGACGAACTGCAGCAGCATCGTCATGCCGATGACGTTGATGCCCGGCGTCTGCACCGCGCCCAGCACGCTGATCACGATCGGGATCATGGTGGACGCCAGCGCCGTGGCGCTCGCAAAGCCGAGATGGATGACGATGAGGAACAACGACAACAGCATCAGGATGGCGAAGGCACTGGCGTTCTGCAAGCCGAGGTGCTGCACGATCAGGTTAGCGAGCCAGCCGGCGGCGCGCGTTTGCAGCAGTGCCGTTCCCACGCTGATGCCGATGGCGAAGAGCACCACGGTGCCCCACGGGAAGCCCTTCTGCGAGGTCTTCCAGTTCATCACGCCCACGCGCGGCAGCAGCATCAATGCGATGGCGGCGATGGTGGTGGAAGCGGTATCGAAGTCGTGCAGCGCTTTTTCAGACGCCCAGAACCCGAGGAGCGTCAGCACGATGGCCAGCAGCTTCCACTCGTTCGCAGTCATCTTGCCGATGGCTTCGAGCTGCCGGCGAATCGTCTCCTTGCCGCCGGCGATCTCCGACATCTCCGGCCGCATCATCCGCGTCATGATGAAGTAGAGCGCAATGGTCAGCAGCGCCGAAAACGGTGCACCGGCAACAAACCATTCGGTCCAGCTGATGGTGGTCTGAAACTGCTTCTGGATAAAGCCTGCCGCCACCATGTTCTGCGCGGCCGCCGTCTTGATGCCGATGTTCCAGATGCTCGCCGTCTGCGCAGCGGTAATGACCAGCAGGCCGGCGAAGCGGCTTCGCTTCTCGACCTTGAAGGCCAAGATGAAGCCCATCATGATCGGCACCAGACATGCGACGCGTGCAGTGGTGCTGGGCACGATGAAAGACAGTAAAAAGCCCACACCCATCGCACCGATGACGATGTGATTGGTGCGTGCATCCACCCGCGACAACACCACCAGCGCGATGCGCCGATCGAGCCCCGTGGCCGTCATGGCCGCGGCGATGAAGCAGGCTGCAGCGACCAGTGCCACCGCGCTGTTCGAGAAGCCGGACAAGGCGAGGTTGAGTGCCGCGCCCGTGCCCATTGCCGCCGTTGCCGCCGTGGCCGCCGTCACGGGCTTGGCCGCATCCGGCGTGAAGGCCAGCAAGAACACCATCAGCGCGCCGATGACGACCGCGCTCACCGCGTAGTCGAGCGCCTCGGTCATCCAGACGATCACCGCGAAGGCGAGGATGCCCAGCATCATCTGACCCGCGGCAGGAAGGCCCGTCGCGGCTGGCAGCGAGACGATCGCAACGAGCGCGATGAAGGCGGCGACCAGCCCGGCGCGCTTGACGACATCGCTGCCTGGCGCGACGGCGGGCGCAATCGCTGCCGGGATCACTTGCGCCTCGACTGCGGTGGTCATGCCAACACCGCTTCGAGCGGGCGCCGCAAGGACCGAGGCATCGCGGGTCCGCGACCGAAGCGCACGACGAGGTCGGGCCGTCGGTCGCCCCATCCAAAGGCGCGCGCGAGCCCGGGCCGCACGCTCGCGACCTCGACCGGCTGATTCAGCATCGCATTACGAATCCCCAGGGCGGTCGCCTGCAAGGCAAATCGCTCGTAGCAGCGCCCTGCTTCGATCCAGTGCCTCTTGTCGTTCTTCTCGGAGACGAAGACGGCGATGCCGGCGGAACTGCGCACCTGGCTCGCGTACTTGTCGTTCTCGCGCGCAGGCGTGAAGAAGCGGGCGAAGAGCATTTCGCCGAGCCATCGCGGCACCGTCGGATTGCCGGACGCACCGGAGAACAGTCCGTCGCCGGACCGGACGGCTTCCGTGTCGCCGAAGCGAAGCCATTGTTTGAGCTCAGCGACGAAAGCCGGGTCGTCGATCTGCCGCGTGTTGGCGTCCACGATGTACGCCAGCATTTTTTCTGTCGCGGCTTTGTCGCTGAGGATCAGCATCTGAACGCCGTTGCGTGTGCCCGCGCGTTCCAGCAATTCAAGTTCGTCGACCGTCAGCGCCCGGCCGTCGTAGTCGGCGCGCGTGCACTGCCTGTCGAACATCGCCGCATAGAGGTCGGACTGGATCGCCCGGGTCGGCTCGAGCCGAACGCGCAGCGCGTCGCCCTCCATGCCTGCATCGAAGAGGACATCGGCTTGCAGGCCATGCGCCGACGCCGCCTGCACCAGGTTCTCCGCGGCACAGCCGAGCGAGACGAACAGATGGTGATCGTCGGGATCGACGGCCGGGCATCTGCGCGACAGATCCGGAAGAATCGAGATGGACTGCGGCTGTATCGCGAACTTCCAGCATTGCGAGTTGTGGCTCGACGGTGCCAACGTGGCACAGCGGACCAGTTCTTCGAAGAGCGGCCGGCCACTGGTCGCCTCGGTCGCATCCCGGTGCCATGTGCTTCGCACCGCATCGGCATAGCTCGCCTCACGGCCATCGAAGGAGCAGGCGTTCAGGAGCACAGCGCCCACGGTCGCAAAGCGCCGTCGCGTAAGGCATGCCAGAGCCGGAGTCATGCGATCACTTTCGCGCTCTCGACCACCACCTTCGGCAACATCGCCATGACGTGCGTACCTTGCCCCTGAGCCGACGTGACCGTGAGGCGGCCGCCGCAGGCCTGAACCCGGTGGCGCATTCCGGCCAGGCCGAAGCGCGACGAAGCCACCTGTTCGATGTCGAACCCGATGCCGTTGTCCAGCACCTCGACCAGGATGTTCTTTCCCGCATCGACCAGGGTGACCGAAACCGTACTGGCGCAGGCGTACTTTCCGATGTTGGTCAAGCACTCCTGCACCAGACGATAGATGGCCAGCTCACTCGCATCGTCGCCGCGGGCCTCTTCGATCGCAGTCGTCACTGCAATCGTCGAACTCAGGCTGAAGTCCCGACACAGGATGGTCAACGACGACGCCAGGCCCAGGTTGGCCAGCGACGACGGACACAGTCCCTCGACCACCCGGCTCTTCAATGCGATACCGCGACCGAGCATTTCAGCCAGATGCTGAAGGCGCCGATCGATCTCGGGCGACGCATGGTCGAGACGTGACTTAAGGCAAGCCACGTCGAGCTTGGCTGCTGTCAGGATGGCACCCAGTTCGTCGTGCAGTTCGCGGGCGAGCAGCGCGCGCTCCTGCTCGCGGATGCGCTGAAGGTGAGTCGCCAGGTCGCCGAGGTATCGGGCGCGGGACTCTCCGTGGGTCTGGATCGAATTGCGTTCGGGCGTCATCCGGAGGGTTCCTCGATCGGTTGGCTGAAGAGCGCCGCTTGTGGATGGCTATCCGTGCCGCCATGCGCTCATCGCAGTCTGAAGCGTGGCGCGGCTCGGGGCTTGATGCAGATCAAGCCCCCGCTCTCTAAAGTGCGAACTTCACAGCCGCCGCCTCGGTGCGCTGCGCGGTTGTTTGCGCTGGGTCAATGCGAGGCGCCTCCGTCTGTCGACAATGATCCGATGCACCGAGGCGAGCGTTTCAACAGCATCAGCCACCTGGTCGGTGCCGGCCTGGCGACCCTCGGCGGCACATGGCTCGTGGTGCGTGCCGGCCTGGAAGGCGACGCGCGCAAGACCACGGGCGCGGCCATCTACGCGGCGATGTTGCTGGCCCTTTACCTGTCCTCGACGCTTTATCACAGCCTGCGCGGGCGCGCCAAGACGGTACTGCGCAAGGCCGACCATTGCAGCATCTACCTGCTCATCGCCGGCACGTACACGCCGTTTGCGCTGGTTTCACTGAAGGGCCCTTGGGGCTGGTCGCTGCTCGGCACCGTCTGGGGCCTTGGCGCCCTCGGCATCGCGCAGGAAATCTGGTGGGCGCGCGGGCACCGATGGCTGTCTCTGGTCCTGTATGTGCTGATGGGCTGGCTGGCGCTGGTGGCCATTCATCCGTTGTGGCAGGCGCTGGGGCCGGCAGGCTTCGCCTGGCTGGCCGCCGGCGGCCTGTGCTACACGGTAGGCATTGCCTTCTACGCAACAGACGATCGGCTGCGCCATGGCCACGGCGTCTGGCACCTGTTCGTCATGGCAGGCAGCGCCTGCCACTTCGTGGCGATCCTGAACTACGTCGTCTGAGCGCCGTCGCCTGCATTGACGCAGATCAAGAGCGGCCCGGGGGTGGCTGCGGATACTCGGGCGCACGCCAACCAGAACGGAAAATCTCCATGAAGGGACTCCTGAACGCACCGATCAATGCGACGAATCAATGCGACATGAGCACAGGCAACGTCATGGATTGCAGGATCGTCCGCGTGACGCCACCGAGCACCCACTCGCGTGCGCGGCTGTGTCCGTAGCAGCCCATCACCAGCAGATCGGCACCGACATCCGCGGCCAGCGACAACAGCTGCGCACCGGCGTCGCCTTCACCTTGCACGCCAGCCTGCATCGTCGCGGTCACGCCATGCGAATTCAGATAGTCCTGCAGCGAGCGCAGTTGCGACTCTGCCTCGTCGCCGTAGCAGACCGCATGCACGCGCGCCGCGCCTTGCAGCCAGGGCAGCGCGGCAGACACCGCACGGGCAGCTTCGCGAGTCTCTTTCCATGCCACCAGCACCTTGCGCCCGACCGGGCCGACCGGCCCTGTCGTGATGTAAGGCAACACCAGCGCGGGCCGGCCGCTTTCGACCAGCACGGTGGACACGAACTCGGCAGGCAGCTCGCCGTCGTAAGCGTTGTCGCCATCGCGCTGACCGAGTATCAAAAGGTCGGCATAGAGCGCGCGGCGGCCGAAGCCCCAGGGCGCATCGCTCATCGGCTCGGCCCAATGCATGTGCGGCGAGTCGCCACCGGCAGCCATGAAGGTGGCGTACGCCTTGTCGCGCGACTGCTTGTCGAGCGCCAGCATGATTGCCATGGCTTCGGCCGCACCTTCGAGGGCGGAGGGGTAGCGCACCAGCGCAGAGAGCGTGCACGGCATGCCGGTGACCTGGGCGCCGAAGGTCTCTGCCAGCTGGCGGGCAAGCTCGACGCGCGTGGCGGTGCGGGCTGAACTGTCGAGGTGAACCAGAATCGATTTAGGGGTTGTCATTGCAAATTCCTGAGTTGTCGAGGTACGAAAGAGACACCACGTATTTCAGCGGCACCACACATCGATCTGGTGGGCAAGATCGATCCAGACCGCCTGCACGGAGATGACCAGCAAAGCGACGCCGGCGAGCCGGGTTCCCCATTGCTGGCGCCATGCGCCCAAGCCGATGGCAAAGCGGTGCCACAGCCAGGGCGCGACGAGCAACGACGCACCGCTGCCGGCCGCGAACAGCACCATGATGAAAGCGCCCTGCAGCGGACCGTTGGCCAGGCTCGCCAGCATGAGCGCGGAATACAGCAGGCCGCACGGCATGGCGACCCATGCAAGACCGGTCGCGAACACGCTGGCGGCAGAGCCCGTCAAGGCGCGCAATCGCTCTGCGAGGAGACGGCCGACCCGTTGCGACCACAGCGGCTGACGCCCGGTCACGGCCAGCACCGCGCCCCAGGCCATCACGACCACGTGGAACAGCATCCAAAGGCCGCGAAGCGCGGAGACATTCACGCTGGCCCATGTCAGGCTTTGCACGGTGGCAGCGGCCAGTGCGCCTGCTGCCGCATAGCCCGCCATCCGGCCAGCTTGGAGCAGCAACGGCGCCATCGGCAAAGCAGCGGGCGTGATCGCGATGACGCCATGGCCGGGTCGAACTCCCACCCCACGCACGACACCCGCGCACGCCGCACCGCACATGGCCACGCAATGCGGACCACCCGCCAGTCCCATCAACAGCGCGGATGCGGCCAGTGCGGTTTGCATGATCAATAGCGCTGCCGAAAGAGCGTGAGCAGCGATGGTCGGCGACAGCGGTTCATGGTGCTGCGACTTTGCGTTCGATCATTCGAACGCCACTTGATCTGCATCAACGCGGACACAAAAGCCGAACGGAGAATCGAGCGCAGCAGCGCGGCGCTTTCGCTTGCTTTGCCACGCTGCACATTTCACCGCACCACCTGCCGCAAAGAGACAGCCGCAAAGAGACAGCCGCCATGACACCTCAAACCATCAAAGTCGCATGCTCCAACTGCAACCTGCGCGAACTGTGCATGCCGGTCGGCCTCAACCCGGAAGAGCTTGCGCGCATCGACGACCTGGTGGCGACGCGTCGCAAGGTGAAGCGCCGCGAAACCCTCTTTCGCAATGGCGAGCGGTTCACCTCGCTCTATGCGATTCGGACTGGCGTGTTCAAGACACGGGTGGCATCGGAAGACGGTCGCGATCAGGTCACGGGCTTCCAGATGGCCGGCGAGATCATCGGACTCGATGGCATCGTGAACGACCATCACACCTGCGACGCGGTGGCACTCGAAGACGCCGAGGTCTGCGTGATGCCGTTCGACCGCATCGAGGAGCTGTCGCGCGAGGTCACTTCACTGCAGCGCCATGTGCACCAGATCATGAGCCGCGAGATCGTGCGCGAGCACGGCGTGATGCTGCTGCTGGGCAGCATGCGTGCCGACGAGCGGTTGGCCGCTTTTCTGCTCAACCTCGTGGAACGCCTGCATGCGCGCGGCTTCTCGAAGTCCGAGCTGATGCTGCGCATGACGCGCGAAGAAATCGGCAGTTACCTCGGGCTCAAGCTGGAGACGGTGAGCCGCACCTTGTCCAAGTTCGTGGACGACCGCATCGTCGAAGTCGACATGCGGCATGTTCGGATCCTCGACGCCGATGCTTTGCGCAGGATGATCAACCCGACGGTGTGAGGCGCTAGCGCGGCGGCGGCGACGGCATATCCTGCACCGGCGTCGTGGTGTGGTTGCGGCCCTTTTCGGCCGGCACCAGCGCCTTGTCGGCCACCGGCCCAGCCGACTTGCCCGCCAGCGTCCGATTGATCTCCAGGCCCTTCTGGTAGTAGTTTTCTTCGACCACCGGGTCTGCCGTGCTGATCGCGATCCAGGCCGACGTCAGGCTGCCGACCACCACCACGGCGGGCAGGCCCAGCACGAGCCAGACCAGCGGGAATTTCCACCACGGTCCGGAACCTTTGGAAGCAGGGGGAAGCGCGCTCATTTTCAAGTCTCCAGTCGGTTATCGGGGAATGAGGAACACGGCCTTTTCAGAGACCTGCGAGGCACCGTCGGCGGACCGCACGTTGAAGAAAACGGTGTGCGATCCGGGTGGTGCATCTTCTGCAGGCACTTGCAGCCGCACCGCCACCCAGCGCGACTCGGCCGGCCCGACATCGACCGCCTGGCTGGGCGTCGCCACGGCAAGACCCTTCAGTCCGCTGGCATCGATGCGGTAACGCTGCGAGCGCTCGGTCGCGTTCATGATCTGCAGCCGATAGACGTTCTCGAGCTTGCCGCCATCGGCGATACGTGCAAGCGAGGTACGGTCGCGCACCACGTCGACCTTGAGCGGCACGCGCACCACCAGGCTCGCGAGCAAGCCAACGCACAAGGCCAACAGCACGGCGCCATAGATCAGCACGCGCGGGCGAAAAACACGCCGCAGCACCTGCACCGCGCTCCAGCCACCGGCCAGCCCGTTTTGCGTGGCGTAGCGGATCAACCCGTGCGGCTGCGCCATGCGGTCCATCACCGTGTTGCAGGCGTCGACGCACAGGCCGCAGCCGATGCACTCGTACTGCAGACCCTCGCGGATGTCGATACCGGTCGGGCACACCTGCACGCACAGGCCGCAATCGATGCAGTCGCCCAGGCCCTGGGTGCGTGCGTCCTGTGCCCTGGCGTGCACGCCACGCGGTTCACCACGCGGCAAGTCGTAGCTGACGATCAGCGTGTCCTTGTCGAACATCGCGCTCTGAAAGCGTGCATACGGGCACATGTACTTGCAGACCTGCTCGCGCATGAAGCCGGCGTTACCGTAGGTGGCCAGACCGTAGAAGAAGACCCAGAAGACTTCCCACGAACCCATGCGCGTCTGCAGGAACTCCATGCCCAGCTCGCGGATGGGCGTGAAGTAGCCGACGAAGGTAAAGCCCGTCCACATCGCGATGCCGAGCCAGATGAAATGCTTGAACCACTTCTTGACCAGCTTCTCGGCCGAGAACGATTCGCCGTCGAGCCGCATGCGGGCGATGCGGCTGCCCTCGATCCGTTGCTCGATCCACATGAACATCTCGGTGTAGACCGTCTGCGGGCACGCGTACCCGCACCAGAGCCGCCCGGCCACCGCGGTGAACAAAAACAACGACAGCGCCGACAGCACCAGCAGCCCCGACAGGTAGATCAGGTCTTGCGGATACAACACCAGCCCGAAGACGTAGAAGCGCCGCGCGACCAGATCGAACAGCAGGGTCTGGCGGTCGCCCCACTGCAACCAGGGCGTGGCGTAGAAAAACAGCTGGGTGACGAACACCATCGCCCAGCGCCAGCGCGCGAACTTGCCGCGCACGCTGCGCGGATAGATCTTCTTGGTCGCTTCATAGAGCCCGCCGGCCTCCTCCGCCACGGGCACGATCGGAATGATCTTGCGGGCTGGGGCAGGTACGGTCATGGCAGTACGACAGGCAATGCAACGGCCTTGTTCGACAGCCCCCACACGTACGAGGCCACCACCTTGATCTGCGCCTCGGTCAGGCGACCTTCCTGGCCGGGCATGACGTTGTGTTTGCCGCCGTTGATCATCGCGACGATGGCGTTCTCGCCGAAGCCGTGCAGCCATATCTCGTCGTTCAGGCGCGGTGCTCCGATGCCCTGGTTGCCGACGCCACCGATGCCGTGACAGGCCGCACAGGCGGTGAACTTCGACTTGCCCAGCCCGGCGCGCACCGAGTCGGTCGAGCGGCCCGACAGGCTGAGCACGTACTGCGCGACGTTCTTGACGTCGTCCGGCGTGCCGACCGCGGCCGCCATGGGCGGCATCTCGCCGATGCGGCCTTTGGTGACGGTTTCGATGATCTTGTCCGGCGTGCCGCCATGCAGCCAGTCGACGTCCGTCAGATTCGGGAAGCCCTTGCTGCCGCGTGCATCGGACCCGTGGCACTGCGAGCAGTTGTTCATGAAGAGCCGCTCGCCGATGGCCATCGCCTTGGGATCGCCGGCAATCCGCTCGACCGGCATCGTCTGGAATGCCGCATAAACGGGAACGAGATCCTTGTCGGCCTGGGCAACCTCGGCCTCGTACTGGCCAACGGCACTCCATCCGAGCTTGCCGTTGAAGCTGCCCAGCCCCGGAAAAAAGGCCAGATAGACGAAGGCAAAGATGATCGTGATGACGAACAGCCCGACCCACCACATCGGCAACGGATTGTTGGCCTCGCGCAGGTCTTCGTCCCAGACGTGGCCGGTGGTGTTGTCGTCGGTCGGCGCGATGCGCCCGCGTGCCGTGACCCACAGCAGCAGACCGCAAGCCACGATGCTGACGACGGCCGCGACGGCGACATAGTTGGCCCAGAAGCTACTGATGAAATCGTTCATGGCGTGTCTTTCAGTCCTGCTCGAAAGGCAGCTGTGCGGCCTCTTCGAAGCGGCGTTTGTTGCGGCTCGAATAGGTCCACACGACGATGCCGATGAAGAGCACGAAGCAGGCGACGGTCGCAAAAACGCGCAGGGTGGTGATGTCCATGGTCTGCTCCTTTACTTGAGCGCGAGGCCCAGTGACTGGAGGTAGGCGATGGTTGCCTCGAGCTCCGTCTTGCCCTGGGTGTCTGCGGTGGCCGATGCGATTTCCGCGTCGGTGTAGGGCACGCCGACACGGCGCAAGGCGCGCATGTGAGCAGGCATCGCCTCCGCATCGACCTGGTTGGTTGCGAGCCACGAATAGGCCGGCATGTTCGACTCCGGCACCAGGTCGCGCGGGTTGTTCAGATGAATGCGATGCCACTCGTCGCTGTACTTGCCGCCCACGCGGTGCAGGTCGGGCCCGGTGCGCTTGCTGCCCCACTGAAACGGATGGTCGTAGACGAACTCGCCTGCGACAGAGTAGTGCCCGTAGCGCAGCGTCTCGGAGCGAAAGGGTCGGATCATCTGCGAGTGGCAGTTGTAGCAACCCTCGCGCTGGTAGATGTCGCGGCCGGCCAGTTGCAGCGCGGTGTACGGCTTCAGCCCGACGATCGGCTCCGTCGTCGACTTCTGAAAGAAGAGCGGCACGATCTCGACCAACCCGCCGATGGCGATGGTGACCAGGATCAGCACGATCATCAGCAGGTTGTTGGTCTCCACCTTTTCATGGGTGAAGCCGGTTTTGAGGGCGGGCCGGAGGGTGGGTTTGGAAGACATGATTTTTCTTTGTGTGCTTCACGCATGCGCCAGGGCAATTGGCGGAATCGCAACGCGAACCGAGCGGCCCGATCCCACCGTCATCCAGACGTTCCAGGCCATCACCAACATGCCGCCCAGGTACAACAGCCCGCCGATGAGGCGCACCACGTAGAAGGGATAGGTCGCCTTGACGCTCTCGACAAAGGTGTATGTCAGCGTGCCGTCGGCGTTGATGGCGCGCCACATCAGGCCCTGCATCACGCCGGCGATCCACATGGCGGCGATGTAGAGCACCACGCCGATGGTGGCGGTCCAGAAGTGCACCTCGATGGCGTTGACGCTGTACATCGTCGTGCGGCCGTACATCCGGGGGATCAGGTAGTAGAGCGAGCCCATCGAGATGAAGCCGACCCAGCCGAGCGCACCCGAGTGCACGTGGGCGATGCCCCAATCGGTGTAGTGGCTGAGCGCGTTGACGCTCTTGACGGACATCATCGGACCTTCGAAAGTCGCCATGCCGTAGAAGGACAGCGCCACGATGAGGAAGCGCAGGATCGGGTCGTCGCGCAGCTTGTGCCATGCACCCGACAGCGTCATCACGCCATTGATCATTCCGCCCCAGCTCGGCGCCAGCAGGATGAGCGAGAAGACCATGCCGAGCGACTGCGTCCAGTCGGGCAAGGCGGTGTAGTGCAGGTGGTGCGGGCCGGCCCACATGTAGGTGAAGATCAGCGCCCAGAAGTGCACGATCGACAGGCGGTACGAGTACACCGGGCGCTCGGCCTGCTTGGGGATGTAGTAATACATCATCCCGAGGAATCCGGCGGTCAGGAGAAAGCCGACCGCGTTGTGGCCGTACCACCACTGCACCATCGCATCCTGCACGCCGGCGTAGACCGAATAGCTCTTCATCCAGCCCGCCGGCATCGACGCGCCGTTGACGATGTGCAGCAGCGCGACCGCGATGATGAAGGCACCGTAGAACCAGTTGGCCACGTAGATGTGGCGCACCTTGCGGCGGCCGATGGTGCCGAAGAAGACGATGGCATACGCGACCCAGATGACCGCGATGGCGATCGTGATCGGCCATTCGAGTTCCGCGTATTCCTTGCCGCGCGTGAAGCCCATCGGCAGGCTGATGGCGGCCGAGACGATCACCGCCTGCCAGCCCCAGAAGACGAACGACGCGAGCTTCGGTGCGAAGAGGCGAACCTGACAAGTGCGCTGCACCACATGAAAGCTGGTCGCCATCAAGGCGCAGCCGCCAAAGGCGAAGATCACCGCGTTGGTGTGCAGCGGTCGCAGGCGGCCGTAGCTGAGCCATGGCACGCCCAGGTTCAACTCGGGCCATGCGAGCTGCGACGCGATGATCACGCCGACCAGCATGCCGACCACGCCCCAGACCACTGACATCAAGGCGAACTGGCGGATGACCGTATCGGAGTAGGTCACCTCCGGGGTGTGGGTTGCTTGCATTCGGACTGCCTCGTTCATTGGACTGACCGAGTGTTCCCAAGTGCAGCCGCAAGCACGTTGATGCAGATCAATCGTCGCGAAGAATCCGCTGCCCTTCGCGCTCCACGTCGTCGAATTGACCACTGTCGACGGCCCACCAAAGGCCGAAGAGGATGACCAGTGCGAGCACCACCGAAAACGGGATGAGCAGGAAAAGGATGTCCATCAGCGGCTGACTTTGGGTGCCGTCGCAGGACGTGCGGCAAGACGTCCGGCAGGCCTTGCGGCAAGGCGCGAAGCATTGCCGACCACTACCAGCGAGCTGACCGCCATGCCGACGCCCGCCAGCCAGGCCGGCATGAAACCGGCCAGCGCCAGCGGCACGCACAGCGCGTTGTAGCCAGCGGCCCACCACAGGTTCTGCCGCACCACGCGCATCGTGCGCCGCGCCTGGGCGATGGCATCGGGAATCGACTGCAAGGCGCCGCCCATGACGATGAAGTCGGCCCGCGCCTGAGCGAGTGGTACCGCCCTGCCGAAGGCGAAGGAGGCATCGGCGCGGGCCAGCACCGGACCATCGTTGAGGCCGTCCCCCACCATGGCCACGCGGTGACCTCGGCCCTGCAAGATGCGCAGCACGTCGAGCTTGTCTTCAGGCCGGCAGTCGCCCTGCGCCGTCTGGATGCCGGCACGCTCCGCCAGGCTGCGAACCGCGGTGGCGCGGTCGCCGGAGAGCAACTGCACCGCGATGCCCTGCGCCGCCAGCGTAGCGATGGCGCCGATCGCATCGCTACGCAAGTTTTCGGCCAGAACGAAGCTGGCGAGCCAGCCTTCGTCGTCGCTCAGATGGACCTGGGCGCTATCGACATGCAAGGCAGCGACGTTGCAAAAAACGGCCGAGCCGAAGCGCACGGAGCGCGTAGGTTGACCGTGACCGTCGGTGCGGCGCATGCGCGCTTCGAGCCCTTGCCCGCCGTGCTCGTGGAGTTGCACGATGTCCCAAGCCGGCGCCATGCGAAAGCGCTCTTGCCAGGCCGCCACCAGCGCGCGCGAAGCCGGGTGCAGCGACTGCATGCCGAGTGCCGCCGCGGTCTCCACCGCGTCGCCCGGCTGCAGGCCTTGCCGGCAATAGACACGGTCGAGCCGCGGCGTGTCGTCGGTCAGCGTGCCGGTCTTGTCGAAGACGACCGTGTCGACGGTGGCGAGCGCTTCGAGCGCCTGCAGCCGGCTCGACAGCACGCCGCCGCGGGCAAGTGAACCGGCACTCGCGAGCATCGCGGCCGGCGTCGCCAGCGACAGCGCGCAGGGGCAGGTAACGATGAGCACCGCGACCGCAGCCATCAGCGCCTTGCCATGGTCGACGGGCCACCAGAAAACCAGCGCACCGGCGGCAGCCGCCAGCACCAGCAGCAGAAAGGGTCGGGCGATCCGGTCGGCGAGCCGGGCCAGCCGCGGCTTGTCCACCGAAGCGCTTTCCATCAAGGCGACGATCTGCGCAAAGCGCGTGCTCGACCCCAGCGCGTCGATGCGCACCTGCACCGGCGCATCCAGGTTGTGGCTGCCCGCCAGAACCTGCGCACCGCTGGCGCGCGGCATCGGTCGCGACTCGCCGGTCAGCAGTGCCTCATCGACCGATGTGTCGCCCGCCAGCACCATGCCATCGCCGGGAAACGCCTCGCCGGGCAGCACCCGCACGACGTCGCCGACTGCCAGACGGCGCACCGCGATGCGCACGAAGTCGCCGTGGGCATCGCGCCGCTCGATGCTGTCCGGCAGCCGGTTCATCAGCGCCTCCAGCGCACCCGCGGTGCGGTCGCGCAGCCGGGCCTCGAGCCAGCGGCCGGTCAACAGAAAGAAGACGAACATGGTGAACGAGTCGAAGTAGACCTCGTGCCCGAGCGGACCGGTGGCATCGAAGGTGGCCGCCGTGCTCACCGCAAAGGTGATCAGCATGCCGAGCGCCACCGGCAGGTCCATGCCGACACGTCGCAAGCGCAGGTCTTGCCATGCGTTGGCGAAGAACGGGCTGCAAGAAAAGAGCAGCACGGGCAGCGACAGTACCCAGGAGGCCCAGCGCAAAAGCTGCATCGAATCCGGTGCGATGTCGCCGGCTTTTGCGATGTAGCCGGGGTAGGCGTACATCATCACTTGCATCATGCAAAACCCCGCGACCAGCCAGCGCCAGAGCGCTTTTCGGGCACTGCGTGCACGCTCGCCACGCGCAGCGATGTCGCCGGCCGGCACCAGCGGATAGCCGGCTGCTGCGGAGGCCTCGAACCAGTGCGATGGCAGCACGCTCGCAGGCGACCAGACGATGCGCGCGCGTCCGGTCGCGGCGTTGACCTGCACCTCGTGCACGCCGCTCACGCGCGACAACGCCGACTCGACCGCGAACGCACACGCCGCGCAGTGCATGCCCTGCACCACCACGCGCGACTCCCACAGTGCGCCGTCGAGCGACTGGCCGAACGCGGGCCATTCGGCCGGGTCGTCCAGCACCGACAAGTCGCTTGCGTCCGCGTTCATTCGGGCCATGGCGACAGCGGCGCCCATCGGGCCCGAAGGGAGTACAGCTTGCATGCGACGAGGCTAGCGCCGTGTGCCGATCGACCTGTTGATCTGCATCAAGGCGTGGCGTCACGGAGGCGAAGCTTGACGAGGGTCAAGATTTTCCCGAGGCGACCGAGGCACATTGAAAGTCCCGCCTCCTTTCGCGCCTTGCAACCTCAAGCCCTTCCGCAATGACTTCCATCGCCCTGGCACCGGACCTTCAAACTTCAGCGCACAGCGTCTCGGCCGAGATGCTGGCGCGCTTCGACATTGCCGGCCCGCGCTACACCTCGTACCCGACGGCCGACCGTTTCGTCGAAGCTTTCGGTGCCGATGACTACGGCGCGGCTGCAAGACAGCGACGTCTGGGCGCAAGCGCACGCAGTCCCATTTCGCTCTATGTGCACATTCCTTTTTGCGCATCGCTCTGCTACTACTGCGCCTGCAACAAGATCGTCACGCGCCACGCATCGCGCGGTCGCGAATACCTGCGTTACCTGAGCAAGGAAATCGATTTGCATGTGGCGCGGCTCGGCCCCGGAACGCCTGTAAGCCAGCTGCATCTGGGCGGCGGCACGCCGACGTTTCTGAGCGACGAAGACCTGGCCGATCTCATGCGGATGCTGCGCGAGGCGTTCTCCTTTTCGGCATCCGGCGAGTACGCGATCGAGATCGACCCGCGCACCGTCGACGCCGGCCGACTTGCCCACCTCGCGCGCCTGGGCTTCAACCGGCTGAGCTTCGGCGTGCAGGATTTCGATCCAACCGTGCAGCAGGCGGTGCATCGGATTCAGCCCGCGAAACAGGTGTTCGACCTGGTCGCAGCGGCACGGCAGCTTTCGTTCCAGTCGATCAATGTCGACTTGATCTATGGGCTACCGCGGCAGAGCGTGGCCTCGTTCGACCGCACGCTGGCGCAGGTATGCGAGTTGCAACCCGACCGCATCGCGCTCTATGCCTACGCACATCTGCCCGATCGATTCAAGCCACAGCGCCGCATCGCGACGAGCGACCTGCCGTACGCCGCGGTCAAGATCGACATGCTCGCACGCTCGATCGCCGCACTCACCGAAGCGGGCTACGTCTACATCGGCATGGACCACTTCGCGCGCCCTGACGATGCGCTGGCCGTAGCCAAGCGCCAGGGTCGGCTGCACCGCAACTTTCAGGGCTACAGCACGCAGCCCGACTGCGACCTCATCGCGCTGGGCGTCTCCGCCATCGGACATGTGGGCGGCACCTACAGCCAGAACGCGAAGACGCTGGAGGAGTACTACGACCACCTCGACCAGGGCCGTCTGCCAGTCGTGCGAGGCCTCGGACTGTCGCGCGACGACGTGCTGCGGCGCGCGGTGATCATGGCGATCATGTGCCAGGGTCATGTCGACTTCGAGTCGATCGGCATTGCGCATCTCATCAATTTTCCGAACCACTTCGCCACGGAGCTGGCCGCTCTCGGACAGCTCGCGGCCGACGGGCTGGTGCAGGTCACCGACCACGATCTGACCGTGACCGACAAGGGCTGGTTCTTCGTGCGCGCGGTGGCGATGGTGTTCGACCGCTACCTGCAAACCGACCGCAAGCGCGCGCGGTTCTCCCGGATCATCTGACGACGACCGGGCACCTTTGAAAAGACGATGACCCAATTTTTGGAAACAACGCCGGTATTCCGGCTCGATGTGCCCGCTTCAGAATCCGGTGCGACGTGCAGCGCCGACATGCTCGCCAGCCTTGCCGCCGCCTCGGGCCTGCGCAATTGGCACCTGAAGGGCCGCGAACTCATCCCGGTCGTGCAGGGCGGCATGGGTGTCGGCGTGTCCGCTGGCGGCCTTGCAGGCACCGTGGCCGGGCTGGGCGGCATGGGCACGATCTCGTCCGTCGACCTGCGCCGCCTGCATCCCGACCTGATGGCGCGCACGGTCGACCGGGAAGCCGAGGTCGATGCGGGCGCGTGCATCGACGCCGCCAACCTGGAAGCGCTGGGCCGCGAGATCGCCAAGGCACGCACGATTTCCGGCGGTCGCGGCCTCATCGCGGTGAACGTGATGAAGGCGCTGACCTCCTACGAGGCCCTGCTTCGGCATGCGATGGCCTGTGGCGTCGATGCGCTCGTGGTGGGCGCCGGCCTGCCACTCGACCTGCCGGAGATCGCGCGCGAGCATCCCGACGTCGCGCTGATCCCGATTCTTTCCGACGCGCGCGGCGTTCAACTCGTGGTGCGCAAGTGGGAGAAGAAAGGCCGCTTGCCCGATGCCATCGTGATCGAGCATCCGCGTCTGGCGGGCGGCCACCTCGGCGCCGCGAAGATCGCCGACCTGACCGATCCGCGCTTCGACTTCGACGTGGTGCTGCCGCAGGTGCTGGCGTTTCTCAAGAGCGCCGGCATCGAAGGCCGCATTCCGCTGATCGTCGCGGGCGGCATAGGCAGCCTGGAAGACATCCGACGCCTGCAGGGCCTGGGCGCTTCAGCGGTGCAGCTGGGCACCGCCTTCGCCGTGACCACCGAGTGCGACGCGAACATCGCATTCAAGCGCGTGCTGGCCGATGCAGGGCCCGAAGACATCGTGGAGTTCATCAGCACGGCCGGGCTGCCCGCGCGCGCGGTGCGGACGCCGTGGCTGGAGAAGTATTTGCGGCTGGAGCCGCGGCTTAAAGACAAGGCGCACAAGAAAGAGCATTGCACGATGCGCTTCGATTGCCTGGCGCATTGCGGCCTGCGTGACGGCACCGCGACATGGGGCCAGTTCTGCATCGACAAGACGCTGGGCCACGCGTTGAAGGGGCATACCGATCAAGGCTTGTTCTTCAGAGGCGCGGGGCGCTTGCCGTTCGGGGGCGAGATCCGGCCTGTCGGGGAACTCATGCGGTGGCTGTTGGGGGGCATCCGGCCGACCGTGCCGACGGTTCGCTGACAGGCCAGGATGCAGCGGTGCCAAGTGCAGTGGCACCCACATCGGGGCTCCGATGGTGCAGACTGATCGCATGGACAAGCATTACCTCGCACCCCTCTTCACGCCAGGCTCGGTGGTCGTTTTCGCGGGCCGGACCGACGCTGCCGAAGGTCAGTCGCCGCAGGCCAGGATGCTGCGTCAGGCGCTCGACGCCGACCGCTTCACCGGCACGCTGCACTTCGTCGACATCCACACCAGCGGCACCCTGAAAGATCTTGCGCAGACGCGCGCCGACCTGGCGATCATCGCCCTGGCGCCGAGCGAGATCGGAGCGGCGCTCGAAATCGCGGCGCGCATCGGATGCCGCACCGCGCTCGTGCTGTCGACCGGCATCGGCGCCGAGCAAGCGGCGGAACTGGCGAAGGTGGCGCGGCACGAGGGGGTGCATCTTCTCGGGCCGAATTCGCTGGGCTTCCAGCGGCCGCAACTGCATTTGAACGCGAGCACAGCCGGGCCGCTGGCCAAGGCCGGGCCGCTCGCACTGGTGTCGCAGTCCGGCGCGCTCACCGCGTCGATGCTCGACTGGGCGCGCAAGAACTCGGTCGGCTTCTCGAACGTCGTTTCGCTCGGCCCGCACACCTCGGTCGATCTGGCCGAGGTGCTCGACTTCTTCGCGCACGACGGCAGCACGCACAGCATCATCGTGTACATGGAGGGCATCTCCAACGCGCGCCGCTTCATGAGTGCGCTGCGCTCTGCCTCGCATGTGAAGCCCGTGGTGGTGTTGAAGGCCGGCCGCAAGCCTGCCGGCAACGAGGCGGCGCAGACGCACAGTGCGTCGATCGTCGGCAGCGACGATGTGTTCGACGCCGCCTTGCGCCGCGCCGGCGCGGTCCGTGTGCGCTCCTTCGTCGAACTGTTCTCGGCTGCCAAGTGCCTGGCCTCGCGCTACCGGCCCGTGGGCAAGCGGCTGGCCATCGTCACCAACGGCGGCGGCCCGGGCGTGCTGGCGGCCGACTGGGTCAACGAGATCGGTCTGCAACTGGGCAAGCTTTCGGCCGAATCGGCGCAGAAGCTGCAGCCCCATCTGCCGGCACTGGCGTCATTGACCGACCTCATCGACCTTTCCGAGGAGGCCGAGCCCGCGCATTACAAGGCTGCCATCGAAGCCGCTGCCGCCGACCGCCAGATCGACGGCGTGCTCGCCATCTTCTCGCCCAAGCCGGGTGCCGATGCCGCTGCGGTCGCGCGCGTGCTCGCCGACATTCCGCGGCCGATGAGCAAGCCGCTGTTGTCGTGCTGGATGGGCGATGCCACCGTAGGGCCCGCGCGTGAGGTGCTTTCCGAAGCGACGATCCCAACCTTTCGCACGCCCGAAGCGGCGGTCGGCGCGTTCGGCAACATCGCATCGTTCTATGAAAACCAGTTGATGCTCCAGCAGACGCCACCGCCGTTGTCGGCGCTGGCCAAGCCCGACATCGAAGGTGCGCGGCTGATGATCGAAAGCGTGCTCGCAGAACGGCGGAAGGTGCTGACAGAAATGGAGTCGAAAACGCTGCTGTCGGCCTTCCACATTCCGATCACGCGCACCCTGCTGGCACGCAGCGCCAACGAAGCCATGATGATCGCGACGCAGCTCGGATTTCCGGTAGCGCTCAAGATCGATTCGCCCGACATCAGCCACAAGTCGGATGTCGAGGGTGTGGCGCTCGACGTGATGAACGGCGCCGGCGCGCGCGATACGTACACCGACATGATGGAGCGCGTGGCGCGTCTCGCACCCGACGCACGCATCAACGGCGTGACCGTGCAGAAGATGGCGCGGGCTCGGCGCGGGCGCGAGATCTACATCGGCCTGGTCACCGACGAGCCTTTCGGGCCGGTCATCGTCTTCGGTGCCGGCGGCACCATGATCGAGCTCCTCGACGACCGCGCAATGGAGCTGCCGCCACTCAACCAGTTCCTCGCGCGGCGCCTGATCGAACGTTCGCGGGTGGCCGAGACGCTGGGTGAGTGGCGCGGTGCGCCGGCCGCAGACATGGAGGCGCTGGAGCAGGTCTTGCTGCGTGTCTCCGAAATGGTGTGCGAGCTCCCCGAGCTGCGCGAGATGGACATCAATCCGATCATCGTGGACGCGTCGGGTGCGGTGGCGGTCGACGCGCGTATCGTCATCGGTCACATGAATTCGCAAGCGACGGGGCCGCATGGCATCAGCTACAACCACCTGGCCATCCTTCCCTACCCGGCACGATATCGGCGCGAGTGGTCCTTGCCTGGGGGTGCGGGTGGCAGCAGTGGCGTTGCCGGCGGTGTCTACACGGTGCGACCGGTGCACCCCGACGACGCGCAGATGCTGCAAAACCTGGTGCAGCATCTGTCGCCCGAGAGTCGGTGGTTCCGCTACGTGTCGCACTTCCGCGAACTGCCGGCGTCGATGCTGTCGCGATTCACGCTGATCGATTACGACCGCGAGATGGCGCTGGTGGCCGTGGTTCGCGAACGCACGGTCGATACCGCCGGCCTCGCGACCGAAACTGAACGCATCGTCGGCGTGTCGCGCTACATCACCAACCCGGATCAGACGAGCTGCGAGTTCTCGCTGGTGGTGGCCGACGACTTCAGCGGCAAGGGACTCGGTTCACGGTTGATGGAAAGCATCATCGATGCGGCGCGAGACAAGGGGCTCGCAGAGATTGAAGGGCTGGTGCTGGCGGAGAACGCGGAGATGCTGAAGCTGATCAAGAGGCTCGGCTTCGCGGTCAAGCGGTTTGCCGATGATCCAGGTTTTCGATTGGTGACACTCACGCTGTAGCGGCGACGCCGCGCCGCTTGATTTGGATCAAGCCGATGCCATGGCCGTCTGGTGATACTGCGCCGGTGCCTTTTGCGGGCACGCCAAAAGACGGAGTCACCACGAGCCATATGAGTCCCGAAGACATGCGGGCCTTCGTCGAACGCCTGGACATTCTTCGACGATGGGCCGTCGCGCACGACCGCAGGAAGCTGGCTGCGCAGCTGGACCACGAAAACGACGCGGCGCATGCCGACGATGCGAAGACCGCTGCCTGCGCGGCGGTCAAGGTCCGACGTCCGACGCTGGCCGACATCGAGCAGGCACTGCAGCGAATCTCGATCGGCCGATACGCCCTTTGCGTGGATTGCGAACAGGTTATTGCGCGTGAGCGACTTCTGATCCAGCCGGCCGCTGTTCGATGCGTCGTCTGCCAATCCACGCTCTCCACAATCGCACGCTAGGCCGCACGCATCGACACCGACTGGCGTTCAGTGGCCTGTCGGTTCCAGTACGGTGAAAGCTGCGCAAGCCGGTGAAGTCGCTGAAGTCGCCGGATCGAAGCGCCTGCCACGCAGATGAAGCGCCAGAGCCGCGTCCATCGTCTGCACGTGTTTGACGTACCAACTCCTGAGCTGTCGCGCCATCTCGCGCACTTGCAGGAACCGTCTTTCGCGCGCATGGACTAGACCTTCGCGCATGACCTCGAGCACAACGCGATGCTGCACGATGTGATCTTTCCTCGAAGCAAAACCGCTGGATTGCATCCAGAGATCTTCACGCGCGAAATGGTTGGTCGTACAGGCCACGAGATCGCTCCACGCCAATGCAAGCTGCGCATCGTCGGCCACGTCCACGCGCTCGATCAGGTCCACGAACGCCTGGTGTTCACGGTCCATAAAAGGCAGGTCCAGCACAAGCGAATCCGACCAGTTCAAGGCAGCCATTCGGTTTCCTTTCGTTGAAACCGTCAAGGCTATGCATGCCTCGCCGCAGGGGTTTTGACCTGGGACAACATGGGTCGTAGCGACGCCAAAGAAAAAGCGCGAAAAAAGAAAAGCCCGGAATGCTCCGGGCTTTGATTCGCTGCATCAGCGTTTTTTTTTTGAGGCGCGACCCGGAGTCGAACCGGGCTACACGGATTTGCAATCAGTACGCAGCCTAAAATCTTCAACGACATCAACAACTTGCAGAGCCGCCAGTCTTTGCTACCGTAGATGCTACCTCTCATGCGACCTTAAATGTCGCCGCGAATAGCCCCACCGGCATCTCTGGGACCAATCTCACATCGTCCGGGCCATTCCGTTTCAGATCAGGCGCTTCGCCCTTGCGTACCCCGCACAGTATTCAGCATCAGGTTCAGTCAAGGAACAGCACTAAGCCTCAACCCAGTACACGCATTACAGGGCCGTGATCTTTTCTATTGCCTGCTGAAGGCGGCGAAGCAAATCGACCGTCTGGATGTCGATTCTCTCCATCTCGCCCGGCACCTTCAGCTCAACGCGCGCCAGCTTGAGCACCGTGCTCAAACAGTTCATCAGATCGACTTGCCTAGGAATCAGCCACACGGCGTAGTGCTTCAGCAGGACGAAGTTGTTGTCCAAGACAAGCTGCCGATCCGCACGGCATTTGCTAACGCTTTCAACTGCTCGATTGAGCGATTCAATCATCTTCTTTTCCCGCGCTGCTAACGCCGCCGGCGCCTCTGTACTTAGGTGCTCGGCGCGTTTGAACTCTTGCAAGCGAAGGAATGCGTCCTTCTCATCCTGCAGAAGGGAGAAAGTAGCCTCTTCAATCTTTTGGAGCAGGTTTAGATTCTTATAGATGGGCATGCACTCCGCCATCCCGTCGAAGAACGTCTCCGTGGTTTTTGCCAAAAGTTCACGCGTCTGTAGTACCGTCTCCGTACTAGCAAAGAGCCAAACCTTATTTGCACTGGCCGTTAGGTTAGCAATCGGCAGGCTCAACTCCTTCTCTTTAATTGGGTTTAGCGCGCCTAGGCCGCCAATCAGCAGAAGCGCCTTCTTGAAAGCCTCGATCAACTCTGTAAAAACTTTTGTTCTCGCCTCGGCGAGTCGCGTCTCAACTTCCTTCTGGAATGAATGCTCTCGCTCGGCTCTGGCAGCCATCTTGGCTTCGCTCAACTGCCGCTCAAGATTTTTGCGTCCGAAGCTGAGCTGCACCATGGTCGCCACCAGAGTACCTACGATCGCCAAGGCGGGGATGATTGCCGCAGGGTCCAGCCAGCCATTCGCTTTCTCTGCTGGCCTTAGCTCAACAGTAATTGATTGGACAGCTGGGGCAATCGGAAATGCCACGATGGGCGTGCCAAGTGCAATCGAGGGAGCTGCCGGAGGCGTTGGCGCAATTTGGACTGGTTGGGCGTGGGCGCTAAAGTTCATGGCCGAGCATTGTGCCCTGATCGTTTTGGCTTTTGAGCTTCCTGCTTTCTCTGCCGTTTCGCCGTTGCTGCTTGCGCCGCAACCCCGACATCTTCCCCGCCAAATGCTTCAGGGCGGAATTAAATTCGACGTCGAACAGTTCACCTTCGTAGTCGCCTCAGCTTCCGTTCAGCTGAATGTGTGGGCGCCGGTTTTGTACAGAGCAGCAGCGGCGCAGTCTCAGATGGAGGCTTTGGCGAAACCCCAGGGGGCGCCGGACAACAGTCGAGCCCCGGATGCAATTTTTGAGCTTATGGCCAAACTTACCGTACTCGAATAGACGGACTGTTTGCCCAAAAACTGGTAGCAAGCCCCGAAAAATCAGTAGCAATCTAATGTTGCTACTGTTAGAGAGCGTGTAGATGCTATTTTTTTTGTAGCAACAAACACACTGTTCATGAGGGTCTAATGGAGGCGCGACCCGGAGTCGAACCGGGCTACACGGATTTGCAATCCGTTGCATAACCGCTTTGCTATCGCGCCAAAAAGAACTGTTCGAAAACAACCTGCGAAAAAAAGGGAAGCATGTAGCTTCCCTTTTTCAAAACTTGGAGCGGGATAAGAGACTCGAACTCTCGACCTCAACCTTGGCAAGGTTGCGCTCTACCAACTGAGCTAATCCCGCGTTTCGAGCCTCAGATTATACAACAACTTTTGGCTCTCTGGCAAGGCTCGATCAATGTTTGATCGAGCCTTCCGTGGGAGCTGGAGCCGGCTGCGCAGAACGCTGCTTTGCCAACTCGGCGACCGCTGCAGCAGAGGCAGCGACTTCTTCATCGGACAGCGGCGTCGGCATTCTCTCGAGAGCGATCTCGAGCACCTTGTCGATCCACTTCACCGGCACGATCTCGAGCCCGTTCTTCACGTTCTCGGGAATGTCCTGCAAGTCCTTGGCGTTTTCTTCCGGGATGAGCACCGTCTTGATTCCGCCACGCAAGGCAGCAAGCAACTTTTCCTTCAAGCCGCCGATGGCAGTCACTTCGCCGCGCAAGGTGATCTCGCCGGTCATCGCGACATCGCCACGCACCGGAATGCCCGTCAACGCCGATACGAAAGCCGTCGTCATCGCGGCGCCGGCGCTCGGGCCGTCTTTCGGCGTCGCGCCATCGGGCACGTGGATGTGGATGTCGCGCTTCTCGAACATCTCGTCCTTGATGCCAAGGCGGCGCGCCCGGCTGCGCACCACCGTGCGTGCGGCCTCGACCGATTCCTTCATCACGTCGCCGAGCGAACCGGTGCGTGTGATGACGCCCTTGCCAGGCATCGTCACCGCTTCGATCGTGAGCAGATCGCCGCCCACTTCGGTCCATGCAAGACCGACGACCTGGCCGACCTGGTTCTGCTTTTCAGCCAGACCGAAGCTGTACTTGCGCACGCCCAGAAAGTCGTTCAGGTTGCTGCCGTCAACGGTCACCTTCGGCGTCATCTTCTTGAGCAGCAGGCCCTTGACGACCTTGCGACAGATCTTCGACAGTTCCCGCTCGAGAGAGCGCACGCCGGCTTCACGCGTGTAGTAGCGCACGATGTCGCGCACCGCTTCTTCGGTGATGAGGAGCTCTTCGTCCTTCACGCCGTTGTTCTTCAACTGCTTGGGCAGAAGGTACTTCAGCGCGATGTGAGTCTTCTCGTCTTCGGTATAGCCCGAGAGACGAATGACCTCCATCCGGTCGAGCAGTGCCGGCGGGATGTTCATTGAGTTCGAAGTCGCCACGAACATCACGTCGGACAAATCGAAATCGACCTCGACATAGTGGTCGCCGAAGGTGTGGTTCTGCTCGGGGTCGAGCACTTCGAGCAGAGCGCTCGACGGGTCGCCACGGAAGTCGGTGCCCAGCTTGTCGATTTCGTCGAGCAGGAAAAGCGGATTGCGCGTCCCGATCTTGTTCAGGCCCTGCAGCACCTTGCCCGGCAGCGCGCCGATGTACGTGCGGCGATGCCCGCGAATCTCAGCCTCGTCACGCATGCCGCCCAGGGCCATGCGCGTGTACTTGCGGCCGGTCGCTTTCGCGATCGACTGGCCGAGCGAAGTCTTGCCGACACCTGGAGGGCCGACCAGACACAGGATCGGCGCCTTTACCTTGTCCACGCGTTGTTGCACCGCGAGGTATTCCAGGATGCGGTCCTTGACCTTGTCGAGCCCGTAGTGGTCTTCGTTGAGCACCGCCTCGGCATTGGCCAGGTCGTGTTTGATCTTGGTCTTCTTGCTCCACGGCAGGCCGACCAGCACGTCGATGTAGTTGCGCACCACTGTCGCCTCGGCTGACATCGGCGACATCAGCTTGAGCTTCTTGAGTTCGCTCTCGGCCTTTTTCAGCGCCTCTTTCGGCATCTTGGCGAGCTTGATCTTTTTCTCGATCTCCTCGATGTCGGCGCCGTCTTCACCTTCGCCCAGCTCTTTCTGGATCGCCTTGACTTGCTCGTTCAGGTAGAAGTCGCGCTGGTTCTTCTCCATCTGGCGCTTCACGCGGCCACGAATCTTCTTGTCGACGTTCAGGATGTCGACTTCGCGCTCGAGTTGACCATACAGGTTTTCCAGGCGCGCCTTGATGTCGTCGAGGTCGAGCACAGCCTGCTTGTTGTCGAGCTTCAGCGGCAGGTGTGCGGCGATCGTGTCGGCGAGGCGACCCGGATCGTCGATGCTGGAGATCGACGTGAGGATCTCGGGCGGGATCTTCTTGTTGAGCTTCACGTACTGGTCGAACTGCTGCATGACCGCGCGGCGCAATGCTTCGACTTCGGTGCCCTTGGCGGCGCCTTCGACCGCTTCGATCGGGCTCACGTTGGCCGAGAAGTGGGTCTCGCTGTCGTCGATGCGGTTCACGCGTGCGCGTTGCTGGCCTTCCACCAGCACCTTCACGGTGCCGTCTGGCAGCTTGAGCATCTGCAGGATGGTCGAGACGCAGCCGACCTCGAACATGTCTTCGACAGAAGGCTCGTCCTTGGCCGCGGCCTTCTGCGCCACCAGCATGATGCGGCGCTCGGATTCCATCGCGAGTTCGAGCGCCTTGATACTTTTGGGTCGGCCCACGAAAAGCGGGATGACCATGTGAGGAAACACCACGACATCGCGCAGCGGGAGCAGCGGCAGGTCGAGGGCATCGGATGGCAAGGGGATATGACCGGACATGGAAATCCTTTTAGGCCTTTTTCGCTGCTTCGCGGTACACGAGCAGCGGGGGCTTGTTTTCATCGATGGTCGATTCCTCGACCACCACCTTGTCGACATTGATCGCGTTAGGCAGTTCGAACATGGTGTCGATCAACGACTGTTCAAGGATCGAGCGCAATCCGCGGGCGCCGGTCTTTCGTGCCAGCGCTTTGCGTGCAATCGCCTTCAACGCCGCCGGACGAATCTCCAGGTCGACGCCTTCCATTTGCAGCAGCTTGGTGAACTGCTTGACCACCGCGTTCTTGGGTTCGGTCAGGATCTGTACCAGCGCGTCTTCGCTGAGTTCGGCCAGCGAAGCAATCACCGGCATGCGACCGACGAGTTCGGGAATCAGGCCGAACTTGATCAGGTCTTCGGGTTCGACTTCGCGGAACACATCGGTCAGGCTGCGTTCCTTCTTGCTGCGCACCGAGGCGCCGAAGCCGATGCCCGACGCCTCGGTGCGGTTCTCGATGACCTTTTCAAGTCCGGAGAAAGCACCGCCGCAGATGAACAGGATGTTGGTCGTGTCGATCTGCAGAAAGTCCTGGTTCGGGTGCTTGCGTCCGCCTTGGGGCGGCACGCTGGCCATCGTGCCTTCGATGAGCTTCAGCAGCGCCTGCTGCACGCCCTCGCCCGACACGTCGCGCGTGATGGACGGGTTGTCCGACTTGCGCGAGATCTTGTCGATTTCATCGATGTAGACGATGCCGCGCTGCGCCCGCTCTACTTCGTAGTTGCAGCTTTGCAGGAGCTTCTGGATGATGTTCTCTACGTCTTCGCCGACGTAGCCGGCTTCGGTCAGCGTGGTGGCATCGGCCATCACGAAAGGCACGTCGAGCATGCGCGCCAGCGTTTGCGCCAGCAGCGTCTTGCCCGAACCGGTCGGGCCGATCAACAGGATGTTGCTCTTGCTGAGTTCGACCTCTTCGCCCTTGGACTTTTCCTTGTGACGCAGACGTTTGTAGTGGTTGTACACAGCCACCGACAACATGCGCTTCGCCGGCTCCTGGCCGATCACGTAGTTGTCGAGGTTGGTCTTGATCTCGAGCGGTGTCGGCAGATCGTTGCGGGCGTCGCGTGCTTCTTCACCGGCGGGCAACTCGTCGCGGATGATTTCGTTGCAGAGGTCGATGCACTCGTCGCAGATGAAGACCGATGGCCCTGCGATCAGCTTCTTGACCTCGTGCTGGCTCTTTCCGCAGAACGAGCAGTAAAGCGTTTTTTCGCTGGAAGAGCCTTTTTTGTCGGCCATGCAGGTGCCTCGTAACTGGGATTTATCAATGATAGCGAAACAAAAACGGCGTTCCCCGTGTGGGAAACGCCGTTCGTTGCCGTGGCGCGTCAGCGCCGCGAACGGTTACACACCGCGTTTGGAAATAACCTGGTCGACCAAGCCATATTCCTTGGACTCGTCGGCCGTCAAGAAATAGTCGCGTTCGGTGTCGCGCTGGATCTTTTCGAGCGGTTGACCGGTGCGCTCCGCAAGGATGCGGTTCATCTGCTCACGCGTCTTCAGGATGTCGCGTGCATGAATCTCGATATCGGTTGCCTGACCGCGTGCGCCGCCCAGCACCTGGTGAATCATGATCTTGGAATTGGGCAACGAGAAGCGCTTGCCCTTTTCGCCGGCTGCCAACAAAAACGCGCCCATGCTGGCGGCAAAGCCGATGCACAGGGTGGACACGTCGGGCTTGATGAACTGCATCGTGTCGTAGATCGCCATGCCGGCGCTCACGCTGCCGCCCGGCGAGTTGATGTAGAACGAAATGTCCTTGTCCGGGTTCTCGCTCTCGAGGAACAGCAACTGCGCAACCACCAGATTGGCGGTCTGGTCGTTGACCTCGCCCACCAGGAAAATCACGCGCTCTTTCAGCAAGCGCGAATAGATGTCGTAAGACCGCTCGCCGCGGCCCGACTGCTCGATGACCATCGGAACCATGCCGAGGCCTTGAATTTCTTGTGCGCTCATGAATTTGCTCTCCGAATAAGGGGTTCGTTCGTAATTCGTCATTGACTGCCACTGACTGTACGCCTCAGTGAAATGGGGCTCGTACCGCAAAGCACAAGCCCCATTTCCGTCCCCGCTCATGCAGAGACGGCAGCTCTCCAGCAGCTATCAGTTTTGCTGCGCCATCAGCTCGTCGAACGACACCGACTTGTCGGCGACCTTGGCCTTGCCGAGCACGAAATCCGTCACGTTGTTCTCAATCACGACAGCTTCGACTTCGGCCAGACGGCGGTTGTCGCTGAAGTACCAGCGCACCACGTCGGCCGGCTTTTCGTAGCTTGCGGCCAGCTCGTCGATATGGGCTTTGATCTGCTCCGGCTTGGCTTGCAGTTCGTTGGCACGCACCAGCTCGGCGACGACCAGGCCCAAACGCACGCGGCGCTCGGCTTGCGGACGGAACACGTCGTCGGGAATCGGTGCCTTGTCGGCGTCCTTGATACCGCGCTGCTTGAGCTCGGCACGGGCGCCTTCGACCATGCGGTCGACTTCGGCCTGCACGCTCGAGTTGGGCAGGTCGAGTTCGGCATTGGTGATCAGCGCGTCCATCACGGCGTTCTTGTTGCGCGCCAGCAAACGGAACTTCACTTCACGTTCGAGGTTGCGCTTGATATCGGCACGGAGGCCTTCGACGGTGGCTTCGGCGATGCCGAGCGACTTGGCGAGTTGTTCGTTGACTTCTGGCAGGTGCGTCGATTCGATCTTCTTCACGGTGACCATGAAGTCGGCCTGCTTGCCGGCCACATCCTTGCCGTGATAGTCGGCCGGAAAAGAGAGCGGGAAGGTGCGGCTGTCGCCGGACTTCAAACCACGCACCGCGTCTTCGAATTCCTTCAGCATCTGGCCTTCGCCGATGATGAACTGGAAGTCTTCGGCCTTGCCGCCCTGGAAGGTCTCGCCTTCGATCTTGCCTTCGAAGTCGACTGTCACGCGGTCGTCGTCTTGCGCTGCAGCGTCGATGGCGCGTTGCGCGAAGGTGCGGCGCTGCTTGCGCAGGATGTCGAGAGTCTTGTCGATCGAGTCGTCGCCGACTTCGGCGGTGATGCGTTCGACTTCAGCACCGGCCAGGTCCTTGATCTTGACTTCAGGAAACACCTCGAAAATCGCGTCGAAAGCCAGTTCGCCTTCAGGCGACTCTTCCTTCTCGGTGATGCGCGGCTGGCCGGCAACACGGAGTTTGGCTTCGTTGGCGGCTTGCGAAAAAGCCTCGCCGACCTTGTCGTTCATCACTTCATAGTGAACCGAATAGCCGTAGCGCTGGGCCACGACGTTCATCGGCACCTTGCCGGGACGAAAGCCGTCCATCTTGACGGTACGGGCCAGCTTCTTCAGGCGCGAGTCGACTTCGGACTGGATGGTGCTGGCCGGCAAGGTCAGCGTGATCTTGCGTTCGAGCTTTTCGAGGGTTTCAACGTTCACGGTCATCGGACTCTTCCTTTTGATGGGGTTTCTGGTGCGCGGGGCCGGACTCGAACCGGCACGTTCTTGCGAACGTCAGGACCTAAACCTGGTGCGTCTACCAATTTCGCCACCCGCGCGATCAGGTGAAATGGATGCGAAAACGGGCGGCCTCTGAAAAGCAGACCACCCGTCGAAATCGGTCAACCGCGCATTTTAAACGCTAACGGGGACGTGTTTCAGCACCTCTTGCGAACCTTCGACAGGTTCGCGCTTGACCCTGAACGCCGCGGCATACATTGCAGGCAAGGCCAACAGGGTCAGCACGGTTGCCACGATCAGCCCGCCCATGATGGCGACCGCCATCGGCCCCCAGAAGACACTGCGCGACAGCGGAATCATCGCCAGCACCGCAGCCGCCGCGGTCAGCACGATCGGCCGCAGCCGCCGCACAGCCGATTCGACGATCGCATCCCAGGCAGGCACGCCCGCTGCCCGATCGCTCTCGATCTGGTCGATCAGGATTACCGAGTTGCGCTGGATCATGCCCATCAACGCGATCACGCCGAGCAACGCGACAAAGCCGAACGGCCGGTTCAACAGCAGCAATGCCGCCGACACACCCGCAATACCCAGCGGCCCGGTAATGAACACGAGCAACGACCGGCTGAAGCTATGCAACTGCAGCATCAGCAACGTGAACACCAGGAAAAGCATGATCGGCACGCCGACCACGATCGACGACGAACCCTTGCTGCTCTCCTCCACGGCGCCCGCCACTTCGATGCGATAGGCGCCCTGCCCGTCGGCCCGCCACTTCGCCTCGATCTCGCGCAGCTTCGGCAGCAACTGGCTGGTCACGGTCGCGCCTTGCAGCCCCTCGACGATGTCGCCCTGCACGGTGATCGTGTAGTCACGGTTCTGGCGCCAGATCACGCCCGGCTCCCATGTGAATACCGGCCGGGCGATCTGTGTCAACGGAATCGAATGGCCCGATGTCGTCGGGATGTAGGCGTTGCCGATGTCCGAGATCGCCTGGCGCTCGTCCGGTGACTGGCGCAAGACAATGTCGATGAGCCGGTCGTTTTCGCGGTATTGGCCCACGTTGGTGCCGCTGAACATCGTCTTGGACGCTTGCGCGATCGCCTGGCTCGTCACGCCCAAGGCGCGTGCCTTCGATTGATCGATCTCGAGCCGGATCACCTTGACCGACTCGTTCCAGTTGTCGTTGACGCCGCGCATGTTGGCGTTGTCGCGCATCACGGCCTTGACCTCGTCGGCCTTGATGCGCAGCGTCGCCGGATCCGTGCCGATCACGCGAAACTGCACCGGGTATGCGACAGGCGGGCCGTTGGGCAGCAGCTTGACGCGGCCCCGCACCTCGGGGAATTCCTGCGCCAGGATGGCCGGCAGTTTCACGCGAAGCAACTCTCGCTGATGCAGATCTTTCGTCAGCACGATCATCTGCGACACGTTGGTTTGCGGGAACACCTGGTCGAGTGGCAGATAGAAGCGAGGCACGCCGGTGCCGATCCAGGTCGCCACCGTGGCCACGCCGGACTCCTGCATGAACCGTTTCTCGGCACGTCGGGCAATGGCTTCAGACGCTGCGAACGAGGTGCCTTCGGGCGACCACAGTTCAACCAGGATTTCAGGTCGACTCGAATCGGGAAAGAACTGCTGCTGGACCTTGCCCATGCCGACGATACCCAACGCAAAAATCGCAACAGTCGCACCGATGGTGATCCAGCGGTACTCCACGCACCAGTTCACCGTGCGGCGGAACGTGTTGTAGAAGGGCGAGTCGAACAGCTCGTGCGGTGGCGCGTCAGGGTCGTGCGGCTTCACCTTGAGCAGCACCGTGCCGAGATACGGCACGAAATACACCGACACGATCCAGCTCAACAGCAGGGCGATCACGGTCACCGCGAAGATCGCGAAGGTGTACTCGCCCGTCACAGACTTCGCGATGCCGATAGGCAGGAAGCCAGCCGCGGTGATCAAGGTGCCAGTCAGCATCGGCTTGGCGGTCACGTCGTAGGCGTAGGTCGCGGCACGCACCTTGTCGTAGCCCTCTTCCATCTTCCGCACCATCATCTCGACCGCGATGATCGCGTCGTCGACCAAGAGGCCGAGCGCGATGATCAGCGAGCCGAGCGAAATCTTGTGCAGCCCGATGCCGAAGTAGTTCATCGCCAGGAAAGTCAGCGCCAGCACCAGCGGAATGGTGATCGCCACCACCAGCCCCGGCCGGATGTCGACATACCAGCCGAAGCGCCCGCCCTTGTGAAGCCCGAGCGCGATGAAGCTCACTGCCAGCACGATGGCCACGGCCTCGACCAGTACGTCGATGAACTCGCTGACGGAGTCGGCCACCGCCACCGGCTGGTCCTGGATCTGCGCCAGCTTGACGCCGGCCGGCAACTGCCTGTCGATCTCTTTGGTCGCGACCTTCAGCGCCTTGCCCAACGCGATGATGTCGCCGCCCTTGGCCATCGAGATGCCGAGTGCCACCACTTCCTTGCCCTGGTAATGCACCTTGACGGTCGGCGGATCGACGTAGCCACGGTGAATGTCGGCGATGTCGCCGAGGCGCAGCTGGTTGCCCGAACTGCCGCGAATGGGCATGTCGCGCAACTGTTCGACGCTGGTGAACTGCCCTGCCACGCGCACCTGCACCACATCCAAAGGCGACTGGATCGTGCCGGCAGGCTCGACTGCGTTCTGCGAGCCGATCTGCGCCAGCACCGCGTTGAAGTCGAGCCCCAGTTGCGCCACGCGCTTCTGCGAAACCTCGATGAAGACTTTTTCGTCCTGCAGACCGAATTGCTGCACCTTGGAAACGTCTTTGACGCGCAAGAGGCGCTGGCGCACATCGTCGGCAAAGGTCTTGAGCTCGGACTGGCTGAAGCCTTCGCTTTCGAGTGCGTAGATCACGCCGAAGACATCGCCGAATTCGTCGTTGAAGAACGGGCCCTGGATGCCGCCGGGCAAGTTTCCGCGCATGTCGGCGATCTTCTTGCGCACCGTGTACCAGACGTTAGGTACCTCACTGGCCCTGGACGAATCCTTGATCTCGAAAATGATCTGCGACTCACCCGGCTTCGAGTAACTGCGGATTTTGTCGGCGTACGGCACCTCTTGCAGCGTGCGCTCGATCTTGTCGGTGACCTGCTCGGCCACCTGCTGCGCAGTGGCCCCGGGCCAGAACGTCTGCACGACCATCACCCGGAAGGTGAACGGCGGGTCTTCGTCCTGCCCGAGCTGAAAGTACGAAGTGAACCCCAGCACCATGAGCACCAGCATCAGGTAGCGTGTGAGCGCCCCGTGGTCGAGCGCCCATTTGGAGAGATTGAACCCGGCGGGCTTGGCGTCGACCGGCGACGTCATTGTTTGGCACCCGCTGCGGTGGGCACGACAGCGGCGGCGGGCGCAGGGGAAGGCGCCGCTGCGATGGCGTTCTTATCCTGATAGATCGACACCTTCTGGCCCGGCTGCAGTACGTGCACGCCGGCCACAACGACCATCATCCCGGGCGTGATGCCACCGGAGATCACCGCCGCGTTGCCGTCGGCCGTCGCGACCTGCACGGCTTGCAAACGCACCGTCATGGTGTCCTTGTCGAGCACCCAGACAGCGCTGCCCTGGCCCTCCTGACGCAGCGCGCTGGTCGGCAACTTGATCACCGCGGTGCCGCTGCGCGACAGGCTCTGCGGGCGGGCATAGACGGTGGCACCGAGCGCAGGCGCGGTCGCCGCATCGATGGCGACCTTGACGGTGTAGGTGCGCGTCACCGCATCCGCACTGGCCGCGACTTCGCGCACCTTGCCTTCGAGTTCAGCACCGCCAGCCCAGCCGCGCACTGTCACCGGCGCACCCGGCTTGATGAGCGCAGCACGGTCTTCCGGCACCGCGAACACCACGTCGCGTGCGCCGTCCTGCGCGATGCGAACCACCGGCGTGCCGGAAGTCACCACCTGGCCCGGCTCGGCCTCGATGGCGGTGACGATGCCCGGCACGTCGGCCACCAGCGTCGTGTAGTTGGCCTGATTGCCCTGCGACGACAACTGCGCCTGTGCCTGCTCGAACTGCGCCTGCGCCGATTTGTAGGTGGTCTCGCGGCGCTCGAGATCGGCCCCACTGATGAAGTTCTGGTCGCGCAACCCCTGGTAGCGCTTGAGGTCACTCGCTGCGATGTCGCGATTGGTCGTCGCTGCGGCCAGCTGGGCACGCGCCGCATCTGTCGCGAGCTTGAAATCCTGCGGATCGAGTTGCGCGAGCACCTGGCCGGCATTCACATGCTGGCCCATATCGACCTGGCGTTTGGTGATCTTGCCGCCGACCCGAAAGCCGATGCGCGATTCCACGCGGGCCCGCACCTCGGCGGAAAACTCGGGCTCGGTGTCAAAAGTGGAGACACCGACCGTCGTGATCTTGACCGCGCGCAACGGCTCCTCTGGCGCGGCGGGATGCGAGCAGCCGGCAATCGCCAATGCGGCAAATGCTGCCGCGACTGCTGAAGTGACCAGGGAACCGCGGCGAGCAAAAACAGCGCGAACGAGGGGCAACGCGGGCATAGGACCTACCTTGAGAAAACGAAACGGCAGTCATTACTGACCGGGCGGTTAGTAATCTAGGGTAAACGCGAAAGCGTGTCAATTGGCCGGTCAGGTCCGTTGCCCAAGCTCCACCAGCCGGTTGCCCGGCAGATGAAAGTAGTCCGAAGCGCGCCCCGCATTTCGCTGCATCCAACTGAACAGCGCCACGCGCAGCGGGTTCATGCCCGGCAAATTGGCCGAGATCGACGCCCGCGAGGTGAAGTACGAGGTCGTCATAGAGTCGCAGCCGATACCCTGCTGGTACGCGAAGATGCGAATGAAATTCGGCACGTCCGGCGGTTCCATGAAGCCGTGCCGCGCGGTCACCGTCCAGACGCCGTGGCCCAGCGACTCAGACTCGATGCGCTGGGCCGCGTCCACACGCGGCGTGTCGCAGGGCCGGACCAGCAGCACGATGACCTGGTCGTGCAGCACCTGGTTGTGCTTCAGGTTGTGCAGCAGCGCATACGGCACCGAGTCGACATCGACGCTGGGAAACACCGCCGTGCCACGCACCCGATGCGGCAGGTTGATGGCGAGCGATTCGATGAACGGTTTGAGCGGCAGGCGCTCGGCGGCCGCGACTTCGAGGCCGATGCGCCGCCCCTTCGCCCAGGTGGTGAATATCACCATGACCACCGCGGCGACCGCGAGCGTGAGCCAGCCGCCCTGCGCCACTTTCAGGCTGTTGGCAAAAACGAAGGTCAGGTCGACGATCGCGAAGAGCACCACGCCGACGACCACCGCAACGCGGTTCCAGCGCCAGAGCCCATAAGCCACCACGCCCGCCAGCAGCGTCGTCGTGACCATGGTGATCGACACCGCGATGCCGTAGGCGGCGGAGAGCGCGCTCGAACTCCGAAAGCCCAGCACCAGCAACAGCACGCCGACCATCAGCATCCAGTTGATTGCCGGCACATAGATCTGCCCGATGGCATCGCGCGAGGTCTGCACCACACGCATGCGCGGCAGGTAGCCCATGCGCATCGCCTGCGCTGTCAGGGAAAAGGCGCCGGAGATCACTGCTTGCGAAGCGATGACCGTGGCCATGGCCGCGAGCACCACCATCGGCAATACGCTCCATGCCGGGAAGAGTCGGAAAAACGGGTTGTCGATGGCTGCCGGATTGCCAAGCACCAAAGCGCCCTGGCCGAAGTAATTGAGCACCAGGCCGGGTAGCGCGACAAACGCCCACGCCAGCCGAATCGGCCGCGCGCCGAAATGCCCCATATCGGCATACAGCGCCTCGCCACCGGTGAACGCCAGGAACACAGCGCCGAGTACGGGCAGCGCCTGCGCCCGATGCGTGAACAAGAAGCTGAAAGCATGGCGCGGATCGAGCGCTGCCAGCACCTGCGGCTGCTGCCAGATCTGCCATGCCCCACCCACCGCCAGAAGGAAGAACCACAGCAGCATGACCGGCCCGAAGACCTTGCCGACCACCGCCGTGCCCTTGCGCTGCACCATGAACAAACCAATCAGGATGACGATGGTGATCGGGATCACGAAGCGTTCCAGCCCTGGTTGCAGCACCTCCAGCCCCTCGACCGCGGACAGCACCGAGATGGCCGGGGTGATGAGGCTGTCGCCGTAGAACATCGCCGCGCCGACCAGGCCCAGCATGCCAAGCAGTTGCCAGGCCCAGACCGGCGTTCCCGGACCTTCCATTGCCCGGCGCGCCAGCGCCTGCAAGGCCAGGATGCCACCTTCGCCATCGTGGTCGGCGCGCAGCACGAACACCACGTACTTGAGCGTGACCACGAACATCAGGCCCCAGAAGATCAGCGACAGCATGCCGAGCACCGCGTCCGGCGAAAAAGGCACGCCATGGTCCGGGTTCAACGTTTCCTTGAACGCATACAGCGGCGAGGTACCGATGTCACCGAACACCACACCGAGCGCGGCGATCATCAGGCCTGCGCCCGGTGGCGTCTTGGCCGCGTCCTGCAGCGTCTTGGGGGGAGAGTTCATACGGTGGTTCGAGCGTGACGGTACGACGAGCATAGGGCCGGGCGGGACAGACTGCGACCGACGTGTGGCGACTCGCCGACAATCGCCGACGTGCCTGACCACTACGAAAATTTTCCGGTCGCGTCGTGGTTATGCCCGCCGCGCCTGCGCCCACCGATTGCGGCCATCTATGGGTTCGCCCGCACCGCCGACGACATCGCCGACGAGGGCGATGCGTCTGCCGATGAGCGGCTCGCCGACCTGAGGGCATTCCGCGCCGACCTGACCGCCATTGCATCTGGGCACGCTGCCTCGTCGCGCTGGCCCGGCGTGTTCGGACCGCTCGCGGCTGCCATGGCCCAGTTCGAATTGCCCGAATCGCTGCTGGCCGATCTGCTCTCTGCTTTTATGCAGGACATCGAGAAAACGCGCGACGGCGGCGCCTATGCCGACCGCGCCGAGCTGCTCGACTACTGCCGCCGATCGGCCAATCCGGTGGGCCGGCTGCTGCTGCATCTTTACGGCATCGCCGAATCGGAATCTCTGCGCCGGAGCGACGCCATCTGCAGCGCACTGCAGCTCATTAATTTCTGGCAAGACCCGAGCGTCGATCTGCCGCGCGGACGCTTCTATCTTCCCCTGGCGGATTGTGCGGCGCACGGGCTGGCGCGCGAAAGCTTCGACTCTTTCAGGCCGATGACTTCGGCCAAGCCACCACGGCAGGCCATCGCGCTGATGGCACAAGAAACCGCATGGGCACGCGAGCTGATGCAGCAAGGCGCACCGCTCGTGCACCGACTGTCCGGCCGCGCCGGTTGGGAACTGCGCCTCGTCGTGCAGGGCGGCCTGCGCATCCTCGACAAGATCGAGGCCATCGGCTTCGACACTTTTTCAGAGCGTCCGACCATCGGCAAAAGCGATGCGCCGCTGCTGGCCTGGCGAACCCTGTGGATGCGGAGACAATCGCAACCGATGAAAAAAGAAGAAGCATCCCCGCGATGACGCCCGAACAGTACGTCCAGGACAAGGCGGCTGCATCGGGCAGCAGCTTTTATTACGCCTTCCTCTTTCTGCCGAAGCCGCGTCGCGCCGCCATCACTGCGTTCTATTCGTTCTGCCGCGAGGTCGACGACGTGGTCGACGAAGTGACCGACCCCGGCGTCGCCGCCACCAAGCTCGCCTGGTGGCGCACCGAGGTCGCCCAGTCTTTTGCCGGCCAACCGCGGCACCCGGTCATGAAGGCGCTCATGCCGCATGCGGGCGCCTACGGCATCGAGGCGCGGCAGCTGCACGAAGTCATCGACGGTTGCCAGATGGACCTAGACCAGACGCGGTACCTCGACTTCCCTGCCCTGCGCCTTTACTGCCACCGCGTGGCCGGCGTTGTCGGCGAAGTCGCGGCACGCATCTTTGGACAGACTGAGGACGCAACCACGCAGTACGCCCACAAGCTCGGCCTCGCTCTGCAGCTCACCAACATCATTCGCGATGTAGGCGAAGACGCATTGCGCGGCCGCATCTACCTGCCCGTGAACGAGTTGCAGCAGTTCGACGTCAAGGCGCACGAGGTGCTCAACCGCGTCCACTCCGAGCAATTCGTCGCGCTGATGAAGTTTCAGGCCGCGCGTGCCCATGCCGCCTACGACGAAGCGCTGACGCTGCTGCCCGCTGCCGACCGACGTACGCAGAAGCCCGGCCTGATGATGGCGAGCATCTACCGCACGCTGCTGCGCGAGATCGAGAGCGACGACTTCCAAGTGCTGAACCAGCGCGTGAGCCTGACGCCGGTGCGCAAGCTTTGGCTCGCGTGGCGTGTCCAGGCTTTGGGTCGCGTATGACGCGACGGCGCCGCATTGCTCCCTCCCCATGAGGGCAACTGCCGTCGCCATCGTCGGCGCAGGTTGGTCGGGCCTCTCCGCCGCAGTGGCCGCCACCCAAGCCGGCCACGATGTCACCATCTTCGAAGCCGCCCGCACCCTCGGCGGCCGCGCCCGCGCCGTCCAGGCCACCCTGGCCGACGGCCAAAACATAACCCTCGACAACGGCCAGCACATCCTCATCGGCGCCTACACCCAGACCTTGCGCTTGATGCGACAGGTCGGCATCGATGTCGACACCGCACTTCTGCGCACGCCGCTGACGATGGTCTTTCCTGACGGCATGGGCTTGCGCTTTCCCAAGCTGCCGGCACCGCTCGACGCGCTGATAGGCATCGTGAGCGCACGCGGCTGGTCGTGGCGCGACAAGCTGTCGCTGCTGCGCGTCGCCGCGGGATGGCAACGCACGAAGTTCGAGTGCGAGGCAGACCGCACGGTCGCCGATTTGTGCGGTGAACTCACGCACCGCGTACGGGCCGAGATGATCGATCCACTGTGCGTCTCGGCGCTGAACACGGCAGCAGACGCGGCCAGCGGCCAGGTGTTCTTGCGCGTGCTGCGTGATGCGATGTTCGGGGTGAGCGGCGGATCGAATCTCTTGCTGCCGCGTGTCGATCTGGGTGCGCTGTTTCCGGAAGCAGCGGCACGCTGGGTGGCAGCGCATGGCGGCCGCATCGCGCCGGGCTGCCGCGTGCAGGCGATCGTCCCCGCAGCGAGTGGCTGGCGGATCGTCGGAGACGGCGACAAAGGCAAGGCCGGCGTCGAGTATGCCAACGGCGAGTTCGATCACGTCGTGCTCGCATGCCCTCCCGGCGAGGCGGCACGGCTGGTCGAATCGAGCGGCGTTGTGCAAGCCAGAAGCTGGTCCGCCAACGCACGCGCCTTGCGATTCGAAGCCATCACGACGGTCTATCTCGAAGGCGGCCATAGGCTGCCCGAGCCGATGCTGGCACTGCGCTCGACGGCCGACGCACCCGCCCAGTTCGTCTTCGATCGCGCACCGACCGGTGGTCCGGACGGCTTATGGGCCATGGTCGTGAGCGCGAGTTCGACCGAGCGCGCGATGCTCGAGTCGCAAGTCGTTGCCCAGGCCCGCGAGCAACTGGGTTGCGCCGATCCCAGAGTCGTGCTGACCGTGGTCGAAAAGCGCGCGACCTTCGCCTGCACGCCCGGCCTCGCGCGCCCTCCGATGTCGATAGCGCCCGGCCTCGACGCTTGCGGCGACTACATCGAAGGCCCTTATCCCGCCACGCTCGAAGGTGCGGTCATGAGCGGACTGGCCGCAGCGGCAAAAAAAATGCCCTCGCCATGACACTGCAGTACCTCGTCTTCGACTTCACGGAAGACACGGAAGGCATCGGCACTTTCGAAGCGATGGCGTCGACCACGCAAGCCGAGGCCGCTCAGGTCGAGGCTGAAATCGCGCAGGTGCTTGCATGGGCTAATGCCCTGTTCCCCCTTGGACGCGGCGAGTTGAGCGCTGGCGCCGACTGGGACTTCGATCTGCAGGAACCCGACGAAGGCGCAGCGCGGCGCACCTTCGTCGTCTCGATCAGCGGCACGGCAAGTTTTTGCGAAGCGGTTCGGGAACAATTTGCACTCGACTGAAGCCGGTCGCTCGGACTGCGCGGCTAGCCTGCTTCCAGCGCCACGCACAGCGCGTGCAAGTTCGGCACGATCAGCTGCGGCCTCGCATCGTGCTCCCAAGGTCGCTCGTCGCGAACCAGCCAGGCCGCCTGCATGCCGGCGTTGAGCGCGCCGACCACGTCCAGCGCGGCGTCGTCGCCCACATGCAGCACGTCGCGCGGCAACAGGCCGATGGAAGCGGCAGCCGCGCGAAAGATCGGCGCATGCGGCTTGCCGCTGCCGAACGCGCGCGCATTGAAGGCGGTGCGAAACCAGCGTCCGACGCCGGTGAGGTGGATGTCTGCATTGCCGTTCGAAATCGCGACCAGCGGGTAGCGCTCGCTCAGCCACTTGAGGGCCGGCAGCGCATCGTCGTAGAGCTCCACGCGCTGACGCTGCGCGAAGAAGGCATCGAAGGCCGGGTCGGCCAGGGCCGGGTCTTCACCGGCGCGCCGTAGCGCGGTGCGAATCGACTCGCGGCGCAGTGCGCTGAGGTCATGCGCCAGGTCCGATCGCTCCTTGGCGGTGGCTTCGCGCAGCTCGCGCAGGATGCCGGGTGTGACCAGCAGCTCCGCAGTCTTCGGCGCCTCCTTGACGAGCCATGCATGGAGCACGCGCTCGGCGCGCTCGATGGCGGGCCACACGGGCCAGAGGGTGTCGTCGAGGTCGAGGGAAATCGCTGAAATGCGCTTTACATCGAGTGGGGCGGGAGCGACCGGGACTGCAGCTTCTGAGGTCATGCGAGAGAATATCGCATGCCTTCCAGCCCTGCGCCGAGCCCGGTCTCCCCTGCTACATCTCCTGCCAACGAGCGCACCGCCGTGCTCTGGTGCAACCTCGGCTCGCCCGACGAGCCCACCGCGCCGGCGGTGCGGCGCTACCTTTCGCAGTTCCTGCATGACTACCGCGTGGTGGAAATTCCGCGTGCCATCTGGTGCCTGATCCTGCACGGGATCATCCTGCGCGTGCGGCCCGCCAAGTCGGCTGCCAAATACGCCAGCATCTGGCTGCCCGAAGGGTCACCGCTCAAGGTGTGGACGAAAAAGCAGGCCGTCATGCTGGCCGGCTGGCTCGGCGAACGCGGCCATCGCGTCACGGTGCGCGACGCGATGCGCTATGCCAATCCGTCGATCGCCTCGCAGCTCGATGCGCTGCAGGCCGAGGGCGTGACCCGCGTACTGGTAATGCAGGCCTACCCGCAGTATTCGGCGACCACGACGGCCAGCGTAATCGATGCGGTGCAGGCGTGGACCAAGCGGCAGCGCCGCATGCCGGAGTTTCGCTTCGTCAACCGTTACCACGACGACGCCGGCTACATCGATGCGCTGGCCCAAGGTGTCGAGCGCTACTGGCAGCTCAATGGCCGGGGCGATGTGCTGCTCATGAGCTTTCACGGCATCCCGGCACGCAACATCGCGCTGGGTGATCCTTACCAGGAGCAGTGCCTCGAAACCGCGCGCCTGCTGGTGGCGCGACTGCAGCTCTCGCCGGCGCAGCATCGCGTGACCTTCCAGTCGCGCTTCGGTCGCGCGAAGTGGCTGGAGCCCTACACCGAGCCGACCCTGCGGGAACTGGGCGCAGCCGGTACCCGTCGCGTCGATGTGATGTGCCCCGGCTTTCCGGCGGACTGCCTCGAGACGCTGGAAGAAATCGCGATGGAAGGCCGTGAGGCTTTCGTGCATGAAGGCGGCGGCGAGTTCCACTTTATTCCGTGCCTTAACGACAGCCCGGCGTGGATCACCGCGCTGGCCGACATCACCGAGCGCAACCTCGCTGGCTGGCCGACCCTGCAGGGTTAGCCGCACAGATTCCCGGAGAACGCGGGACTGCCGCAATGCGGAATCGTTAGGCTCGTGATTTTTCCGGAGCCATTGAAGTCGCTGGCGCCACGCCGCCAGAATCGCTCCACTGCATGTGCCCTGAATCCGCACATTCCACACGAATAAGACCGGCACTGCCTCCCCCATGGCGCAGCGAGTTGTCGATCAAATTGCGCAACGCCGAATTCAACAGCGGTCGGGGAACCAACACGGTGGGTGGCCCGGGCGGGCACTCTGAAGCGACAGAACCGGTCCGTTCCAGCAAGGACGCACATTTGAATACTTGAGTTGACTGATCTGTCCGCGTCTTATCAACCGTGAATCTGCTTCACAAATTTCACAAATTCCGGTGACGTTTCCAGATCGAAGCCGAATCGTTTCGCTTCGGCAAATGTTTGACTGCTATTCCAACCTTCCTGTCCCGCCTTGCTCAGCGACAGGAGCAGCGCTGCGCGCGCGCCGGTGGCGCAGTGCAACAGAAACGGGCCTTCGTGTTCTTTCATTGCATTGTCCAAGACCCCTATCTGGTCCGCCGACAGCGCGGCTTTGTTGACCGGAATGTTGATGTAGGCCATCCCGTGAGTCTTCGTCAAACTCTGGTTGGATGCCACAGTCTCTGATGGCAACCGGAAATCGATCACCGTTCTGATGCCTTGCTGCCTGGCAGCATCGAGATCCTGTTCGGTAGGTTGGGGCCCCATAAAAATTTGGTCGTCGATGCGGGTGAACGAGGTCATGCTTTGGCTCCTTGAAAATGAGATCAGCCCTGGAGGCTTTCGGTCATGTGGTCGCAGTATTGCGCCAGGTTTTCGGGAAGATGGTCCGGACAGACACCGCACTGCCGGTTGCCGGGCACGGCGTAATCGATGAACTTCGGATATGGCAGTTTCAGCTTGGCCATCGTGTCCCGGAACTGCTCCAGGGTTTGCTGCTGGCCGAGGCGAGGGTTGCGTTTCTTTTCCTGCGCAATGGTTGAAACGCGCCGGTCCTGATAGTCGTGGGCCGGATAAACCAGCGTGTCATCCGGCAATGAAAACAGTTTTTCAGTGACGCTTTTGTACAAGGCATCGGCATCACCATTCTGGAAGTCCGTACGGCCGCAGCCTTCGATCAGCAACGCGTCGCCGGTCAACAGCCTGTCGCCAAGCAGGTAAGCAAAGTGCCCGGCCGTGTGACCCGGCGTGTGCAGCGGCTGCAACTCGATGCTTCCCATCGTGAACGGCGTTCCTTCTTCGATGCCGACATCGACGCAGGCCAGCCGATCGAATGCCGGTGCCACGATCCTGCTGCCGACCTTGTTCTTGAGTTCGAGGGCGGCCGTGATGTGGTCGGCATGGATATGCGTCTCCACGGTGAACGCCAGCGTCAGGCCAAGGCGGCCGACTTCTGCCAGATCGCGCTCCATGGTGACGATCACCGGATCGACCAGGATAGCCCTGCCTGTGTTCTGGCAACCCAACAAGTAGCTGTAGGTACTCGACAACGGCTCGAACAGTTGGCGAAAGATCATCGAAGTTCTCCTGGGTCGGGCGGTATGGCAGGCCAGCACTTAAAGCGGGGCGTGCTTTTGCCAGCAAAATTACATTGATTTATATTATATTGATACGCATAATGAAAGCAAGCCTTTGAAATCGATTCCCCTTCATGAAATCCGCAGCCATCGCCTTCGACACTGAAACGCTGCGCCGGGCTGCCGATCAGGCCGTCGGTGCGCTCAAGTTACTGGCCAACGTCGAGCGACTGTTGTTGCTGTGTCAGTTGTCGCAAGGCGAGATGTGCGTGGGCGATCTGGAAACACACCTCGACATCCGCCAGCCGACGCTGTCGCAACAACTGGGCGTGCTGCGCAACGAGGGCGTGGTCGCCACACGCCGCGAGGGCAAGAACATCTACTACAGCGTGACCGATCCGAACCTTCTGCAGATCCTCGAGGTTCTCTATCGCCTGTACTGCCCGAAGGAACAATGATGACGAGTGCCTGGAATATGTTCACGCCCTGGCCGGCTTTGGCGGGCGGGGGTTTGATAGGTATCGCTGCAGCCAGCTACCGCGATCCGCATAGGACCACAAACCAAGGAAAACAGATGAAAAAACCAATCAACTTATTGTCAATCGTCACGACAGTTCTTCTCGCCCTGTCGTTGCAGTGCGGAACGTCTATTGCGTCGGCTCAAACGACAGTCCCGGCCGCCGAAAACACCAAGCCGCCATTGCAGATCGCGGCACAGACCGGGCTGAAGGTCGTCATTCAGATTAACTACGCAGACACTGTTCCCAATGGCATTGCCAAACAGGTGCTGGCAGCGAAAAACTTGTTCGACCATTACGCAGCGCTTGGCATGCAGCCTGGCAAGGACTACGACATTGCCGTGGTCTTCAGGGCTGACGGCGCGCAATTTCTATTGACTGACGATGCCTACGACAGCAAAGTCAAAACACCGCATCCGGCAGGCAATCCGAATCGGGCCCTGCTCGACGAGATGGTCAAACAGGGCGCAAAGCTGTACGAATGTAGCGTCGCCATGCGACTGAAAGGCTACTCGGCTCAAGACTTGTTGCCGTACGCCCGTGTGGTCGTCTCCGGGATGGGCACCTTGGTCGATTTCGAGAAATCCGGGTATCTGCCAATCACGCCGTGACAAGTCTTTTCGTTGCCCGGACTCAGAGAGTCGACGGCCTGACCAGCGTCCCAAGCTCAGTGCCAGTTACAGGCGACCGAGAAAGTCGCGCTTGCCGACCGGCACGCCGTTGTGACGCAGGATGTCGTACGCGGTCGTCACGTGGAAGAAGAAGTTCGGCAGCGCAAAGTGCAGCAGGTACGACTGGCCGGTGAATTCAAGCTCGACCGTGCCCGCCTTCATCGTGACGACGCGTTCCTCGCTGCCCTCGAAGGCTTGGCGCGAGACGGTCTCTAGGTAGTCGCGTGTGTTGGCGACGCGTGCGCGCAGCTCGTCGAAAGTCGTTTCGGTATCGGGAAAGCTCGGTGCCGCGACGCCGCTCAAACGCACCACGGCCAGCTTGCTGGCATCGCTCGCGCTCTGGATCTGGAACGACAGCGGGCGCATATCTTCGGCCAGCTTGGCCTGCACCAGCGTCGCCGGGTCGATGCCAGTGGACTCGGCATGCGCAGCGCCCTTGTCGAGCAGGTGCGACAGCTGCTTGAGGTTGTGCATGAAAACGGTAACGGATGCGTCATACATCGTGAGGGCCATGGGAATCTCCTGGAGTCGCTTTTGCGATATTGGCGCACTGAGTGCGTGGGGATGAGTCGCGACAGCTTGCTCGTGACTCGGGCCGCGATTGTGACCGCGCGCTCAGATTCCTGCTGAGCGCACGAAGGCCTCGATCGGCGCCAGATGCGAATCCACATTCAGCGCCGGCGCATGGCCGCAACCGGGCACTTCGATCACTTGCAATCGCCCGGCGGCGCCCGGGCCACGGCCGCGCATCTCATCGATGACCGCGGGGCGTACCAGATCGGAGTCGACACCACGCAGCAACAGCACGGGTGCCGCGATCGCATCCCAGTGCGGCCAGATGAGGTAGTCGTTTTCATGCGCCGTGAACTGCCGCACCATCGACGGGTCGTAGTGCGGCGTCACTCGGCCGTCGGGCAGGCGGCGCGTCGAAGTCTCGGTCAGACGCAGCCACTGCGCATCGCTGAGCCATCCATAAGGTTTGTAAACCGTGCGAAAAAACGCTTCGAGTTCGGCGACGGTGTCGAAGGCCGGCGGGTTGCCGGCATAGGCGCGAATGCGGTCGATGGCCGACTGCGCAAGCTGTGGGGCGTTGTCGTTCAACGTGAGGCTCGCGATGCGCGACTTCATGCGTGGCACGGTCAGGCCCGACGCGCACACGGTGCCGATGGCGCCGCCCATCGACGTGCCGACCCAGTGGATGCGATCGAGCTTCAGTGCATCGCAAAACGCTTCTGCAAGCCGGGCATAGAACGAGAGCTGGTACTCATCGTCGGGCGCCGGGCTCCACTGGCTCAGGCCACGGCCGATGGTGTCGGGGCACACCACCCGGAATCCCTTGGCGGCAAAGTGTGCAGCGAGCTCATCCATGTCGCGGCCGGTCCGTGCCAAGCCGTGCCATGCGACGACGACCGGTCCGTCTTGCGGACCCCAATCCATCCAGTGGATTTCGCGCCCCAGTATCTTGACGTAGCAGGAAGACGGCGGGGTCATCGCAAGGCCCTCGCGCGCAAACGGCCGACGATGCCGGTCGGAAAGTAATACACCGACAACACGAACAGCACGCCCATCCACAGCAGCCAGCGGTCGGGCGACAGCAGCGCGGACAGCCACGGCAAGCCGCTCGCCGCATCGCTGCCGAGCTTGAGCAAGTCCTGCAGATAGCTCTGTGCCATGACGAACAACGCCGCACCGATCACCGCCCCGTAGATGCTGCCCATGCCGCCGATGACGACGATCAACAGCACGTCGACCATGATCTCGAAACTGAGCGAAGTGTCCGGCCCGTTGTAGCGCAGCCAAATCGCCAGCATCGCGCCCGCGAGCGTCGCGAACAGCGCCGACAGCACGGCAGCCGTGGTGCGATACACGACCACGCGGTAGCCGATAGCCTCGGCCCGAAACTCGTTCTCGCGAATCGCCTGCAGCACTCGACCGAACGGTGAGTTGACGATGCGCAGCAACGCCAGCACCAGCACGACCGCGACCACGAACAGCAGGTAGTAGCAGAGCAAGCGGCCGTCGAGCGAGACACCCAAGAACGGCTCGTCGGCAAATTCGAAGCTCGGCGAGATCAGCGCGGGCAGCTTGAACGTGAGGCCGTCTTCGCCGCCGGTGAAGTCCGACAACTGCGACGCCAGCGTCTGGAAAGCCGATGCCACCGCGAGCGTGATCATCGCGAAAAAGATCGCCCGGACGCGCAGCGAAAACAAGCCGACGGCCAGTGCCAACACCAGCGACACCGCAAGCGAAGCGCCGAGCCCGACCGCTACTGCGCCCCAGTTGGCACCGAGCCGCGTCGCCGCGATCGAGATGCCATACGCCCCGATGCCGAAGAACATCGTGTGCGCGAAGCTCACGATGCCGGTGTAGCCCAGCAGCAGGTCGAAGCTCGCCACCAACACGATGAACACAAGCACCTTGGCCGCCACGCTCAGCGCCTTGACACCGGGGAAGATGAAGGGCGCGAAGGCCAGGCCGAGCAACAGCGCAACCAGCAGCACCGCCAGCACGCGGCTGCGCGGCATGTCATTGGAGAGAAGGCGTTTCAACATTGCCGGCCTCATCGATTCGCTACCGGATAGACGCCCTGCGGCCGCCATAACAACACGCCGACCATCAGCAGGATGTTGGAGAACAGCGCCACCTTCGGCGCCAGAAATCCGCTGTAGTTGGCCATCAGCCCAACCATCAACGCACCGATGAGCGCACCACCGGTCGAGCCCAGCCCGCCGATGATGATCACGATGAAGATGAGCACGTTGACCTGCGCGCCGATCTGCGGAACCACGCTCTGCTGGAACATGCCCCACATCACGCCGCCCAGGCCCGCGAGCGCGCTGCCGACGACGAACACGCCGATGAAGAGGCGCCGGATCCGGTAGCCCAGCGACTCGACCATCTCGCGGTCTTGCACGCCGGCGCGGATCAAGAGACCGATCTTGGTGCGCGACAGCGTCCAGGCCAGCGCGAGGAAAACGACCAGACCGATTGCAACCGCCAGCAGCCGGTATTTTTCGATCGAAGCGCCGAGCCAGAACACCGTGCCCTGCAACGCTGCGGGTGGCAGCAACGGAATCTGCTGCGGCCCCCACATCACCTTGATCAGCTCTTCGCCGATGATCATGCCGCCCATGGTGATGAGGATCTGCTTTAGATGCTGGCCGTACACCGGCCGCACGATGAAGCGCTCGAACACCACGCCCAGCGCACCGGCCGCCAGCATGGCGAGCAGCAACGCCGGCAGCAGCGCGACGAGATTGCGGCCGAGCGAGTCGACACTGGTCCAGTCCTGCATGCCGCCGAGTACGGTGGTCGCGACATAGGCACCGAGCGCGATGAACACGCCGTGACCGAAGTTGAGCACGTCCATCAGCCCGAACACCAGCGTGAGCCCCGACGCGATGATGAAGATGATCATCCCCATCGCAAGGCCGGCGATGGTGAGCGTGAGCCATGTCGATGGAGTGCCGACGAGAGGCAAGGCGACGAGCGCCAACACCGGCACGAGCAACAGCGGCTTCCAGTCGAAATCCAGTTCGAATTTCACAGCGATGGACTTCACAGTGCCAATCCCAGCAGCGACTGCTGCAAAGCAGTGTCTGCAGAGAACTCGGCCATCGATCCCGCGTGCACCACACGGCCGTCGTCCATCACCGCCACGCTGTCGCCCAGGCGCTGAGCGAAGTGGATGTTCTGCTCGACCAGCAGCACCGTCACGCCGCTCGCCTTGAGCTGCGCGAAGGCGTCGATCATGTTGTTGATGATGGCCGGCGCGAGTCCCTTGCTCGGCTCGTCCACGATGAGAAGTTCACGCGGCTCGACGATGGCGCGCGATACCGCGAGCATCTGCTTTTGGCCGCCCGACAGCTTGCCGGCGGGGTGATTCCAGAACTTCTCGACCGCTGGGAACAGCTTGAAGATCCATTCGAGCCGGACCGTGTCGATGTCCGATGCGCGCTTTGCGCTGCGTGCCGCGAGCACCATGTTTTCTTTCACCGTCAGGTCCGAGAAGATGCCCATCGTTTCAGGAACGTAGGCGATGCCAAGCTCGGCGATTTGAGGTGTCGACAGGTGCGTGATGTCTTGACCATCGCCCTGCCCCGCGCCAAAGCGCACGGTACCTTGCGAGGCCTGCCACAGTCCCATGATGGTTCGCAGCGTCGTCGTCTTGCCCGCACCATTGCGGCCGAGCAGCATCGTGAGCTGGCCGCGCGGCACCACGAGGTCGACGCCGTGGAGGATGTGGTACGCGCCGATATGCGTGTGCACGCCCTTCAGTTCGAGCAGATTGGTCATGCGGCTTCCTTCACGGCGGCCGAACCTGCAGCAACACCAAGGTACGCCTCCTGCACGATCGGCGATGCGATCACTTCAGCCGGTTCGCCGTCCGCCACCAGCGTGCCGTTGTGCAGCACGATGATGCGGTCGGCCAGCTCGCGCACCACGTCCATCTTGTGTTCGACCAGCAGGATGGTCTTGCGCTTGTCCTGCTTGAGCTTGCGGATCAGATCCAGGATGACCGGCGCTTCGGCCGCGTTCATGCCGGCAGTGGGTTCGTCGAACATGAAGACCTTGGGTTCGAGTGCCATCAGCAACGCGACTTCGAGCTTGCGCTGATCACCGTGCGGCAGGCTGGACACCACCGCGTATTCCTTGGCCTTGAGCGACACGTCGGCCAAGATCTGGTCGGCGCGATCGGTCAGCGCCTTGTGATCGCTCCAGATGCTCCACAGATTGAAGCCGCGCCGATGCGCGCCTTCGCGTGCAGCCTGCACCGCGATCCGGACGTTTTCGAGCACGCTCAGGTTGGGAAACAGATTGGTCAACTGAAACGCCCTGCCGAGACCGGCACGCGTGCGCTCGGAAGGCGACAGTCCCGACAGCACGCGGCCATCGAGCGAGACCGTGCCGGCGCTCGCTTTGAGCTGCCCGGAGATCAGGTTGAAGTAGGTGGTCTTGCCCGCACCGTTGGGGCCGACGATGGCCGTCAACGTGCCCGGCGCGAAAGCGCACGAGACCGCGTTGACCGCCACGTGACCGCCGAAGCGGATGGTCAGATTTTTCGTTTCGAGCAAGAGCCGACTCAGCGCTTGTTCTTGATGGGGATGTTCATCTCTTCAGGCTTGATTTCGTGCACCAGCTCCGGCACGCCCCATGCGAATGCCGGGTCGATCTTGATCTTGAAGTGGTACATCGACTGCATTGCCTGATGGTCTTCCTTGCGGAAAGTCATCGTGCCCTTGGGCGTATCGAAGCTCATGCCTTCCATGGTGGTGATGAGCTTGTTGGTGCCGGTGTCGCCACCCGTTTTCTTGAGCGCGGTGACGATGGCCGTGGCCGCCGCGAAGCCGCCTGCGGTGAAGAAGTCAGGCGGTGCCTTGTACTTTTTGTAGTGGTTGGCGACCAGCCATTCATTGGTCGCGTTCTTCGGGATCCCGAAGTAGTAGTAGATCGAGCCTTCCATGCCCGGGAACGGCTTGTAGTTGACCAGCGCCGGCAGAATGTTGCCGCCGCCCGCGATCTCGATGCCGGCGCTCTTCAAGCCGAGGTCCGACACCTTGAACGAATTGGCCGCGCCGGCCCACACGATGTAGACCACCTTGCGGCCCGACACGCCCTTGAATTTTTCAAGCACGCGTTGCGCAGCCGCGGTGAAGTCGGTGGTCGCCGGCGGCAGGTATTCCTCGCCCACGATCTTGGCCTTCTTGATGGCTTCCTTGAAGGCTGTCTGGCCATCGCGCCCGAACGCGTTGTCTTGCGCCATCAGCACGATCGACGTGCCTTCCTTGTCTTGCGCGACCGCGTTGCTGATGGCGTCCTGCGAGCTGTTGCGCGCGGTGCGAAAGATGTACTTGTTCCACTTGTCGCCGGTGATCGAATCGGCCACAGCGGGCTCGACCACGAGAATCTTTTTGTACTCCTCCGCGACAGGCAGCATCGCCAGCGCAGCGCCTGACGACGAGGTGCCGACGGCGAGGTCAGCCTTGTCGTCGCTGTACGCCGTGGCGAGCAAAGACTTGGCGACGTCGGGCTTGCCCTGGTCGTCTTTTTCCATCACGACCAGCTTGCGGCCGTTGACCATCATCGTGCCGCCGGTCGCGTATTCAAGGCCCAGGTTGAAGCCGATCGCGGTCTGCTTGCCATAGGCTTCGAGCGGGCCGGTGTTGCTGTAGATGTGGGCAATGCGGATGTCCTTGCCGGACTGCGCGAAGGCCGGCGTCTGACCCAGCATGGCGAGCGTGCCGATGGCGCCAAAGGCGGCCGCGAGCGCGACGGTGTTGCGACGATTCATCTTTTGTCTCCGTGGAATGATGGCTGAATATTGCACAGTTCATGCCAGCGCGGAAACGCTTGTTTACACGGGTCATTCATTTGAAAGCTGACGCTTTCGTTCGTGCAACAGACAGCCAAAACGCCTGCATTTCATGCAGTTGTCCGATCGGCAGTCAGGGTTTTCCAGCGGGCGGCCGCATGGCTCGCCCGGCGTTCGAACGATCAGCGTACGTCGACCATGACCGTCATGCGGTCGTACAGCGTGGCGCGCGAGATGCCGAGCAACCGCGACGCCGCCAGCTTGTTGCCGCCGGTGCTCGCCATCGCCGCCGCGATCGCGCGTTGCTCGAGTTCGGCGATCTGTTCCGACAGCGGCCGCAACAAGCGCGTGCCGTCGACATCGTCTTCAGCCTGCAATGGCACCTCAGGCGCCGCTATCTTTTCAACACCCGTTTCGGCCAGCACGCGCTTGATCTCGGCCGCGTCGATGCGCGTCGAATCGCTGCGCATAGCGACCTGTTCCAGCACATTGCGCAGCTCGCGGATATTGCCGCGCCAGTGCTGCGCGGCCAGCAGCGCCAGCGCATCGGGCAGCAGTTCGGGAGGCGCCTCGCCACTTCGCTGCGCCATGTCGTCGCCCAGTGCTTCGACCAGCGCCGGGATGTCTGCGCGCCTGTCACGCAGCGGCGGCACGCGCAACGGCAAGACGTTGAGGCGGTAGTAAAGGTCTTCGCGAAAGCGCCCCTCTCGCACCAGCGCAGCCAGGTCGCGCGAGGTGGCGGCGATCACCCGCGCATCGAAAGCGATCAGCTTGTTGGAACCCAGCGGTTCGATCTCGCCTTCTTGCAGCGCGCGCAACAGCTTGGCCTGCAGGCCGAGCGGCATATCGCCGATCTCGTCGAGGAACAGCGTGCCGCCGTCGGACAGCTTGAACTTGCCCTCGCGCCCCTTGCGGTCAGCGCCGGTGAACGCGCCGGGCGCAAAGCCGAAGAACTCCGCTTCCAGCAGCGTGTCGGGCACGGCCGCGATGTTGAGGCTGACGAACGGCCCTTGCGCCCGCGCCGACGCCGCGTGGATGGCGTGCGCCAGCAACTCCTTGCCGGTGCCCGTCTCGCCGAGCAGCAGCACCGGGCTCGACGACTGCGCCGCGCGCCGCGCATGCCGCTTGATGTCAACAGCTGCCGGACTGCTGCCGATGAAGCTCGCGAACGTGTGCTTGGCGCGACGCTGGCCATCGGTACCGGCCTGCTTCCACAGCGGATGGTTGCGCTGCGTCGCCAGCTCGCGCCGCGCGTCGTCGAGGTCGCGCTGCAGCAAGGCGAACTTGCTGATGAGCGGCTGCAGCGTCGTCTCCGGCTGGTCGAACAGCACGATGCCGATGGCGCCGATCACATCGCCCAGGACATAACCCGCGTCGCCCTCGCGCTCTTCGTGCAGCGGTATGCGGCTGACGACGAAAGTGCCCGCCTTGTTGGTCAGGAGGTCGATGAGGATGGGCTGCCCGGTTTCCAACACCTGCCGCATCTGCGTGTTGGGGATGACGTCTTCGACCATCTGCCCGAGAAACTGGTCGACCGACGCGAAGCCGAGCGCCGGCAGAAAGCGCTTGTAGCCCTCGTTCACCCAAACGATGCGCCCGCTCCGGTCGACCAGGAACATGCCCTGGCTGATGCTGGAGAAGAGGTGGAACATCGACCGGGCTGCCAGGGCGAGGATGGCGTTGGCGTCGAGGGGCAGCGCGGGTGGCGTGGCTGAAGCGGCAGGGGCTGGAGGGGCGGGCATGGCGGGATCGTAGCGAGACAGTGGCTGCGCTACGCCTGAAGTTCATGCGGGTATCAAAAGCCGAATATCGAATGATTTGACCAAATCGAACGATCCAACTAAATTATCCTGCTCGACGTCACGCTAAGAGCGCCCCATGCAAACCTTTACCGCCAACGAAGCCAAGACTCGATTCGGGGAATTCCTCGATCGCGCGCAGCGTGCGCCTGTGGGTGTGCTCAAGCACGACCGCATGGTGGGCGTGATGGTCAGCGTGCAGGATTTCGAGGCCATGCGAGCGTTTTATGCCGACCGCCTGCTGCGCACAATGGACGAAGCCGCCGTCGCGGCGGAGCGCGCGGGGCTGACGCCAGAAACGCTGGCGAAACTGCTGGCCGCCAAGAGCTAACCGGGGTGCGAACGCCGGGCATCAGCGTTGTGATCGACACCAATGTCTGGATCAGTGGCCTGATCAGTTTGGCGGGCGCCCCTGCTCAAATCACTCGCAAGGTCATCCGCCACTGTCAGCCGGTGTTTTCAGAAGCAACTTTCGACGAACTCAAAGACCGCCTGTGGCGACCGAAGTTCGATCGCTACATTTCGATGGACCAGCGCCGCGCCTTGCTGGCCGATCTGGACGCAGTGGCGCAATGGGTAAAAGTCAAGCCCGAGATCGCCGCAGAGGCCTTATGTCGCGATGTCGACGACGACAAGTTTCTTCACGCAGCACTGGCTGCCCAGCCTGCTTGGCTGGTGACCGGCGACAAAGACCTGCTGGTACTGGCGCAAGACATGGCACCCGCTAATGTCACTATCGTTTCTCCGGCCGATGCGCTGGCATTGCCGGCCTTTGCTGGCGGTTCGTGATTGCATCTTCGAAGGAGCAAAGCCGTGTCTCGGGAACCGACTACAAGCCGTTTTTCCGACACAGCCGGGGCGTCGACCACCCTTTATTGGGTCAAAGTTTCGATTCGAAAACAACATTCAGCAGCCTGCTACGGGCAAGCGCGCCTTTTGCACATAGATAAATCAATCGATTGATCTATATGTTAAAACCCGGCGTTCATGAGCGCCCCCACCCACCAAGCCCTTTCCGCCCGCGTCCAGCGCAGTGACGGCGCCGAAGCCCGCGCGCGCATCCTCTACGCGGCCCTCGCGCTCTTCGCTGCCAAGGGGTTCGCCAAGACCTCGACCCGCGAGATCGCCCTCGCGGCCGGCGCCAACATCGCCGCCATCAGCTACTACTTCGGCGACAAGGCAGGCCTCTATTCGGCCACCTTCACCGAGCCGATGGGTGGCAATGCTGGCGACCTGATCACGCTGATCGACGTGCCCGGCTTACCGATAGAGCAGACATTGCGCATCTTCATGACCGCGTACGTCGAACCACTCAAACACGGCGAGATCGTGCGGCAGTGCATGCGACTGCACCTGCGCGAAATGATCGAACCGACCACGCAGTGGCCGACCGAGTTCGACCGCGACATCAAGGGACCGCATGACGCGTTGGTACGCGTGCTGGGCCGTCATCTGCAGCTCACGCAGCCAGACGACGACGTACACCGGCTCGCGCTGGCGGTGAGCGGCCTCGCGATGCAGCTCTTCGTGATGCAGGACATCATCGATGCGCTCGCACCCTCGCTGCTCGACACGCCGCAACACATCGACACATGGTCCGACAGGCTGGTCACTTTCGCCATCGCGATGGTCGACGCCGAGACGCAGCGACGCACGGATGCGCGTCGTGCCGAATCTCTTGCGCACCCTCCCGCGCAAGCACCCTCCCATTTGAAAAAGCGGACGCCATCCAAGCGCATCGCGCTCAAACCACAGCCTGCCCGATGAGACCGAACACTCGACCCGATACGCCAGGTAGCGCGGCCGCAAGCCTGCCAATGGGTCTGCCCGCTCTGTCCCTGACTCTGCTGCTGACGCTGACAGGCTGCGGCCTCATGCGCCCGCCTGCGCAAGTTGCCGCTCCCACGCCCGCGCAGTGGAATGCGCCCATGCCGCACGGCGGGTCGACCATCGCCCTCGCCGACTGGTGGCGCCAACTCGACGATCCGCTGCTGGTCGAGCTGATCGAAGCCGCCGAGGCCGCCAGCCCCAACCTCGCGAGTGCGGGAGCACGCGTGGCAGAGGCGCGGTCGACGCGCATCGCCGCCGGTGCCGTGTTGCTGCCGAGCCTGGACGGCAGCCTGACCGGCACCCGAAGCAACAGCGCATTCGGCAGCAGCGGTGTCGGCACGACCGGCGCCGCTGGCAGCACGGCGACAACCGGGACGACGGGCGCGGCGACCAGCTCCGCGCCCGGCGCTTCCGGTGCGAGCCCCGCAATCACCACGCTGCAAGCGAGCCTGCAGTCGCGCTGGGAGGTCGACCTGTTCGGCCGCCTGCGTGCCGACCGTGACGCCGCGGTGCAGCGCGACGAAAGCGCGACGGCCAAATGGCACGACGCACGCGTATCGGTCGCGGCTGAAACGGCCAACGCCTATTTCGCGGAGCGCGCTTGCAGGCTGCAGTTGGCGGTCGCCGAGAACGACACCCGCTCGCGCAGCGAAACAGCGCGGCTCACCGACCTGTCGGCGCGCGCAGGCTTCACTGCGCCGGCGGATGCGGCACTGGCCCGCGCCAGCGCGTCCGACAGTTCGGCGCGGCTCACGCAACAACGCGCGACGTGCGCCGTGCAACGCAAGGCGTTGGTAGCGCTCAGCGGCATCGACGAGCGCGCGCTCGAACCGCGTCTGGCCGCAGCGCCGGTGCAACTCGCGCTGCCCGCGATCCAGCCGGTCGCCAGCGTGCCGGCCGAGGCACTGGCGCAGCGGCCCGACGTGTATGCGTCGGAGCTGGCCGTCGCAGCTGCGAGTGCGGATGTCGGTTCGGCCGAGGCCGAGCGTTATCCCAAACTCACGCTGTCGGGCTCGATCGGCCGCGTGCGCTACGCCACGTCGGGTTTCAGCGAAGCCTTGAACACCTGGACCTTGGGCCCTGCCACGCTCACCTTTCCACTGCTGGACGGTGGCGCACGCGTGGCCAATGCCGATGCCGCACGTGCGCGCTACGCCGAGGCGGTCTCGCAATACCGCGCCAACGTGCGGACGGCCGTGCGCGAGGTCGAAGAAGCACTGGTCAACCTCGACGCGACCAGCGCGCGCACCGGCGACGCCGACAGCGCGGTGCAGAACTACCAGGCCTCGTTCAACGCAACGCAGGCGCGCTACGACAGTGGCCTGGCCAGCCTGTTCGAACTCGAAGATTCGCGTCGCACCTTGTTCACTGCGCAGACAGCACGCGTGTCTCTGCAGCGCGAGCGGACCGACGCCTGGGTGTCGCTCTACCGCTCGCTCGGCGGTGGCTGGACGCGCGCCTCGACAACCATTTCAAGCGCCGCATCGACTTCGGCTTCACCCTCCAATGCAACGGCGGCGTCGCCACGAGAAAAACAATGAAACGCTCGACCCTCATCACCCTCGTCGTCGCGGCCCTCGTGCTCGTTGGCGGTGCCGCCTTCATGCTCACGCGTAGCAAGGCCGGCACGGAAGCGAAGAGCAAAACGGCTGCGCCCAAGCCGTCGTTGAGCGTGACGGTCGCGCAGCCTGAATCGAGCGAACTCACGATGACGCTGGCCGCCAACGGCAGTGTCGCCGCATGGCAAGAGGCCAGCGTCGGCTCCGAGTCGAACGGATTGCGGCTTGCCGAAGTGCGAGTGAACGTGGGCGACATCGTCAAGAAGGGCCAGGTGCTGGCGACCTTCTCGCCAGAGACAGTCAATGCCGACGTGGCGCAGTCTCGTGCAGCATTGGCCGAAGCGCGCGCCACCGCCGCCGACGCGGCCGGCAATGCCGCACGCGCCCGCACGCTGGAGCAAACCGGCGCGCTCAGCCAGCAGCAGATCAACCAGTACCGCACCACGGCCGAGACCGCCAGGGCCAAGGTCGAAGCGGCTGAAGCAGCGCTCGCGGTGCAACAGGTTCGCAAGGGCAACACGCAGGTGCTGGCGCCCGACGACGGCGTGATTTCCGCGCGTACGGCAACGGTCGGCGGCGTGGTGTCCGCCGGCGCCGAGCTCTTCAAGATGATCCGGCAAGGGCGGCTCGAGTGGCGCGCCGAAGTTACTTCCGCTGAGCTGGGCCGCATCGCGGTCGGCACGCCGGTCACAGTCGTCAGCGCGAGCGGCGCGCAGGTGCCGGGCAAGGTGCGCGCGGTGGCGCCGACGGTCGATCCGCAAACGCGCAACGCGCTGGTCTACGTCGACATCCCCAACGTGCTGCAGAACACCGGCATCAAGGCGGGGATGTTCGCGCGCGGCGACTTCCTGCTGGGGCAAAGCAGCGCAACGACCGTGCCGCAGGCGTCCATCGTGCCGCGCGACGGGTTCAACTACCTGCTGCTGCTGCAGCCGGACAACCGGGTGTCGCAGCTGAAGATAGAGACCGGTCGCCGCGTCGGTGATCGGGTCGAGATCACGACCAAGCTGCCGCCCGATGCCAAGGTCGTCGTGCAGGGCGCGGGTTTCTTGAACGACGGCGATCTGGTGCGCGTGGTGGATGCGACACCGGTTGCGGCCAAATAAGGAACGACCACCATGAACGTTTCGGCCTGGTCCATCCGCAACCCGATTCCCGCGGTGATGCTGTTCGTGCTGCTCACCTTCGGCGGCCTGCTGTCCTTCAACGCGATGAAGGTGCAGAACTTTCCCGACATCGATCTGCCGACCGTCACCGTGTCGGCAGCGTTGCCGGGCGCATCGCCGTCGCAGCTCGAAACCGACGTCGCGCGCAAGCTGGAAAACTCGATCGCGACGATCACCGGCCTGAAGCACATCACGACCAAGGTGCAGGACGGCGCGGCCACGCTCATCGTCGAGTTCCGCCTTGAAAAGCCCGTGCAGGAAGCCGTCGACGATGTGCGCTCTGCCGTGCAGCGCGTGCGCGCCGACCTGCCCGCCGACGTGCGCGATCCGGTCGTCACCAAGCTCGACCTGGCCGGGCAACCGGTGCTGGCCTTCACGATCGCATCGAGCAAGCTCGACCCCGAAGCATTGAGCTGGTTCGTCGACAACGACGTGACGAAGAAGTTGCTGGCCCTGCCGGGCGTCGGTGCGGTCAATCGCGTGGGCGGCGTGACGCGGCAGGTCAACGTCGACCTCGATCCTGCCAAGCTGCAGGCGCTCGGCGCCAGTGCGGCCGAAATCTCGCGCCAGTTGCGCCAGGTGCAGACAGAAAGCGCCGGTGGCCGTACCGACCTGGGCGGCAGCGAGCAACCGGTGCGCACACTGGCCACGGTGCAGAGCGCGAGCGAGCTGGGCAGCCTGCAGATCGCGCTGTCCGACGGTCGTCGCATCCGGCTCGACCAGGTCGCGCGCGTGATCGACGGCATCGCCGAGCCGCGCGCTGCCGCGCTGCTGGACGGCAAGCCGGTGGTCGGATTCGAGGTGGCGCGCAGCCGCGGCGCCAGCGAAGTGGACGTCGGCGCCGAGGTCCAAAAATCGCTGACCGAGCTGCGCACGCAACACCCCGACATCCAGCTCAACGAAGCCTTCAACTTCGTCGAGCCGGTCAAGGATGAGTACGAAGGCTCGCTGCACCTGCTGTACGAAGGTGCCATCCTGGCCGTGATCGTGGTGTGGCTCTTCTTGCGCGACTGGCGCGCCACTTTCGTGTCCGCCGTCGCCCTGCCGATGTCGGTGATTCCGGCGTTCATCGGCATGCACCTGCTGGGCTTTTCGGTCAACGTGATCTCGCTGCTGGCGCTGTCGCTGGTGATCGGCATCCTGGTCGACGACGCCATCGTCGAGGTCGAGAACATCGTGCGGCATCTGCGCATGGGCAAGAGCCCGTACGACGCTGCAATGGAGGCGGCCGACGAGATCGGGCTTGCCGTGATCGCCACCACCTTCACGCTCATCGCGGTGTTTTTGCCGACCGCTTTCATGAGCGGTGTCGCAGGCAAGTTCTTCAAGCAGTTCGGGTGGACCGCATCGCTCGCCGTCTTCGCATCGTTGGTCGTCGCGCGCGTACTGACGCCCATGATGGCGGCCTACTTGCTCAAGCCGATCGTGACGGCAGAAAAAGAAGCGCGCTGGCTCACGATCTACATGCGCACCGCCGAGTGGTGCATGAAGAACCGCTTCAAGACGATGGCGCTGGCAACGCTCTTCTTCTTCGGCTCGATCGCGATGATTCCGCTGCTCAAGACCGGCTTCATTCCGCCGGACGACAACTCGCAGACGCAGGTGTATATCTCGCTCGCTCCTGGCGCCACGCTGGCAACGACCACTGTGATGGCCGAAGAAACACGGCGCCGCGTGATGGCGATCAAGCATGTGAAGAGTGTCTACACCACCATCGGTGGCGGCAGCGCGGGCGGCGACCCGTTCGCCAGCTTCGGAACACCCGAAACGCGCAAGGCGACGCTGACGATCAAGCTCGACGAACGCGGCGACCGGCCGCGCAAGCAGGTCATCGAGAACCAGATTCGCAACGCGCTCGAAACGCTGCCCGGTGTGCGCAGCACGGTCGGGCTCGGCGGCTCGGGCGAGAAGTACATCCTGGCGTTGAGCGGCGACGATCCGGCCGCGCTGACGACCGCAGCGCGCGCGGTGGAGCGCGACCTCCGTACCATCCCGGGCCTCGGCAACATCACCTCGACGGCGAGCCTGATCCGCCCCGAGATTTCGGTGCGGCCCGATTTCGCCCGCGCCGCCGACCTCGGCGTGACCAGCGCGGCGATGGGCGAGACGCTGCGCGTGGCAACGCTCGGCGACTACGACGTGTCGCTGCCCAAGCTCAACCTGGCGCAGCGTCAGGTGCCGATCGTGGTCAAGCTCGAAGATTCCGCGCGGCAGAACCTCGCTCTGCTCGAACGCCTGTCGGTGCCGAGCGCGCGCGGACCGGTGATGCTCGGCCAGGTCGCCAACCTGACGGTGGAAGGCGGCCCTGCCGTCATCGACCGCTACGACCGCTCACGCAACGTCAACTTCGAGATCGAACTGTCGGGCGTCGGCCTGGGCGATGCGAAAGAAGCGACGATGAAGCTGCCGTCGATTCGCAACTTGCCGCCCGGCGTGCGCGTGACCGAAGTTGGCGACGCCGAGGTCATGACCGAGTTGTTCGCGAGCTTCGGCTTGGCGATGCTGACCGGCGTGCTGTGCATCTACATCGTGCTGGTGCTGCTGTTCAAGGACTTCCTGCATCCGGTGACGATCTTGTGCGCTCTGCCGCTGGCACTCGGTGGCGCCTTCGTCGGCTTGCTCATCGGGCAAAAGGCGTTGTCGATGCCGTCGTTGATCGGCTTGATCATGCTGATGGGCGTGGCGACGAAGAACTCGATCCTGCTGGTGGAGTACGCCATCGTCGCGCGACGTGGTCATGACGGATGCGACGGCCGGCCAGCCGTTGCCGGCATGAGCCGCTGGGACGCGCTGCGCGATGCATGCCACAAGCGGGCGCGGCCGATCATCATGACCACCATCGCGATGGGCGCCGGTATGCTGCCGATCGCAGTCGGCTTCGGTGCGGCCGACTCGAGCTTTCGTTCGCCCATGGCGATCGCGGTGATCGGCGGCCTCATCACCTCGACTGTGCTCAGCTTGCTCGTGGTGCCTGCCGTTTTCACCTACATCGACGACATCGAGCATTGGCTGAAGCGAACCGCGCGCCGCCTGCGCGGGCACCCGCCCGATCCAGCGTAAACGCGCGCACTTTGCCTACTCGCGAACGCAGCGCCTTCGCACTCCGCTGGGGCGGATCATCGTGCACTGTCCAGCTTTTGAAAACTGGAAGCGGGGCCATCCATGAATCGCCAGCAACTGCGCAACGCCCTATGTGGCATCGTCATGTTGGGCTCGCTCGCTGCGTCGGGCGCCTGGGCCCAATCGACCGACGCCGTAGCGCAAGAGCGCTACCAACGAGCTCTCGCGGTGTGCAACGACGGCAGCTTGCCAGCGCCGGAGCGCAACGGCTGTGTGCGCATGGCGGGCCGGCAACTGGACCGCACGAACGGCGGGCCACCGGTCAATATGCCGACCACCACCCCCGACGGCCGGGCTACGGTGGTAGCGCCTGTCGGCTCGACGCCACCGAATGACGACGACACGACCACGTCGCGCGACGGGCGCGCCACCATCGTTGCGCCATCGGACGGCACCGCCACGCCGCGCTAGTTTTCCAATTGGGTTTCAGGAAGAGGACTGCCACGATGCAAAAAATGTTGACGGAGCGCGAAGCTTTCGCGGGCGTGCTGATCGGCATAGTGATGGAGCGATGCGGTGAAGCTCATTCCTCAAAAACTTCGCGCACCGGACTGCAGTTGACCGTGCCGGTCGCCGAACGGCCGGCGGTTCGGCGCGGATTAGATGCGCTCATCGAGCACGGCGCTCTTTCGATCCTTGGCGAAAACATCGGCCTGACGCCCGCAGGGCAGTTGCTGGCGCAGCGCACCGCCAATGGCAACACCGACCACTTGTCGCTGGACGGCGATCGCGAGCGACTGCTGCTGGAGCCGTTGCTGATCGCAATCGACCGCGACGACCGGCTGCTTCCGAACAGGTCGCTCGACGAGGTGCGCACGCTTCCAGCGCGGCTCGAGAACTATCAGTCGCACCGCGCTGGCGGCGGTGTGCTGTCGAGCTGGTCGCTCTGGATCGCGATCGTGGCCGTTGTCGCGGCGCTGGCCTGGTACGTGCGGCGTTAGGCCAGCGCCCGCGCCTTGCGCTGGCTCATGCGCTTGGCCAGGCGCGGCAACACCAGAACCGCGACCACGACGACGATCAGCGCGATCGACATCGGACGCTGGAAGAACACCGCCGCACTGCCTTCGCCGATCGACATCGCGTTGCGTAACTGCGCTTCTGCGAGCGGGCCCAGGATCATCCCGACCACCACCGGCGCGGTGGGGAAGTCGAAGCGACGCATCAGCACGCCGAGGATGCCGATGGCGTAGAGCAGGAACAGGTCGAACGCGCTTTGGCGCATGCCGTAAGCACCGACCGTCGCGAAGATCAGGATGCCGGCGTAGAGCTGCGGCTTGGGGATCTTCAGCAGCTTGACCCACAGGCCGACCATCGGCAGGTTGAGCACCAGCAGCATCACGTTGCCGATATAGAGAGAGGCAATCAGCGCCCAGACCAGCGCAGCCGACGTGGTGAACAGTTGCGGGCCCGGCTGGATGCCGTAGTTTTGAAACGCGCCGAGCAGGATGGCGGTCGTGTTGCTGGTCGGGATGCCGAGCGTGAGCAAGGGGATCAGCGCGGTGGTCACCGTCGCGTTGTTGGCCGCTTCAGGACCAGCCACGCCTTCGATGGCACCGCGTGTCCCGAACTCCTTCCTGACCTCGCCTTTGGCCATCTTCTTTTCGACGGCATAGCTCAGGAAGGTTGGTATCTCGGTGCCGCCTGCCGGAATGCAACCGAACGGCGCGCCGATGGCGGTGCCGCGCAGCCACGCAGGAATCGACCGCTTCCAGTCGCTCTTGCTCATGTGCACGCGGCTGAGTTTGTTCTGCGCTTCGACGACCCTGCCTTCATACAGCGCCGCATACAAGACTTCTGCCACGGCGAACAAGCCGACCGCGACCAGCACGATCTCGATGCCGTCGAGCAACTCGGGCACACCGCCGGTGTAACGCCCCTGGCCTGAGATCTGGTCGAGGCCGACGCAACCTGCCGCCAACCCGATGAAGAGCGCCGTCATGCCGCGCAGCGTGCTCTTGCCGAGCACCGCGCTCACGGTGGTGAAGGCCAGCAACATCAGCAGGAAATATTCGGGCGGACCGAGCTTGACCGCGAACTCCGCGACGAACGGCGCGAACAGCGTGACGATCACGGTCGCGATGGTGCCCGCCACGAAAGAGCCGATGGCCGAGGTCGCGAGCGCTGCGCCTGCCCTGCCGCTCTTGGCCATCTTGTTGCCTTCCATGGCCGTCACCATGCTGGCGGTTTCGCCCGGCGTGTTCAGCAGGATGGAGGTGGTTGAGCCGCCGTACATGGCGCCGTAATAGATGCCCGAGAAAAAGATCATCGAGGCGGTGACGTCGACCTTCGACGTGATGGGCAGCAGCATCGCCACCGCGACTGCAGGGCCGATGCCGGGCAGCACACCAACCGCCGTGCCGAGCGCACAGCCGACCAGGCACCAGAGCAGATTGACAGGGGTGATCGCGAGCGCGAACCCATGCATCAGGGCGTTGAAGATTTCCATATCAGAGCCACCCGGTCGAAGTGAGGCCCGGCAGATTGATCGCCAGGAATTGCGTGAAGGTCCAGAACACGGGCGCGGCGATGAGCACACCCGTGACGACGTCCAGCGCCCAGGTGCGCGGTGAGCTCGAAGCCACTCCGCTGGCGCGCCGCAAGCCCTGTACTGCCAGCACGTAGCACAGCGTGCAACTTACGATGAACCCCAGCGTGGTGATGAGCGCCGCGTTGAGCAGCAACCCCGCCGAGACCCAGACGAACCCGGCCCAGTAAGCGTGCTCCGCACCGGAAGGCGCATCGAGCTCACGAAAGCCGCCACGGCGTGCCTCCCACAAGATCCAGCCCCCGCAAATCGTGAGCACGATAGACACCAGCCAAGGCAAGAAGTTGGGCCCGACCCCGCCGTACCCCGCTTCCGAAGAAATGCCGATGGCCCCGAACCCGAGCGCCAGTCCGGTCAACAAAACGCCAATACCGACCAAGGTTTGCGGCCATACGGCGACCGGCCCACGCGGCGGTTCGGCATCAAGGGGAGTAAAGGCCGAAGGCTCTGTTGTTGTCATATTCGTCTCAAGGTTTCAACCGAGAGCGCCAAAGCGCCAAAGGCGCAAGCGCTCCCTTCCAGAGACACCGCAGGACCGGCTTTACCGGACTGCTGGTGTCGCCCCCAGTCAGGGGGTGGGAGTCGCGACACGAAGTGCGCAGCGACCTGGGGGCGAGCTAAGGCCTTTAGATCATTCCGGACTTGGCCATGATCGCCCGAAGGCTCGCGAAGTCGTCGTCGACGAACTTGGCGAACGCATCACCCGACAGTACGGACGGCGTCCAATCGTTCTTTTTGAGGGCCTCGGCCCAAGCGGCGGACTTGAGCGCGGCCAGCACCATGTCGGTCAGCGCCTTCTTCTGGTCCGGCGTGATGCCTGGAGCGCCGTACACGCCGCGCCAGTTGCCGATCTCGACATCGATGCCCTGCTCTTTCAGCGTCGGCACGTTGACGCCCGGCAGGCGCTGGGCCGAGGTGACGGCAATCGCCTTCATCTTGCCGGCGTTGATGTACTCGGCGAATTCGCTGTAGCCGCTTCCACCGACCGTGACGTTGCCGCCCAGGATGGCCGCAGTCGCTTCACCGCCGCCGCGGAACGCGACGTAGTTGATCTTGGACGGATCGGCGCCGACCTTCTGCGCAATCATGGCCGCGGCGATGTGCTCGGTAGCGCCGCGCGAGCCGCCGCCCCACTTGACGCTGCCCGGGTCTTTCTTGAGCTGGTCGACCACGTCCTTCATGGTCTTGAGCGGCGAATTGGCCGGTAGCACGAACACGTTGTATTCGCTGCTGATGCGCGCGATGGGCGTGGCCGATTCGAGCTTGACCGGTGGCTTGCCGGTGATGATGCCGCCCAGCATGACGGCACCCATCACCATCAGCGCGTTCGGGTCGCCCTTGGAGCCGTTGACGAACTGCGCGAGGCCCAGTGCACCTGCGGCGCCTCCCTTGTTGTCGTAGGTCACCGTGTCGGCAACCTTGGCGTCGGTCAGCGCCTTGCCCAGTGCGCGGCCGGTGGTGTCCCAGCCGCCACCCGGGTTGGCCGGGATCATCATCTTGACGTTGGCTGCCGCCGCCCAGGCCGACATCGGCAAGGCGCTGGAAGCGGCCAGTGCGGCCAGGGATTTCAGAAAGGTATCGCGACGCATGTTGATGTCTCCTTCGACAATGAACCCGAATAGAACCTGAACAGAAGCTGAGTAAAGGCTGAACACCGCTATCATGCGGCGCCCCGCTGTCAGTTGGCTGTCCGTCACATTGGGGAAAACACCAAACCCCGAGGCATGAAACTGCTGCTCGTCGAAGACGATCCCACGATGCAGACCACGCTGCAGCGCGCCCTCGCGCGCCGGCAGATCGACGTTCGCGTCTGCGGCGATGGCGCACAGGCGCTGGAGCAATGGCGTGCGCTCGAACCGGACGTGGTCGCATTGGACTTGAGCTTGCCCAACCTCGACGGCCTGCAGGTTCTGGCGCAGGCCCGTGCCGCCGGCTTGCGCACTCCCGTGCTGCTGCTGACCGCGCGCGGCACGGTGGGCGACCGCATCGTCGGCCTCAACGCAGGCGCTGACGACTACCTGCCCAAGCCTTTCGACCTGGACGAGCTGGAAGCGCGATTGCGCGCACTGCGACGTCGCCATCAGAACGCCGGCGTCGACGCACCGATCAATCCGCAGCAGGTCGGCGCACTGCGCTACGAACTGGAGAGTGGCGCCATCTATCACCGCGCCGAAGTGCAGGAACTCACGCCGCGCGAACTCGGCTTGCTGAAGGTGCTGATGGAAAAGCCCGGTCATGCCGTGACCAAGGAACGTCTGTTCGAGCTGGTGTTTCCCGGGGAAACAGAGGTGCAGTACGAGGCCATCGAGGTGGTCGTGTATCGGCTGCGCAAGAAGCTGGTCGGCACGGGCGCGGTGTTGATGACGCTGCGCGGGCTTGGCTATCTGCTGCGCGAGGCATGACGCGGTCTTTGTCGACGTCGCTTTCGCGATCGTTGTCGCTAAGAGCGACGCTGCTCTTCGGCATCCTGGCGCCGGTGGCGCTGTTCATCGTCATCAACTCGGTGAGCCTCTACCGCCAGACGCTGGCTGCCGCCACGACGGCTTACGACCGCACCTTGCTGGCGTCGGCCAAGACCATCGGCGAGCAGTTGGATGTCGAGGGCTACGACGAGCATTCGGTGCTTCGCGCCAAGGTGCCCTATTCCGCACTCGAGGCCTTCGAGGCCGACAACAAGAGCAAGCTCTTTTATCGGGTGTCGGCCATCGACGGCGAGCTGGTGTCCGGCTTTGCCGACCTGCCGTTCTGGCGCGGACGCATTCCCGACCTCAGCGCCTATGCCTCGCTGGTCGACTTTTACGATGCCCAATTTCGCGACGAGCCGGTGCGTGTCGCGGTGCTGCTGCAGCCGGTGGCGAGCGAGCATGGGCGCGGCATGGCGGTGGTGCAGGTGGCTGAAACACTGGAGCTGCGCGAGACATTGGCGCGCAAGATCCTGGTCGACACGTTGTGGCGTCAACTGCTGTTGCTCGGTGTGATCGCCGGCGTGACGATTCTCGTGGTGCAACGCGCAACGCGTCCGGTACGCGAACTCGGCGAAGCGATCGAGGCTCGCGCCGCAGACGATCTGTCGCCCGTCCACGCACCCGACGCGCCACGCGAGTTGCGCCCGCTGATCGACGCGACCACGCGCGTCATGGGCCGGCTGCAGCGTTTGCTCGATCATCAGAAGCGCTTCGTGCGCGACAGCGCCCATCAGCTGCGCACGCCGCTCGCGGTGCTGAAAGTGCAGGTGCAATCGGCGCGTCGCGGCGACGTCGACCCGCGTCAGGCCCTCGACGAAATCAACCAGACGGTCGAGCGCGCCACGTTGTTGGCCAACCAGATGCTGTCGCTCGCCAAGGTCGAACAGTTGCGTCAAAGGCCGGAGTCGGCGACTCTCGCCTTGGACGAGGTGGTGCGGCAAGTTGCCATCGACGTGTCGCCCCTGATCGCCGCCAAGGCGCTGGAGTTCGAGCTCGACGCCGAGCCGGCGCCCGTGCATGCGCACCTGTGGATGCTGCAGGAGCTTGCGCGGAATTTGCTGCACAACGCCATCAAGCACAGCCCTGAAGGCGGTTTGCTGGCGGTGCGGGTGCATGTGGAAAGCAACCATGCCGTGCTGGCGGTCGTCGATTCAGGGCCGGGCATCTCGGCCGAACTGCGGCAGCGCCTGTTCGAGCCGTTTTCCGCCGGCGACGCGGCCAGCGGGTCGGGCCTGGGTCTGACGATCTGTCGGGAAATCGTGATGGCGCTGGGCGGCAGTCTGACGCTGGACAATCGAGTGCAGGACGGCCAGGTGGTCGGCCTCGATGCAAAAGTGCGGTTGCCGCGCAAGGAGCACACACAAGGATGACGATGGATCGTTTGCGAATCGACAAATGGCTGTGGGCCGCGCGCTTCTTCAAGACTCGGTCGCTTGCCGCCGATGAAATCGGCAAGAACCGCGTGCAGGTCAACGGCGACATCGCCAAGGCGTCGCGTGAGGTGAAGGCGGGCGACACGGTCGGTATCCGGCTAGGCGCAATGACGCGTGTGGTCCAGGTGCGCGGCATCAGCGCACAACGCGGCTCGGCACCGATCGCGCAACAGCTCTATGTGGAAACGGCCGACAGCCTGGCCGCACAGACGAAGGCGCGAGAACTGCGGCGCATGGGGACGGAGCCAGGGCTGAGTCTGGAACAGGGCCGGCCGACGAAGCGCGACCGACGTCAGCTCGACGATGCCTCTGGCGGATGGGGCGCTCGTTGGAGCGCCAGCGTAGACGATATCGACACTTGATGCCGACGCTCGAGGCTGCAAGGTCAGCCGCAGCGGGTGCCGAAGATGCGGCCGTTCTTCTCGACGTCGACATTCAATCGGCTCTCGTCGAAGGGCAATACGCTCGCGTCCGACCGGAGAACGGTGCGCGCCGTGCGTGCATCGGCGCGTTGGCGTATCTCTTCGAGAAGCGGTCCGTTGACCACCTTGCCGAGCGCGAATCGTGCGCCGGCCGCCCGGCAAGCCGGCATGGCCTCATAGAAGCGAGGCGGTGCCGCGATGTCTGCTGAAAGCGGACGGACGTCGCCGCGGAACTGGCACGCTGCACAAGCAAATGCGCAGAGCGAAAGCAACAGCAAACGCAAAGATCGGAATTTTGATTCCATGATTGTTTCTCCCTGACACCAAACACAAAGCCGCTTGACGATACTGCGGGCGCATCCCTTACGCTGTCAGTTTTTGCACAGAAGAAGAAAGCGCTTATGAAGAGCTTCAAGACCTACCGCGTCGGCGACAACTTCAAGCTGGCCGACATCGACCCTGGTGATACGCCCTTCCTGGCAGGCAGCGACGACGCGCAAAAAAAGGAACTCGATGCACTTGCAGTGCAACTCGACGTGCTGCAAAACCTGCTGCACGCAGAGGGTCGGCGCAAAGTACTGCTGGTGCTTCAAGGCACCGACACGAGCGGCAAAGACGGCACGATTCGCTGGGTGTTCTCTCGCACCACGCCACTCGGCGTACGTGTCGCGGCCTTCAAGGCGCCGACCGACGAAGAAAAAGCGCGCGACTTTTTGTGGCGCTGCCATGCGGTCGTGCCACGCAATGGCGAGCTCGCGGTATGGAACCGCAGCCACTACGAAGACGTGCTCGTGCCGGTGGTCGAAGCATGGATCGACAAGGATGTCACCCGAAAGCGTTACGCGCAGATCAACGACTTCGAGCGGCTGCTGACCGAGAACGGCACCGTGATCGTCAAGTGCATGCTGCACATAGGCAAGGAAGAACAGCGCGTGCGCCTGCAGTCACGCGTCGACACACCGGGCAAGCAATGGAAGTTCAGCCCCGACGATCTCATCGTTCGCGAGAAATGGAGCGCTTACCAGCGCGCCTACAGCCGCGCGCTGGCAGCGACATCGACCGGGTATGCGCCCTGGTACGTGGTACCGGCCAACAGCAAGTTGCACCGCAATCTGATGATCGCGCGCTTGCTGGTCAAGACGCTCACGCAGATGAATCCCACTGCGCCGCCGGCGAACCCCGCGCTCAAGGGACTTGTTGTCAAATAATCACACGACCGCGGCGAGCTGGAGTGTATGGTTCTGCCTTTCCAAATTCAACTTAGTACCACCGTGTCCGACAAGCCCCATTCGCCAAGTGCGTCTTCGCCCATAGAGAAGGCGTTGGCGCAAACGCAAGAAACGCAAGAGAAGTTGAGTGCCGGCGTGAACGAGCTGGCCGTGACCAACGCCGTGCTTCAGCAGGAAGTGCCAGTCGAGGCGCTTACTGGCGATCTGGCGCTCGCGCTCGAAAAGAACGAGGCGCTAGAGACCAAAGTGCAGGAATGCGTCGACGACCTGGAAGACGTCGGCAAGGTGCTTGCCGAAGAGGTGGCGCGGCGCAAACGGCTAGAAGCAAAGCTTGCCGAGGCCAAGGCGGAGGCTGCCAGCGCCGGCGCGAACAACAACGCCGCTGCGTGAGCGATCCGGTCCTCAACTGAGGGCCACTGCAGATCGGCCGCAGTCGGGGGGATGCAGGCGTATCTGGAAATGCGGTCATCGAGGTTCGTCCATCGATCTGATTTGTTCCGCGTTGCCTACACGCGTTCCTCCTGACCGCCTGCACGGGCCCCAGGCCAGGCGAAGCACGATTCCGGTTGTAATTCGTAACACAATTCTCGATGCCATGAGCGCGATGACCAGCAGACAGGACCAATTGACCGGCATAGAGCGGGCGCTCGCCGAGCTCGACAAGGTGCTTGGCGCTGCGCCTGTGGACCGCACCGAAGTCCCGTTCTACGGACCGACGATGCTGCTGTCGATGAGCGAGATAGACCAGGCCATGGCATTGCAATCGGAGCGGGCACGGTACGAAGCCAACCCCGAAGACACCGCGGTCCACTTCTGCCTGACATCGGCGATCGCCCTACTCGAAGTGAGTCAGGTGCTCCTTAACCAAGGTGGTGATCTTTCCCCGCAAGACCGCGAACGTCAGTGGAAAACGCTGGTTGCGTACACAAAAACGGCGGGCCGCTCCGCCTATCGCGCTGCATCGATCCTAACGGACCAAAAAGACTGATAACGACGCGTTTCGACACCGTTCGTCGGAATTGTGAATTTATGTATCTTCGCGTGAGATATGCACGCGACTCCTTGTCAACACGCGGCGAAACTGCCCGCATGCCGAATTTGCCGCACACCTCGCAAATGCCGTCGTTGCGGTCGCAATCGCCGTGATCTGCCCAAATTGCGGTGCGCATAACTGGTCGCTCGCCAAGTTCTGCATGAAGTGCGTCACCTCCCTATCGGCCACCCTTGTCGACCGTGAAGAGAACGCCATTGCAGACATGGCCAATACCGAGATGGGCCACGCCGCGACACTTCGCGTCCAGCGCACCGCCGAATGGGCAGCGGACGACCATGTCGATCACGAGCGCCCGGAATTCACCGAATTTGCAGAGCACGCCTTGCCCGATGGCACGCTCATCGAAGGCTTTCGCATCGTCAGATCGATCGGCGAAGGCGGTTTCGGTATCGTCTACCTTGCATGGGATGTCGCGCTGGAGCGGCATGTGGCCATCAAGGAATACATGCCGACGTCGCTGGCGGTACGGGCCAATCCGTCGCTCGAAGTGTCGATGCGGTCCGACCGGCATCGCGGCACCTTCGACGCCGGCCTGAAGAGCTTTGTCAACGAAGCGCGTCTGCTGGCACGCTTCGATCACCCGGCGCTGGTCAAGGTGTTCAGGTTCTGGGAGGCGAATCGCACTGCGTACATGGCGATGCCTTTCTACGAAGGGCCGACGCTCAAGGCAACGCTGGCGACCGCCGGCAACACGGCGTCCGAGTCAGAACTGCGCGCGTGGCTGGAGCCTCTGCTCGATGCGCTGTCGGTGCTGCATCGCGAGCATTGCTATCACCGTGACATCTCCCCCGACAACATTTTGCTGACGACGTCGGGCCCGGTGTTGCTCGACTTCGGCGCGGCACGGCGCGTGATCAGCGACATGACGCAGGTGCTGACCGCCGTGCTCAAGCCCGGCTTTGCACCGATCGAGCAATACGGCGGCGAGTTGCAGCAAGGGCCCTGGACCGATCTGTATGCGCTGGCAGGTGTCGTGCATTACGCGATCACCGGCCGAGCCCCGACGGCGTCTGTGGTGCGCGTGGTGAGCGACACGCTGCGGCCGCTGGCGGTGACACACGCCGGCAAATACAGCGACAACTTTCTGCGCGCCGTCGACCTCGCCTTGTCGGTGCGGCCCGAGGCGCGGCCGCAAGACATAGCGGAGTTTCGAGCGTTGCTCGATGCGGGGAAGGTTGCCAAAGTGGCGGCGATCTCGGATGCGCCGCAACAGGCCGACGCGCCAAAGGCCGAGGACACTCCGGAAGCGGCCCAGGTATCGATCGAAGAGTCGGCCGCCGACCCGACGCCATCGTCACAACCCGACGTGCCGCAGTCCGCCGTCAAACGCTCCCATCGTCGCGTCTATCTCGCCGCTACCGCATGCCTGCTCCTGGTCGGCAGTGCGACGTTCTGGACGATGCACAGCAGCGGTTCACGGCAGCCGGACCTCAGCACGTCGGCGGCTGAAGTGACTAGCTCGCCCGCGCCCGTAACGCAATCGCCAGTCGCACCCACTGTGGTCAAAGCAGTCAGCGCGATCGCTGTAACTGAAGCACCAGCACCAGCACCAGCGCAGGCGCAGGCGGTTGCAACGCCCGTCACTGCAATACCCGACACTGCGACGCCTATCGCGCTGGCGGCCACGCCGCGCTCTGCGGTGCGCATGGCGGCGCCGTCTGTCCCCGAGCGCAAGAAGCCGGCGACGGTCATCGCTTCGGTCGATGAACCGCGCACGGCATCCCGCACTGAATTCGAGGCGGAGCCCGCTTCGCTTCGCAAGGCCCCGGTGCGACCGCAACGCTGCGCCGAGATCATTCAGAAATCTTCACTCGACACCCTGACTGCTGACGAAGTCGCTTACCTGAAAAAAGAATGCCGATGAGTTCCCGTTTTCCCTTCCTGTCTCAGCTTGCTTCTACGACTCTGCCGCGGCTGTTTTTCGGCGCCGTGTTTGCGATCGCCATTGCGGGCTGCAGCACCACCACACCGGTCGCAAGCAATGAACCGCTGCAATTCGACCAGGCCATCGCCGCGGCCACGGACTCGCTGTTTCAACAGTCGCAAGACGCGATGGGCTTCATGGCCCGGCGCAGCAAGCAGGCCGTCGCGCTCGACCCCACGCTCGATGCGGCCAGCGGCCAGCAGACCGCAGCAACGCAACAGCTCGACCGCACGATCACCGAGCGCGTGCCGCGCAACTTCGAACAGATCGAGGTGCTTCCGTTTCAGGCGGCCAGCCTGGCCAAGGCGCAGTACCTGCTGGTCGGCACGTTGGTGCGCGTGCAGAACACCTATCGCATCGACCTGGCGCTGGTCGACATCAAAGGCGGCGTGGTGGTCGCGCACTCATCCGCAGTCGCGAGGAAAGAAGGCGTGGACATGAGCCCGTTGCCCTATTACCGCGACAGCCCGGTGCTCATCAAGGACAAGGTCACCGATGGCTACGTGCTCACCAGCGCCACGCCGGCAGGACAAAAAGCCGACGCTACGTACATGGAGCGCATCGCCACGGCCACCGTCATCAACGACGCCACGACGCTCTACAACGCCGCACGCTATCGCGAGGCACTGGGGCAATACCGCAGCGCGCTTGCGACGCCCGCAGGCGACCAGATCCGTGTGCTCACGGGTATCTATCTGAGCGTCAGCAAGTTGGGCATGACGACCGAAGCCGAAGAAACCTTCGGGCGACTCGTTGCGTATGGCATCGCCACCAACCAGCTCGGCGTCAAATTCCTTTTCAATCCCGGCAGTACCGAGTTCTGGGCCGACCCCAAACTGACCGGTGCCTACGCCATGTGGCTACGGCAAATCGCACGCCAGGCCAGCCGCACCAAGGTCTGCATGGACGTTGTGGGCCACACGAGCAAGACCGGCACCGAAGACGCCAATGAAACCCTGTCGCTCAGGCGCGCAGCGTTCATCAAGCAGCGCCTCGGCGCCGACTCGGCAGACATGGTCAAACGCACCCGTGCGATCGGCATGGGCTCCAAGCAGAACATCGTCGGCAGCGGTACCGACGACGTGGTCGACGCACCGGATCGACGGGTCGAATTCAGCATCGTGGAGTGCGGTAAGTGAGCTGATTGGCGTTACCGGGCAAGTGTTCGCAACCGCTCTATCGTGCGGCGGAGCAACCACACGAGCAGTAGCAGCGACACAAGAAAAAGCAGGTCTATGTTCTCCCAGTGCTCGACCAGAATGGCAGCCCAGATCACACCCGCCGCGATCCAGAAGCACGCCGACGCGACATCTGCCTTCCAGATCATCGTTCGGCCTCAGGATTGCTCTTGCGCTGTCAGAACGTCTTGGTTAGCGTGGCGATGAACTGCGCCTTGTTGATCGACTGGGTCTGCGCGCCGATCGGGCCAAAACCCGGTTCCACGACCGCCAGGTAGGCGTCTTTCTT